>JANOPQ010000059.1:0-25585 GCA_031421935.1 Bacteroidota bacterium | reverse complement strand
CCTCTCCTTCTATGTTGTAAAACAAGTTTCAGACTATTATTTTACTATTTTTACTGAGTAAACCCAAAGAGGAAGTGGGCTCTGCTGGAGAGCAACCCATCAGCAATAGGGTTTATGACGTAAATATACACTAAGCCTCTTTTTATAGGGGCTTTTTTGATTAATTTATTGTCTATTATGGCTTATAAAACTCATTTTTCCAACAAGTTTTATTTGCTTCTATTTCTTGAAACAATTACTATAAAATATCCTTCTATAAGCGAAACCAATTTTTATTTTGGGTCGCATTGCCGTGCTTTAATTTTTATAGAAAGTGAGCTGCGGCCTTTGGATAGTGGACACCGATTGAACGGCGCTACAAGGAGAGGTTAGCAGTCTCACTAATTCAATTTGTTTCATAGAAATTGTTTATTATTTTACTACAGAACACACATACTCTTTTTTCTCTTTTAATACATATCTAAGTCTACTTAATAATTTTCTTGCTATTCTAATTATTGCTTTGTTGGGCTCCATTCGTCTACATAATTCATGATAACTTTTAGTTAGCGCAGGATCATGTCTTGCCGCTACCCAAGCACTTTCTATTATAGCACTTCTTAATACACTATGTCCTCTAGATGTAATTTCTCCTATCACTTCTTTTTCCCCACTTGAATGTGTAGATGGAATCAATCCAATAAACCCGCAAAAGGAGTCAAAATTTTTAAACCGACTTATATCTTCGAGTTCAGTCATTATCATCATTGCAGTTAGTAGTCCTATGCCAGGGATACTTCTTAAAAGTTGGACATTACTTTTATATACCTCTGTTTTTGATAGCTCTGTTATATGCTTCGTTGTTTGCAATACTGAGGCTCTTAAATTCTTGCTAGATAAAACAAGACCCTCTAGTGCCTGCTTTCCACTTAATTCTTCCATTTCAATTGAATCCAACCAATTGACAAATTGATTGGACCAATTTTTAGTTGAATTATTAAATTTTTCTGGCAACTTTATACCATAAAAATGAAGAAATGACTTTACCCTGTTTTTATTTCTAGCCAAATCTTTAACCAACGCTGCGCGATTCCGAACCAAACTTCTATCCTCAAGCGTTTTTAAATTAGGAACATATATAGGCGTTAAATTTCCGTTTCGTAATTCCCGAGCAATTTTCCTGCTATCTCGTGAATCTTCCTTCAGCACTTTCTCTTTATGTGTGGTCGGTATATCTGCTGGATTTACTACCATAGAATTTATTCCTAATGCTTTTAAACGATTATGTACCCAATATCCACAAAATCCAGCCTCATACGCAGAATAATATGTTGCACCAGGAAAATTTTTATACAAGTAATCGTATAAAATCTCTGGGTTCGGATCTTGAGAGAAAGTTTTATGAAGCAATTTTTCAGTCATAATAGTTACTTTCCAACTCTTCAAATGAACATCAAATCCAACATAAATGTTTTGTCCATTAAAATCCAATTTGTTATTTTGTGCTTGCATAAGTTTCGGTTTATTATTGTTTAGTTCGTATCTAAAACTAATAATATTCTGGAACTTATGCTTTACAAACATACGGCCTCTGGAGAGGGCTAGGGAGAGGCTTGAATTAAAGGCTTGCATCATTCAAATCGCCTACGTATACATTTTTCTCTTCGCTAAATTTTCTCGCTAAGGCTCCGACGCTTTTTTTCTCGCAAAGGCGCAGAGGCGCTAAGTTTGAGGAACAAAATTATATAGATAATGCGATGTCTTTCGACTAAGCAATTGTTTTCTCGGGCATCAATTCACGTACAGCAGAACAAATAGCTTGTGCATCAAAATTACATTCGCGATAAAGTTCTTTTTGTTCACCGTGCTCAATCCATGCATCGGGAATCCCTAAGCGTTGAATTTGTGAACTGTAGTTATGATCAATCATAAATTCGGCGATGGCGCTACCAAATCCACCTTGAATGCATCCATCTTCCACGGTAATAATGTGCTTGAACTCTGAAAATATTTCATGCAATAAAGCTGCATCTAACGGCTTCACAAAACGCATATCGTAGTGCGCCGGATACAATCCTTCTTCAGCTAATTGATCACAAGCTTGAACTGCAAAATTACCTGGATGACCAATGGATAAAATCGCCACTTTTTCTCCTCCACGAATCTTTCTTCCTTTACCAACTGGAATCGCTTCAAAAGGTTTGCGCCAATCAAGCATTACACCGTTTCCTCTCGGATAACGTATGGAAAATGGCCCCATTCCTGGATGACTTGCGGTATACATTAAGTTACGTAACTCTTGTTCATTCATTGGAGCAGACACCACCATATTCGGAATGCATCTAAAGAAAGCCAAATCGAACGAACCATGATGAGTAGGTCCATCAGCACCCGCAATTCCTCCACGATCGAGGCAAAATACAACATGCAAATTTTGCAAGGCTACATCGTGCACCACTTGATCGTAAGCACGCTGCATAAAGCTTGAGTAAATATTACAAAAGGGAATCATGCCTTGAGTTGCTAATCCTGCAGAGAAAGTTACTGCATGTTGCTCGGCAATACCTACATCGAAAGCGCGATCGGGCATAGCTTTCATCATAATGTTCAACGAACATCCCGAAGGCATTGCCGGCGTAATTCCTACAATTTTATTATTCATCTCTGCCAACTCTACCATCGTATGTCCAAAAACATCTTGATACTTGGGAGGCTGAGGTGCAACGTTAATCGGTTTAACAATTTCACCGGTAATTTTATCAAACAATCCGGGAGCATGCCATTTGGTTTGATCTTTCTCTGCCAACTCAAAACCCTTTCCTTTCACTGTAAGAACATGCAAAATTTTAGGACCAGGAATTTTCTTGAGATCATTCATCACTTTTACTAAGTGATTTACATCGTGTCCGTCGATAGGCCCGAAGTAACGAAACTTCAACGACTCAAACATATTACTTTGCTTAAGCAATGCGCTCTTCATGGTACTTTCTACCTTAGAAGCAACAGCTTGTGCATTCGGTCCGAATTTAGAGATCACTCCTAAAATCTTCCAAACCTCGTCTTTCATTTTATTGTAGGTACGACTAGTCGTTATATCGGTGAGATACTCTTTCAGCGCTCCTACATTGGGATCGATACTCATGCAATTATCGTTGAGCACAACTAATAAATTTGAATTTTCTACGCCTCCGTGATTTAATCCTTCAAAAGCTAACCCGGCTGTCATAGCACCATCACCAATCACGGCTACGTGCTGACGTTTTTTATCGCCTTTAAGTCGGGAAGCCACCGCCATTCCAAGTGCTGCTGAGATGGATGTTGAACTATGTCCTACTCCGAAAGTATCGTATTCGCTCTCCGAACGTTTAGGGAATCCACTCAACCCTTTATAGATACGGTTGGTATGGAAAAGATCTCTGCGACCAGTGAGGATTTTATGTCCGTAAGCTTGGTGACCTACATCCCAAACAAGTTGATCTTTGGGGGTATTAAAAGCATAATGCAGGGCAACGGTTAATTCCACCACTCCTAAGCTTGCTCCAAAATGTCCGCCGTTAACCGATACAATATCAATAATATACTGACGCAACTCCTGACTAACTTGCTCTAACTGATCTTCCGATAATTTTCGAAGATCAGCAGGAAACTGAATTTTGTCGAGGAGGGGTCCGGCTTTAACCTGATGCATAGGGGCTGTTGGTGTTGGCAAAGTTAAGGAATTGTAAGCGAACGTTAAACTCGGTTTTATAGTGTTTTAGTCTTGAATTAACAGTTGAAGATGATAAAAGTTTTGAAGCTGTTGTACTTCATACAACTGAGCAGGCATTAGTTAGGGGAAAATAGGCTAGGGTTTTATAGATTTTAGTTTCAATTAATGATTGATCTAAACATAAAAATCTACTTTAAACCTGCCTACTTCGCTTTCGATAAAGCTTCAGCATAGCAAAGCAGCAGGCAGGCACTAGAACACTAGAGGACACTAGAGATGTTAGATGCTTCGCCCTGCAATTGAAACATGCCTGCTGCAGGCAGGCGCAGTGGAACCTGCCTGCCGGCAGGCAGGTATTGCAGGGTTAGAATATTAAACGTAATTTATTTGAATCTCGATTAGTACGATAAAATTATTAAAATACAATTCTTTACCTTTGGAACATGCAATTAAACCCCGCATTATTTTGGGATACCAACCCCAATAATCTTGACTTCCAAAAGCATGCTCGTTACATTATTATGAGAGTGGTGATGTATGGAAAATTGAATGAATGGAAGCAGGTTTTGCATTTTTATGGGAAGGATAAAATTGCAGAAGAAATGACCCAAGAGCGAGAATTAGATATTAAAACGGTTCACTTTTTAAGTTTGGTTTTAGATGTTCCATTAAAAAACTTTAGATGTTATTCAGAGAAACGGTAGCTCCTTCAACTTGGAACTTACTTTGTCAAATTTCGGATTTGAAATCGCTAAACTCTTTCTCTTTGGCTGGAGGAACAGCACTTTCACTTCAAATTGGCCATAGAATTTCATACGATTTGGACTTCTTCATGAAAGGAGAAATGTCGAATGAATTAATTATTGAAAATCTAGAAAAAATAGGAAAGATTGAAATAATTTCTCAATCAAATCGCATATTAGTCTTATTAATTAATGATATTAAGGTGGATTTTATTCGTCATCCATATCCCTCCGTTGAAGCACAATTTTCCGACAACAAAATTCGCTTTTTGGGCTTAAAGGATATTGGAGCCATGAAACTTCATGCTATCGCAGGCAGAGGAAGAAAAAGAGATTTTGTTGACCTATATTTCTTGTTAAAAAAATTTAGCTTAAAAGAGCTTTTACATTTTTATTCCCAAAGATTTTTTGATGGCAATGAACTAATGGTTCTTCGAAGTCTTAGTTTTTTTGATGATGCTGATATTGATCCTGAAATATCCTATATTAGGGAAGAAATTAGTTGGCAAGAAATAAAAAAAAGTATCCTTGAGCAAGTAATATCAATTTGAATCAATTTTAAACTTTAACTTCCGCTCCCTTGATTCCCTACTCAAAATGTGTTTCCTTTGCATGCTTGAAATAAGGCTTCCATTTAAAACTAAAGACTTTTATTTCAACTAATTAATTTATGGAACATACTTCAGTAAGAGAGCTTCTTGATGCATCCTTCATTGGCAAAACAGCCATCGCAAAGGGATGGGTGCGCACCAAACGTGGAAATAAAAACGTTGCCTTTATCGCTTTAAATGATGGAAGCATCATACATAATCTGCAATTAGTAGTGGATCCTTCACAGTTTTCGGAAGAGCTTTTGAAAAGCATTGGTACGGGAGCATGCATTCGTGCAAAAGGAAATATTGTTGCTTCACAGGGAAGTGGTCAAGGAACAGAAATGCAAGTTCAAGAATTACTCGTGTACGGAGAAGCGGATGCAGAGACCTATCCTTTGCAGAAAAAAGGACATACATTAGAGTTTTTAAGAGAGATTGCGCACTTACGTCCGAGGACAAATACTTTTGGAGCGGTATTGCGTATTCGTCATCATCTAGCTTTTGCCATTCATAAGTATTTCAACGATCGCAATTTCTTTTACTTGCATTCACCCATCATCACCGGTTCGGATGCTGAAGGTGCCGGAGAAATGTTTCATGTTACCAACTTTGATTTAAATGCAATTCCGAAAGATGCTGAAAATAAAATAGATTACACGCAGGACTTTTTCGGAAAGGAAACTAATCTAACCGTATCAGGACAATTAGAAGGTGAATTGGCTGCGATGGCATTGGGCAAAATTTATACGTTTGGTCCAACCTTCAGAGCGGAAAACTCTAATACACCTCGACATCTTGCCGAATTTTGGATGATCGAACCTGAAGTAGCCTTCAATGAAATTGAAGATAACATGGACTTAGCAGAAGACATGTTAAAGTATTTAGTCAATTACGCACTCGATCATTGTAAGGATGATGTTGAGTTTTTAAACAATATGTACGACAAAGAACTTTTAGGAAGATTGCAGCATGTAGTAGATGTACCTTTCAAAAGATTGACGTACACTGAAGCCATTACTATTCTCGAACCGAATAGTAAAAAGTTTGAGTTTAAAGTAGAATGGGGAACGGATTTACAAAAAGAACATGAAAATTATTTAGTTGATCATTTCAAAGGTCCGGTAATTCTCACCGACTATCCAAAACACATCAAAGCGTTTTACATGAAACAAAACGATGATGGAAAAACGGTGAGAGCGATGGATGTTTTGTTTCCTTGGATTGGCGAAATCATTGGCGGTTCACAGCGCGAAGAAAACTACGACAAACTTTTACAACGCGTAAAAGAAATGGGGATTCACGAAGAAGATTTATGGTGGTATTTAGAAACTAGAAAATTCGGAACATGCCCGCATGCAGGCTTTGGATTAGGCTTTGAAAGATTAGTTTTGTTTGTAACAGGAATGAATAACATCAGAGATGTAATTCCATTTCCGCGCACGCCGAAGAATGCGGAATTTTGATAATGTTCTTTGTTTGATTTAAATTGTCTTTCAGGATATAGTTTACGAGAAATTGGTGAATTGGCAGGTTGGTAAATTGCTACGCTTGCAAAGGTACTCTAATATCAGTAAGACTACCAGAATCTTTATTTGAACCTGATCTAATTCTGAATTCTGAATTCCGAATTCTGAATTAAGGTCAATTGCGAGAGATGAAATCAGATGTAGAAGAATTACTTACGTAAAAAAGTAATACTTTTACCCAAACTTCACTCTTTTCCCATCTGCATTTATTATTTTCGAAACGAATTCTTATGCAACGACTCGGTCTACATCAAAAGCTTTTACAAAAGCTATCGCCACAACAAATTCAACTGATGAAATTGTTGCAAGTGCCAACGGCTGCTTTAGAACAACGTATTAAAGAAGAGCTGGAAATAAATCCAGCTTTGGAGGAAGGAAGTCCAGATGATTTGGCTGACGAAGAAGTTCAAGACGAGGAAGAGGATGAGTTTGATGACCTTGAAAAAGAAGAAGGCGAAGTAGAAGTTGAAGTTGAAGAACGAATAGAAACGGCGGATGAAGCGGAAGCTGATGCTTTAGAAGATGCAATTCGAAATGATGAAGTTGACATTGCCGATTATATCGAAGACGAAGATGTCCCTTATTATAAATTAAACGCTAACAATACATCCAAAGACGATGAACGTCCCGAGACGCCCATCACAGTAAGTGTATCTTATCAAGACAATTTGCTTTCTAATTTAGGGATGTTGGCTTTAGATAATCATCATTATTTATTAGCGCAACATTTAATTGGTAGTTTAGACGACGATGGGTATTTACGTCGTGATTTAGATTCGGTGGTGGATGATTTAGCTTTTACGCAAAACATTCAATCGAACGAAAAAGAATTAGAAAATGTGTTGAGAGTCATTCAAACACTGGATCCTCCCGGTATTGCTGCTCGAAATTTACAAGAATGTTTGATGCTTCAACTGGAGCGTCGTCATCATGATCAAGTTACGGAAGTGGTAGCTTATCAAATCTTGAAAGATTACATGGATGAATTTTCCAAAAAACATTATGAGAAAATTCAAAAGTCATTATCCCTTGATGAAGAAGAATTAAAAGATGCGATTCAAGAAATTTTAACATTGAATCCGCGTCCAGGTGGAGGATCTGCGGAAGATACACGCAGTAGTCAAACCATCATTCCCGATTTTATTTTGAGTGTTATCGACAATCAACTGGAGTTAACATTAAATTCCCGAAACGATCCAGAATTAAGAATCTCTCGTTCTTTCCAGGAAATGTTGCAGTCATATGCAAAAGATAAAAAGAAAGAAAGTAAAGATGCTATTGTCTTCATAAAATCAAAAATTGACGCAGCCAAATGGTTTATTGATGCCATCAAACAACGTCAACATACCTTATTGGCAACCATGACAGCGATCATGAATTTCCAACAAGAATATTTTTTACAAGGCGATGAACGTGCATTGCGTCCAATGATTTTAAAAGACATTGCAGACATGGTGGGTCTTGATATTTCGACAGTTTCTCGTGTGGCAAATAGTAAATATGTGGAGACTCCGTATGGTACTTTCCTCCTGAAATTTTTCTTCTCGGAAGGATTAACGACTGACAGTGGTGAAGAAGCATCGAGTCGAGAGATTAAAAAAATATTGGAAGATCACATAGGTAGTGAAGATAAAAAGCATCCACTTCCTGATGAAAAATTAGCAGAGATCTTAAACAAAGCTGGATACAATATCGCGCGCAGAACGGTAGCGAAATACAGGGAACAAATGAATATTCCCGTAGCTCGACTCCGTAAAGAAGTTTAGCATGAGCACGAATTCAAATTCCTTTTTACATAAAATCAGTCAATTTATTTCGGGCATAGGACACCCTATCTTTATTCCGCTTTACATGATTTGGATCTTATTCAATAGTAACAATTATTTAAGTTACGCGGTCACTCCAAAGTTTCAAGACTTTTTATATTTACTCATATTTATTGTAACCTTTTTGTTACCGACGGCAATCACTTGGATTCTATGGCAAAGAGGATTTATAAAAAGCTTTGAGCTTGAAGAGAAAAAAGAAAGACCTCTCCCTTACTTTTTAACACTTTGCTGCTACATTGGTTGTACTTACTTATTGTTCTCCTTACCCTTACCACGCATCTTTGGATTAGCAATGTCAGGTGCATGTTTAGCATTACTAACTACTTTCATTATTAACTTTAGTTGGAAAATAAGTTTACACATGATGGGTGCAGGAGGAATGTTTGGATTATTTTATGGAATCGCATTAGTATTCAATTTTAGTTCAATACCAGCAATGGTAAGTATTGCCTTGGCATCTGGCATTATTGCAGCCGCGAGATTATATTGTAAATCACATACACCGGCACAAGTATATTTAGGTTTCATCATTGGTTTTTTGCTCGAATTTCTTTTCATATACCTTTTCGCTCCATTTATCATTGGGTATTAGTACTATTCTCTTTCTTTTAGATGGGCTTATCGATCGAAGACTGTAACACTATCAGCACCCTTAACTTCCTAAAAATATAATGTGCCATCTAAGTCGAGGCCGAAAAAAAATAACATTTTTTGTTGCCTTAGTAAATACCGAAGCAGAAGGGGCCTCTAATACCTCTAATTTAATTAATTTTGCGCATTATGAGTCAAATCTTATCCGAACAGGAAATCATTCGTCGAGAGAGCCTTGAAGAGCTCTACAAACTGGGCATCAACCCATACCCTGCTGAGTTGTATCCTATCAACAGCAATGCTGCAGCTATTCATGCAGGCTTTGAAAAAAATCCTGAGCAATTTAAAGATGTAGTGATTGCCGGAAGAATCATGAGTCGACGCATCATGGGTAATGCCTCCTTTGCTGAGTTACAAGATGCAAGTGGTCGAATCCAAGTTTATATTCGTCGAGATGATGTTTGTCCTGGAGAAGATAAAACACTTTACAATTCTGTTTTCAAAAAATTATTAGATACGGGAGACATTATTGGTGTTAAGGGATTTGTTTTCAAAACTCAAACTGGAGAAACTTCAGTTCATGTACAAGAATTTATCATCTTAACAAAATCGCTTCGTCCTTTACCTATTGTAAAAGAAAAAGACGGTGAAGTGTATGATGCGTTTTCAGATCCAGAAACAAGATATCGTCAACGGTATGTGGATATGATTGTGAATCCACATGTACGCGAGACATTCATCAAGCGTACACAACTCGTGAATTCCATTCGACATTATTTAGGCGGCAACGGTTACTTAGAAGTAGAGACTCCTATTTTGCAACCGCTTTACGGAGGTGCAGCAGCGCGTCCGTTCAAGACGCATCACAACACACTTGATATGACGTTGTATTTACGTATTGCCAACGAACTTTATTTAAAGCGACTAATTGTAGGTGGCTATGAAGGTGTTTTTGAGTTTGCAAAAGATTTTCGCAACGAGGGCATGTCGCGTTTTCACAATCCAGAATTTACGCAAGTAGAATTATACGTGGCTTACAAAGATTATTACTGGATGATGGAATTGGTGGAGGAGATGGTAGAAAAAGTAGCGATGGACTTACACGGAACTACCGAAGTACGGGTAGGCGACAACGTTATTAACTTTGCACGACCTTGGAAACGCTATACCATGTATGAAGCTATACAGCATTTTACGGGAGTTGATATATCCGTGATGAGTGAAGAAGAAATGCGTGCAGCTGCGATTCAATTAAAAGTTAAAGTGGATGAAACCATGGGTCGTGGAAAATTGATTGATGAAATTTTTGGAGAGCATTGCGAATCGAAATTAATTCAACCTACCTTCATCACGGATTATCCTGTGGAGATGAGTCCGCTTGCAAAAAAACACAGAAGCAAAGAAGGTTTAGTAGAACGCTTTGAAGCCATCTGCAATGGAAAAGAAATCTGCAATGCTTTCTCCGAGTTAAACGATCCTATCGACCAACGTGCTCGCTTTGAAGAGCAATTAGAATTGGGGAAACGTGGTGACGAAGAAGCAATGCAACTAGACGAAGATTTCTTGCGCGCCATCGAATATGGGATGCCTCCTACGGCAGGATTAGGAATAGGAATTGATCGACTTAGTATGATCATGACCAATTCAAATTCCATTCAAGATGTATTATTCTTCCCTCAAATGCGACCTGAATTAGTAAATACATCCTTAGATCTAGAAATGGAAGTATTGGAAGGAGTTCCTGCTCCTTGGGATGATGTTCTTCGCAAAATGGGAATACAGAATAATGATCAATTAAAAGCCGTTAATCCGAATAAGCTCTTCAACGATTTAGGAGGCATGCGAAAAAAATTGAAGCTGGAGGTAGCTATGCCAAGTCTTGATGATGTACGTCAATGGATTGGATAAATTGGCAAATTGGTGAGTTGGCAAATTGGTGAGTTGGTGAGTTGATGAGTTGGTTATCGTAAAGCCTCGCGAGGTGAATTTGAGAATATAAAAGTTCATATGGGAGATGCAAAGCCCTTTAGTTGTTGCGCAGCGGAGTACTTCTGGGTTAGATGTTAAATGTTAGTTACGCCCTACGGCTGGAACATAGTGGAATACAGCAGGGGCAAATTGGCTAAATGGCGATTTCCACAGCTATCGTGAACTGAAATGGAGATTACTAAAGCCAAGTATATCAAGGCTTTCACTAGAATATATTTATGAGCAAGACCTCTCGGTCGTAGATAAAAAAAAGCGATTTCTAAGTACCGTCGACAATGGGTTACAAGATAATTTAACTTAATTTAAACCTATTTCGAATTTAAAAATAGGCCCATAATGTGCTTGGTAAGATAATTTTTTTTATATCTTCGATAAATAGAAAAACAGCGAGTTGGCTCCTTTTGACTTTTGCGATTTATACTTCTTCCAGTTTGCGATAACAAATAATAAGTGATCATTTATTATTAATTGTAATTCCAACCATCATGAAAGACTTTCCTCGAATTTCAAATGCTATTATTTTATCTGTGTTGTTCCTTTTATTTGCTAGCCAAATCAAAGCGCAGGACACTTTAATCTATAAGAACAATGATAAGCGAATCGTCAAACTTCTTGAGCTTGGAATAGATGAAATAAAATTTCGCAATCTCGAAGACTCGAGTGACGTAACTCGAGTAATCGATAAAGCAGAAATAAAAGAAATTCGATTAGCTAACCATGAAATCATTCGTTTCAATGAAGATTTAATGGATGCACGACTATCAGATGATGATCAAAAGAAAAATCAAGCCATTAAAATAAATTTCTTTGCCCCTCTTATGAATCATTTGTCTTTCTCCTATGAGCGAATGATTAAACCTTGGGTAAATGTGGAAGGAGAATTAGGTGTGATTGGTGTTGGTTTTGCAAACAATGAAGAAGATGCCTCTGGCTTTTTATTTAGAGGGGGACTTAAATTAATTCGACGTCCGGATTATCAAGTACGAGGTCAAAAACTAACACATGTTTTGCATGGCAAATACTTTAAGCCAGAAATTTTATATAATCGATATTCAAAAAGGATAGCTTATAACCCTGGATTTTTTAGTCCTACTCCTTCTTATACTGACAAATTAGATTATTCAAATATTTGCATTATCATGAATTTTGGAAAGCAATACTATGTAAAAGGTGGATTCCTAATTGATATTTATTTTGGCCTTGGATACGGAACACAGTATGTTAATGGGAAACAAGTTAAAGATTTTAATAATTCCATCTATCAAACAGAAGAAGACTACAATGATAATTTCCCCTACACACATTTACAAGGAAATGCGTCATTTCCCATTTCATTTACATTTGGAATGCGCTTTGGTTTAGCTTTTTAATCCTTTTTATACCAATTCCTAGTATATTAAAGATCAATTGTGTTTCCTTTCTTTTGACGTTTTCATCTGAAAAGAAATAATAATTGCTTTAACTTTGATGTTCTATGAAGAACATGAACTACTATCAATTACGCAATTACATTCTATCCTTTGGGTTACTTTTTATTGCGACATCACCGTTACAAGCGCAGTTGGACTCAACTAAAATTAAACCGCTTATTAAAGCACATATTTCCACATTAGCTTCCGATGAGTACGGAGGACGTGAGCCGGGAACGAAGGGCGAGAAATTATCGAGTATTTATATTATCAAACAATTTACGGAGATTGGTTTAGTCGCTAAAGGCGAAAAAGGATTTTTACAACCTTTCACTTTTACCAAAAGTTTAAAAGTTGGTCCGAAAACCAAACTAAAAATTCGTGAATTCGAACTAGAAACAGGACATGCTTCCTATCCATTAGCCTATTCAGCAAATGCATCAGCAAAAGGCACAGCTGTTCAAGTTGGTTATGGAATTGTTGCACCCTCTTTAAATCAAAATGATTATGATCGAAAAGATAATTTAAAAGGAAATATATTTGTTATCGATGCTTCTACTCCTGATAAAGGCGGTCCTCATTCTAAATTTGCAGAGTTTGCAGATTTAAGAACTAGAATTGATTCTGCCATTGCCCATGGAGCTATCGGAATTATTTTTTATACTTCCGACAAGGATATGAAAGAACCCGTTTTGGATTCTAAAATAAAAGTAACGCCAAGTTCCATTCCCGTTATGTACCTGAGTTCACAAAAATCTGACATTTTAAATGCTGACATGGAATTTGAAATAGACATGACGGCCGAAATCATCAAAGAAGAAGCTACTGGAAATAATGTATTAGGGTTTATTGATAATAAAGCGGAGAACACTATCGTTATCGGTGCTCACTACGATCACTTAGGTCTTGGTGGTGATGAATCGCTTTACAGAGGAGAACCAGCGATCCACAATGGAGCAGACGATAATGCAAGCGGCGTAGCAGGAGTGATTGAATTAGCTCGTTACATCAAAGCGAACGGACCTAAAAACAATAACTATTTATTTATGGCGTTTTCAGGCGAAGAAAAGGGACTACTAGGATCTGGGTACTTTGCTAAAAATCCGAGTATCGATTTGTTAAAAGTTAATTACATGTTAAACATGGATATGATTGGTCGGTTAAAGACAGAAGATCCTACATTGATCGTTAGTGGTGTAGGAACATCCGATGCCTGGAAAATCACCATGAATTATATTAAACATGATCATTTTAAAGTGAAAACTACAGAATCTGGCGTGGGCCCATCCGATCACACTTCGTTTTATTTAAAGAATATTCCTGTTCTTCACTTTTTTAGTGGAACGCATAATGATTATCATAAACCAACCGACGACGAAGCGCTGATTAACTATACTGGTGAATTCAATATTTTAAATTACATGATCTCTCTTATTCAAAAGTTGGATGACAAAGGAAAATTGAATTTTGTAAAAACGAAAGAAGAAGACAGCGAAGAGAGTCCAAGGTTTAAAGTAACGCTGGGTGTTGTTCCTGACTATGCTTTTGAGGGAGCAGGAATGCGCATTGATGGTGTGAGTGATGGAAAGCCCGCAGCTAAAGCCGGATTAAAGGCAGGAGATATTGTTATTTCCATTGGCGATTTAAAAGTGCAAGATATGATGAGTTATATGAAAGCACTCGGAAAATTTGAAAAAGGACAATCTGCAACAGTAGGAATTTTAAGAGGAAAAGAAGAGTTAAAAATCGACGTTGTCTTTTAATGAATTTATTTAATCAAAAATATTTTATGGTAGCGAGTAAGAAAAAAAGATCTTCTTACTCGCTATTATTTTTTATAGCTTTTCCCTTTTTTGGATTATACACTGCTCATGCTCAACAAAACATTATAGTTACAGGAAAAGCAATGGATAAAGATTATCCTGGATTGCTATTGGAGCAAGTCATGGTAATTAATTTAAAAACACAACAAGGAATTTTTGCAAATCCGGATAATAGCTTTACCATTCAAATGAATAAAGCAGACACTTTAGTGATAACTGCATTCGGTTATGGATCCTTTAAGTTTTGCTTTAACGATTCCACGTTAAAAGATATTTATCGAATCATTGCTCCGCTAAAGAAAATCTCAATCACATTAAATGAGGCGACCATCTTTGCACCGCGCGACTTAAATCGAATTGAAAGAGACATTCAAAAGCTAGGATATAGTGCAAAGGACTATCGATTGAGTGGAGTGTCTGCTTGGCAAAGTCCAATTACTGCACTTTATCAGGAATTTTCTCGTAAGGAGCGTAGCAAAAGAAAAGTTGCAGAGATGATGAATGAAGATCGCAGACGAGAACTCATGCGTGAAGTACTAGCCAACTATTCAAAAGCTGGCCTCATTAATTTACGTTACAACGAATACAATGCTTTTATTGAGTATTTAGGGTTGAACGATTTCCTTTTAAAAGCATTAACGCAATATGAATTGGCAGTGTATATCAAAGCAAGATATCAGTCGTATTCGGAAAGGTAATTAATTCAAAAGCCTAGGGTTTAAACCCTAGGCTTTTGAATTTTTATGAATATCAAATTCTTATTCAACAATCATTCGCAATACCTTTTGCGTTCCATCGTCAAAACGAACTGCCACTAAGTATAATCCTTTTGCTTGGCTTTGTAAATCAATTTCAAACTGATCATCCGAACCATGCTTTTGTAAAATTTCACGACCTAATACATCTGAAATAGTTACTCGATAATTTCCTGGATCAACTCCAAGATTTAGGACAGCTATACCTGCACTTGGATTCGGTAATAATTGTACACTACTCGCTTGTACATCTGATAAACGACATACTACAGAAACGGTCATGGTGCGTTTTTGTACACTTCCGCAAGCATTCGATATTCCTACCTCTAACAATCCAGTAGCAGAACCCCAATTAATTATGGCAACACCTGTTCCTTGTCCACTTACTACACTTGCTCCAACAGGAACTGTCCAATTATAATTTACACCTAGCTCTGAAACCACAGAATATGTAATGTTTGATTGATTTGCACAAACACTGGTAGGACCACTTATCAATGCAGGACGCGTTGGCTTCGTTGTCAAATTATTCAAACATCGTAACGGACTTACACCACAAACATTATTTGCTTCTACACAAATACTTGCTCCTGATATATTAAGAGTTGGCCATTGAACACTAATAGAAGTAGTACCTTGTCCACTCAGAATAGTAGCTGATGGGGGTACATACCATGTATGAGATGTCCCTCCTGTTGTAGATGCAGGAACAGAATAAGTAACAATAGAATTACACAAATTCTTAATGCCACCTGTGATTGCTTTTGGCAATGCAGGAACACTCTTAACAGCAGCACTTTTCACTAAACTGGTTCCACAACTGCTTTGCGCTTGAACGGTAATATTCCCGCTCGTAAATCCAGCTAAATAACTAATGGTAATATTCGTAGTGCCTTGACCGTTAGTAATGGTTGTATTTGCCGGTGCAGTCCAAATATAATTCGTTGCTCCACTTACTGCAGGACAACTATATGCTTTCGAAAGTCCGGGGCATACACTATTCTTATTTCCAGTAATTGTAGTTGGCGTTGCAGGTGCACTACCTCCATTCGTACCCACACTGGTTGATGAAGAAAAAGTGCATCCATTAGCATCTGTCACGGTTACTGAATAATTCCCTGGAGCAAGACCAGAAATATTAGCGGTAGTAGTTCCATTACTCCATAAAACTGAATAGGGTGCAACTCCTCCGTTAATCGACAGATAAGCTGATCCGTCATTCAATCCACAATTTGCATTTTGAGAAGTTGCAAATCCTTCTATTTGCGCAGGAGCTGTAATCGTAACCGATTTTACCGATGAACATCCAGATCCATCTGTAGCCGTACATGTATAAGTTCCAGCAACCAAATTATTTATTGTTCCGGAAGTAGCACCATTTGACCAAGTATAAGTAGGAGTTCCTGATCCACCATTCACTTGTAAAGTAGCCGTTCCATTGTTGCTTCCGAAACAAGTTACGTTAGTAGAATTAATCGTAGTTGACAAAGTGCCAATCGAAACTAAAGCAGAACCAGTAGCCGTACAACCGTTGTTTGTAGAAACGGTAACTACATAGTTTGTGGTGATAGCAGGAGAAGCCAGTGGATTCGCGATAGTAGCATTATTTAATCCAGTAGAAGGATTCCAGGAATAAGAGGAGATAACATTTCCCGGTAATTCAATCGACCATTTCCATAACGTTCCAACATCTTGTCCAGCCAAATCAGAAACACGCAATCTCCAGGTACCATTTGCAGATCCTGTTAACCCACTGAAAGCTTGTTGGGGAATGAAACTACCAGTGAATGGAGCAGCGCCTGATCCAATAGCGGTTCCTGCATTCATGAAACGTGTACGAATGAAATTATCTCCAGATCCTCCAACACCGGCAGCTAATGTTATAACCGATCCATTGGGTGCTAATAATTCTATTTTCAAATCTGCATCCCAAGTATGCGTTAACGAGTCAACGGTAACGGAAAGCAATGCATTTGCACTCGTGCTTCCTCCAATAGAAATTAATGATTGAATACCTGTTGCATTATTATCAGGAATAGCAAATGCTGCTGTGTTTGATCCCGTATTACTTCCAGCACCAGGCAATGATGCATTTGCATTCAATTGCAAACTACCTCCACTACATAGACTTCCTGCGCCAGTAACATTCAAAGTTGGACCAGGCAAAACAGAAACGCTAACTGATGGATTACCTACACAGCCATTCGCATCCGTTACGATGCAAGTATATACTCCATTATTAGCAGCACTACTATTTGGAATGCTTGGATTTGCAGCCGTAGAATTAAATCCACCGGGTCCAGACCAAGAAAAAGTTACTCCGCCAGTAGCTGCTAAATTAATTGTATTTCCTTCACATGCACTTCCAGTTATTGCAGCTGTTGCAGCAGTATTAATTGTTAACCCATAAACACCTACAGCATCCCAAGCATTCTTTACAGACACTGCTTCTGGAGAACAATTACCATATAAATCATTCGCCGATTGCAATGAATAAAAAGCAGCATCTGCATATTGCGAACCCGAAGTTAGATAAAAAGTATTATTACGATAGGCAATCATTCTCGCCTTATTCATAGTTATACCCGTAACATTATAAACGAAACCAAGATCATTAGTTCCTGTTCCACCTTGACATAATAAATAGTACCAAAAATTCTGAACACCACTGTTGATGTGAACTCCGCCATTGTCACCTGCACCTGTATACCAGTTCGGTCCTAAATAGGTATCTGGATCTCCTGCTATGCTCGGATTGTTCATATAACGCAAAGCATCCCCTGGAGTCCCTGGTGTATACGTTTTATCACCAATTAAAAAATTAGCTGCCGCACCATTAGCATAAAAATCGATAGTGACTCCGAAAATATCAGAGAATGACTCATTCAATGCTCCCGATTGATAAGAGTAAACTAAATTGGATGTATTGCTCGTAACACCATGTGTTAATTCGTGACCTATAATATCCAATTCAGTTAAAGGAGAAAACGTAGATCCATCACCATCTCCATAAGTCATTACCGATCCGTTCCAAAAAGCATTATTATAAGCAGTACTATAATGAATATACGATCTTAAAACTGCACCTGCATTATCGTAACTGCTGCGATTATGTGTTCCAAAAAAATAATCGTATGTTTTTTGCGTACCCCAATGTGCATCGTAAGCAGCATTGTCCATGTTCGTAGTGGTATTCCAAATATTATCTGTATCTGTAAAATCGACTGCACCTGCGTAGCTGGTTCCGTTATTTAAATCGTAAGTCTCAACACCATTACCGCGAGAATTATCTCGGAGGCGAAAACTGTTTGCGCTTAAACTATCCACTTGCATAATTTGTGTGCCGCTGTAACGAGTTGCCGCGGTTCCATTTACATTAATAGTACAAATTTTATTTTCTTTAAAAATAACCGCTCCTGTATTTGCATTTACAAACACCGACCAACGCTCATGAGGCTCTACTGCATAAACATCAAACTTCCAGCAAAGACTAGTTCCACTCGACTTTCCGATTCCTTGAGAAGGAAGAATCACCAACTCACCGTGCGGATAGGCGTCACCGTGAGAATGTCCGGAAAGAATTTCCTGCTCCATTGCTGAAGACTGCCACAAATATTTAGTAGCTCCAATATTATTCAAAGCAAACTGAAGCGCTTGCGATTCATCTAATACGGGAGAAGTACTCATATTAATATCATTAAAAAACATCCCATTCGCTGAAATTAATCTACCTTGTATCTCATGCAAGATATATTCACCCGTCATCACTTTAATATTATTGAAATATTGCTGATAACGTTTGTGCATCATACCCAAGTCATCACGATCAGATCGAATCAAGGTCCAATGATCGCTGGTCTTTGCATTTAGAGCAGTACGAAGAACATCCATGCCAGCGTTTGTGGAAACGAAGGAAGACTTTTCAAACTTAATAAATAGAGGAGCTGCTGAACGATAATCGAAGCGAACTTCAGAAGCCGATGGATGTACTGCTTGAGCACTTGCTCCTATGAGCACTTGTGCCCATGTGGGATTCATTCCTAATATTAGGATGCATCCCAAAATAAATTTTTTCATATAAGATGGTTTGGTTTAGATAAACAATGAATTAGGTGATAATCCATTGCATTTACTAATTGTTTTGGTTGTCGTAAATGTAAGAATACTAGAAATACGATCCTAATTGAAAAGTAAAAAAGTATACAGAGCAAAAATCAATAATTTCTCCATTTAACCGCTTGATAATTTCCTTCTGATGAACTGAAAATCAAGAGATAAATTCCAGAATCGATTTGATCCTTAAAAAACTGCAAGCTATTTCTACTCAATTCGGTGGCACCCATCTTCCTACCAGAAACATCATAAATAGACATTGTTTCCCATTGACCACAGCTAATTTCTATTTCCGATTGATCATTTATTATAATACAGTTTTCGTAAGAATTGATTTCTGAAACCGAACTGGCTACTACCGAAATAAATTGTTGAGCAGTATCTGAATGACAACTATCCATAGCAATCTGATTCACTAGATAGGTGCCTGCTTGTAAATAGGTATGCGTGGGTTGTGGAAACAGCGAAGTAGACCCATCTCCAAAATCCCAAGTGACATTATTTGAATTTACACTTTGATCAGTAAACTGAACTTGCAATCCATTCGGCACAAAGGAAAAATCAGCAATGACATCATAGGCTCCAATTTTCCATGTGAAAATACTGTCCATTACTATTTGATGTGCGACTTGCTGAAGAAATAATGCGTTAGGATTCGTTACGGATGAAATAAACGGAGCATTTACACATGATTTTCTTAAAATCGTTTCATAAAAAACACAAGCTGCTAAATACGATCCTTCGATAGAAGGATGACTATTATCTGACGACCATAAGTTAATGGATGAATCTTGTGTCCAACTGCTTTGCCAAGCTCTACCCACTGGAGCAACGAGTGCCGCATTATCGTTTGCCATTTGCACATACGAATTTCTCAACTCCTCTTGCATCCCTAAAAAAGTACAGACAGGAGGCCAAAAAGCGCAATTACCTTGATCACCATATTTACGACCCCAGGTCATATAAAAAACTGTTTCAGTACAAGGGTTATTTAATAAGATAAGGCTATCGAGCTGTCGAGCGTAGGGGTAAACATCTTGAGCGACTTGTGCTGGAGGGAATGAGGGTCGTTGACTTTGTTCCTGCAACACCACAAAATCCCAAGATCTACTATTAATTTTCGCTATGGTATTTGCATCCACAACATGCATTTGAAAAGTATATCCACCAGGATTATAAGTATCCACGAAAACAGAATCCCCTAAACTAAATGAAAGATTGCTAAAAAGTTGCGGAAGATTATTAACTCCTGTATAGCTATTTCCAATAAAAAGCACTTGTGTAACTTGGGAAATGGCTTGCATTGAAGTGATTCCGAAGAACAGTGTAATAATTAACTTTTTCATGGAAATAAAGATATATAATTTTTAGCTTTACCATGAAAATAAAACACTCCATTCATCTAAACTTTGAAATGAAAATCCTAAACTGTGTCCTTCTCTTCATCACCTGTTTATTCATGTCAAATTGCAGTTGCGATGAAACGTATACATGTCCTCCCATTCAACCTCAATTCGAATACCTGATAAACGTTGCTCCTGACGACTCCCTACTTTACACTACGTTATCGAATGACTCATTACGATTTTATGTGACAGATCGAAATTATAGTCCGCGGTATGAAGAAAAATGTCGCAAAAGAAGATCTTCTGGATGTGAGTGCATAGACTGTCAAGCCTACGGTTTCTTTTTAGCAAATTGCGACACCTCGTTTACTAAGAAAAATCATTATTTGCTTCGCATTGATGAGTCCAGCACGGATGCTAACATCATGGTATCCTCTGGACTTTCCATCGACTTTTTAAATTTCAAAGTATACTTCAATCTGATGGATGCGAATATCATTCAACCGATACCGATCTTTTCACCGTTGTTACAACTCAATGGAAAAACTTTTACCAATGTATTTTACTTTAAACAAGACACAACAAATATTTCTATTGCACAATTACCTATTTGGGAATTATTTTATACCGAAAATGAAGGGGTAATTGGATTTAGTGCTAGACAAAATCAAAAGACATATATAATTGAATAATTACTATGGAATACAGAAAACTAGGAAATACAGGAATACAGATCAGCGCACTTTCATTAGGCAGCTGGATTACTTTCGGAAAACAAATAGAAGATAACATCAGCGAAAAACTGATGAGTGTTGCTTACGATGCAGGCATCAATTTTTTCGACAACGCAGAAATTTATGCGCGTGGGCAAAGTGAAATTGTGATGGGTAAAGCCTTAAAGAATTTGAATTGGCCAAGGAGTTCTTATATGGTTTCCAGCAAAGTTTTTTTTGGATATGAAACTGACAAGCCCAACCAACGTGGTTTAAGTCGTAAACATGTTATGGAAGGATGTGAAGCAGCGTTGAAACGATTAAAAGTAGATTACATCGATTTATTTTTCTGTCATCGTCCGGACAAGAACACTCCCATACTCGAAACCGTACAAGCGATGAATACGCTAATACAACAAGGTAAAATTTTGTATTGGGGAACTTCGGAGTGGAGTGCGCAAGAAATTTTGCAGGCCCATCTTGAAGCAGCGCGATATCAACTCATCGGACCCGTTATGGAACAACCGCAATACAATCTATTCGAAAGAAAAAAAATGGAAGACGATTATATTCATCTCTTCAAGTATGAAGGAATGGGAACTACTATATGGTCACCACTTTCCTCTGGACTATTAACAGGAAAATATTTAGGCGAGGCGGGTTCAACTCGATTGTCTATGCAAGGTATGGAATGGTTGCAAGAAAGAAACATCACTCCTGCACGCATAGAAAAAGTGAAAGCACTAAAAAATATTTCAGATAGTATTGATGTTAGTTTATCTCTTTTTTCACTTGCATGGTGTCTAAAAAATCCAAACGTAAGTACTGCTATTTTAGGAGCGAGTAAAGTATCGCAGCTCGAAGAAAATTTAAAAGCGTTAGACGTAGTTGAAAAGCTCACGGATGAAATCATGGTACAAGTTGATGCTGTGATGCAGAATAAACCGTTGCTAGCGGAGTACTAGATGTTGGATTTTAGATTTTAGATTTTAGATTTTGGATTTTGGATCCCGAAGTTCTGCGCATTAGCGTCCGACTAATTTTTGATTTTAACATTGTTCTGCAGAAATTTTAAAGGGCGAAAACCTATAATGTAGGGGCGCATTGCAATGCGCCCCTACAAGAATTCACCCCCTTAATATTGCCCTCCTGCCATAAAATTGGATGAAATCCAATTTTATGGCAGGAGGGCTTATAATATTAGAAAAATAATTTATTTCAATTGAATGATATTAATATGGTATAATGACAAGGACTATACATTGCAATTTCCATTTATTCTTCCTGCTTAGCCGGACACTAATGCGCAGTTCTGCTGGATAGGTGTTGGAATGATGGATTGCAAGTTGGTAAGTGCGTAAATGTAAAATTGTATCATTTAAAATATTTTGCAAAACGAATACTAAGCATTTAGCAATTTCGTTTATTCATTAGTTGTGCAACCATAAGAATACATCCATCAAAAAAAACGAAAAAACATTTCGTTCGCTCTATAATTACGGAGGTGGTAGTCGTTATGAAAAAAAGGATTTATTTTTTTCAAATTGCGAAAAAAGAACTTGACAGTTTCATTTGCCTCTCTATATAATGCAATTTTTTTGGAAACAAAATTTTAATCTACCTTTATTTTCACACTTACCTTTTGTTGAAAAGTGATGCCGATTGTGAAAAAATACTACTTGGGTTACACGATATCTTTAACTTGTTTTGTGACCGGTTAAGCGCGTGTTCTCCCGAATTAGAATAGCGCTGATTTTCAAACTCATCTGAATCTACCGGATAGTAAAAAAAGCAAGGGATCTCCTGGCTGGGCAATTTGTCGCTGTTATTGTGATATGTTGTTTAAGTAAAGTGAAAGTAAAGTCTACAATAAATTTTTAACCCATTAATACTAATTAATATGTACGTAATAAAGAGAGACGGAAAACAAGAAACAGTGAAATTTGACAAAATCACTGCTCGCGTACAAAAGCTATGTTATGGTCTTTCGACGGAACACGTCCAACCCATTTTGGTAGCCCAAAAAGTGATTGAAGGTGTTTACGATGGTGTGACTACCATCGAATTAGACAACCTAGCCGCTGAAATGGCGGCCTCACTTACTACACGTCATCCTGACTTTGCACAGCTTGCCTCCAGGATTGCGATTTCCAATCTACATAAGAACACCAAAAAGTCGTTTACCGAAACGATGCATGACCTTTACACCTTTGTGGATCCCAAAACGGGAAAGAATGCTTCTTTGATTGCAGATGATGTAATGGCGGTGATTAACGAACATTCTGATCTCCTCGATTCTACTATTATATATGACCGTGACTTTGGTTACGATTATTTTGGATTCAAGACTTTAGAGAAGTCCTACCTACTTCGCCTTCATGGGAAAGTAGTAGAACGTCCGCAGCATATGATTATGCGCGTGGCGGTGGGTATTCACAAAACAGATATCGATTCAGTCATCGAAACTTATAACTTGATGAGTGAGCGCTGGTTTACACATGCGACACCTACTCTATTCAATGCCGGAACGCCTAAGCCTCAATTGAGTTCTTGTTTTCTTCTTCAGATGCAAGACGACAGTATCGATGGCATCTACAATACATTGAAGCAATGTGCTCAGATATCACAAAGTGCAGGTGGAATTGGTCTCAGCATTCATAACGTGCGTTCTACGGGTTCATATATTCGTGGAACAAACGGAACCAGCAACGGTATTGTTCCGATGTTGAGAGTGTTCAATGATACTGCTCGCTATGTAGATCAAGGTGGTGGTAAGCGTAAAGGAAGTTTCGCTGTTTACATAGAGCCTTGGCATGCTGATATTTTTGAATTCTTGGAATTGAAAAAGAATCATGGTAAAGAAGAAATGCGTGCTCGTGATTTATTCTTTGCACTTTGGATTCCAGATTTATTCATGAAACGTGTGAAGGAAGAAGGGCAATGGAGTTTATTTTGTCCGAACGAAGCTCCAGGCTTAGATGATTGCTACGGCATGGAGTTCGAATTGCTTTATACGAAGTATGAGCAAGAAGGTCGTGCGCGTCGTTCTATTCCAGCTCGCGAACTTTGGACTGCTGTTTTAGAATCACAAATTGAAACGGGTACACCTTACATCTTATATAAAGATGCATGCAACGAAAAGAGTAACCAGAAAAATTTAGGTACAATCAAGAGTTCGAATCTTTGTACCGAGATTGTTGAATACACTGCGAAAGATGAAGTTGCAGTATGTAACTTAGCTTCTATCGCTTTGCCACGTTTTGTGATCAATGGAAAATTTGATCATCAAAAACTTTTTGAAATTACTTATGCAGCAACGAAGAATCTAAACAAGATTATCGATGTTAACTATTATCCAATTGAAGAAGCGAAGAACAGCAATATGCGTCATCGCCCGATTGGAATTGGTGTACAAGGATTGGCGGATGCATTTATCTTGATGCGTTATCCTTTCGAGAGCGAAGAAGCGCATCGTCTCAACCGTGAAATATTTGAGACGCTTTACTATGCCGCTATGACAGCGTCTAAAGATTTAGCAAAGAAAGAAGGTCCTTATTCTACTTATGAAGGTTCTCCAATTTCACAAGGAATTTTCCAATTCGATATGTGGAATGTAAAACCAACTGATCGTTGGGAGTGGGATGTATTGAGAGAAGAAATTAAAAAGCATGGTGTACGCAATTCACTGTTACTTGCTCCGATGCCCACGGCTTCTACTTCTCAAATTCTAGGGAACAACGAATGCTTTGAGCCTTACACTACGAATATTTATAGTCGCCGTGTATTGAGTGGAGAATTTATTGTCGTAAATAAACATTTGTTGATCGACTTGGTTCGATTGAACTTATGGAACAACGACATGAAAAATAAAATCATCGCTGCCAACGGATCGGTTCAAACCATAGCTGAGATTCCTCAAGAAATAAAAGATCTTTACAAAACAGTTTGGGAAATTAAGCAACGTACCATTATTGATATGGCTGCTGATCGTGGAGCTTTTATTTGTCAGAGTCAGTCGTTGAATTTATTTATTGCAGAGCCTAATTTTGCGAAACTTACTTCCATGCATTTCTATGGATGGGAGCGCGGATTAAAAACCGGAATGTATTACTTACGTACCAAGCCTGCGGCTTCGGCAATTAAGTTTACTGTCGACAAACAATATGAGATGATGCCTATGCCGCAAGTGAGTGAAACGGTAATGGCAACGAGTACAACAGTATCTGCAAGCGCAACAACAGGATCTACCAACAATGATGTTTCTACACACTTTATTGACGAGCAGCCTTCAGCATCCGATCAGTTATCGTGTTCATTGGATGATCCGGAAGGATGTGTGATGTGCGGGAGTTAGATGTTAGATGTTAGATGTTAGATGTTAGATGTTAGATGTTAGATGTTAGATGTTAGATGTTAGATGTTAGATGTTAGATGTTAGATGTTAGATGTTAGATGTTAGATGTTAGA
>JANOPQ010000058.1:0-37299 GCA_031421935.1 Bacteroidota bacterium | reverse complement strand
TCGTGCGGATCACTAATTGTGGCAACGGTTCCATGGGTTAAAGCAATTCGAGCAAATTCATAAGGAACGAGCATGGAACTTTCAATGTGGATATGTGCATCAATAAAACCGGGAAGGATGTATTGTTTTTCAGTCACGGGCTGCTCATCAAAAGAATAAATTTCTCCATCCTTAAGAGTAAAAACGCCCTCCGTAATTTTTCTATCTAGGATATTTACCCATATTCCAGCTATCGTCGTTGTCATGCGCAAAGGTCAGTATAATTTTGCTTTTATAGGTATATTGTTGACAGTCAAACAGAATTGTTTTTAAGGATGCGGAAAATAATATTGGAAAAATTGAATTTTCTAATATTTATACATATTTTTGTTAAACATTCAATTATTAATTTATTCATTTAAATGAAAACAGGTAAAGTAAAATTCTTCAATGAGGCCAAGGGATATGGTTTTATTTTAGATGATGAGTCAAACAAAGAAGTCTTTGTACATCACAGTGGAATTATTGACAAAGTTCGTGAGAACGACAATGTAACTTACGAACTCATCGAAGGTCGTAAAGGTCAAAATGCTGTGAACGTCAAGAAAGCGGAGTAATTTGATTTAAACAGAGATTGAATCCCGCCTTCGAGCGGGATTTTTATTTTTAGGACATTTCAATTCCTTTATTTTATCGCCTCGATTATTCTTTTCTCTTGACTATTTTTGTAAAGATGAATTCCCATAATTTTCTAAATACGAAGATTGAATTCCTAAAAGGAGTTGGTCCATTAAAGGCCGATGTGCTTAGGAAGGAGTTGGGTATTTCTGTTTTTGGCGATCTCGTCAAACATTATCCTTTTCGCTACATCGATCGTTCGAAATTTCATCCCATCGCTTCCTTGAATGAGGATATGTCCTATGTTCAGGTGAAGGGAACCATCTCGAACATTAAAGTTTTTGGAGCTAAACGCGCAACGAGGATGTCGGCTATTTTAAGTGATGGTACCGGACAAATGGAGCTCGTATGGTTTCAAGGAATTAAGTGGATAAAGGATGTGTTACGTCCTCAAGTGGAATTTATCGCCTTTGGAAAACCTACCGTCTTTAATGGGAAGTTTAACATGGTGCATCCCGATCTGGAAGAATCTTCCAAAGCCGAAAAAGTAATTGGACCTTCGTTGGTAGGCGTTTATAGTACCACCGAAAAGTGCAAAGTCAAGGGCTTAGATAGTAAAGCGATTCAGAAGCTGATGAAAACACTTCTTTCGCATCCAGGCTTTGCCGTGGAAGAACGATTGACTCCTGAATTGGTTGCTCATTTTAAGTTGATGGATCGACCGTCAGCCTTAGTGAATATTCATCTTCCTGCCGATGAACAAAAATTAGCTGCAGCGGAATATCGACTTAAGTTTGAAGAATTATTTTTTATTCAATTGCGTTTGCTACGTGCTAAATGGAATCGTCAGCAATCGGTGAAAGGAAAACCCATCGGCACTATTGGCGATTTGTTGAATGGCTATTATAAAAATTATCTTCCTTTCGAATTAACAAATGCACAGAAAAGAGTGCTGAAGGAAATTCGTCAGGATATGGGAAGTGGAAAACAAATGAATCGTTTGTTGCAGGGAGATGTGGGAAGCGGTAAAACGATGGTGGCATTGCTGAGTATGTTGATGGTGCTCGACAATGGCTTGCAAGCTTGCATGATGGCACCCACCGAGATTTTAGCGAATCAACATTTTCAATATGTGACGGAGGCTTTGCAGGAGATGGATGTTCGTGTTGGACTCTTAACTGGCAGCACCAAAACCGCGCATCGAAAATTTTTGTTGGAAGAATTAAAAGAAGGGCGCTTGCAAATTATCATTGGCACACATGCATTAATTGAAGATCGTGTTCAATTTCAAAATTTGGGATTGGTAATCATCGATGAACAACATCGTTTTGGTGTAGAGCAGCGCGGGAAGCTATGGATGAAAGATGATTTTGTTCCGCATGTTTTGGTGATGACGGCAACACCCATTCCGCGTACACTTGCTATGACATTGTACGGCGACTTAGATAGTTCGGTCATTGATGAATTGCCTCCAGGACGAAAACCAATTCGTACCATACATCGCAATGAATCGAACCGACTCGCTGTTTTTGGATTTATCAGAGAGGAAATTGCAAAAGGTCGACAAATTTATATTGTGTATCCGCTGATTGAAGAATCGGAAAAATTAGATTACACCAATTTGATGGAAGGCTATGATACCATCTGCAAAGAATTTCCATTGCCCACTTATCAGGTGAGTATTATGAATGGAAGGATGAAGGCTGTCGATAAAGATTTTGAAATGGCGCGATTTAAAAATGGGCAGACTCACATCATGGTGGCCACAACGGTGATTGAAGTAGGCGTGAATGTTCCCAATGCATCCGTGATGATTATTGAGAGCGCAGAACGTTTTGGATTGTCGCAGTTGCATCAATTAAGAGGTAGGGTAGGTCGTGGTGCCGAGCAAAGTTTTTGCGTGTTGATGACTGGTGAAAAATTAGGCAACGACGCTCGATTGCGAATGCGCACTATGGTAGAAACCAGCGATGGATTTAAAATCGCAGAAGTGGATTTAGAACTTCGGGGTCCGGGTGATTTAGCAGGAAAGCAACAAAGTGGAATTGTGAATTTGCATATCGCCAACCTCGCCAAAGATCAGCGCATCCTCGAATTAGCACGACACGCTGCTACGGATATACTCAGCAAAGATGAAAAACTTATTCTCCCCCACAACCAACTTCTCGTAGAACAACTTAGTCTTTTAGAAGAAGCCGATGCAAACTTGAGTCGTGTTAGTTAATAATTTCCGTTTAATAAGTTACTTATATTTAAACGCAACGTCCGCAACGTTAAGCAGCGTTAGCTGCGATACTTTAGCATCTTTCGCATCTTTCGCATTTTCGTGCTTTTCGCACTTTCGCGTCAGTGTAGAACTGCGAAGCAAAATCTCTTCGCCAACTAAAAATTTCACCCGAAGTTATATCTTACTTATGAGACACACTGCATACGCCGCTATCCCTTCCTCTCTCCCTACGTAACCCATCTTCTCATTGGTAGTTGCCTTGATGCTGATATCATCCAACTCCACCTTTAAAATAGGTGCTAGCGTGTTAATCATTTCATCAATGTAAGGGTTGATTTTTGGTTTTTCTAAAACGAGAGAAACATCCACGTTGCTGATGGTATATCCTTTCTCTGAAATTAAATCGACAACTCGCTGTAATAAAATTTTACTGTCGATGCCTTTAAATTCAGCGGAGGTGTCGGGGAAATAAAAACCAATATCTTTTAAACCTGCCGCACCTAAAAGCGCATCGCAAATCGCATGAATAAGTGCATCCGCATCCGAATGACCTAAGGCACCTTTTGAATGTGGAATTTTTACGCCACCTATATAAAAGTCGCGACCTTCTTGCAGCTGGTGGACATCAAATCCGAATCCAACTTTAATTTTCATAGTGTCTATTAGGTTGAGAAATTATTCTCCAGATTCTTCTTTGGTAGCTTTATCGCCATTGAAATCAAAAGTAATGGTAAAGTGTAAGGTGTTTTCAAGTGGATTTCTTTGATCGGTTGGGATTAAATAAGCCAAGTCAATTCCAAATACATTATAACGTAAACCAGCACCTAACGTGAAGTATTTTCTATTTCCTTTGAACTTGTTCTCATTAAAATAACCAGCACGGAAAGCAAATTGTCTGTCGTACCAATATTCCATACCAAACGCAATATTCACTTCTCTTAATTCTTCTTTACCGCCATCAGGAGCATCGTTAAAAGATTGGAAGATTCCTTGTGCAACACTTACATCTGGATCTTGTCCGTAAAGAATAATATTTTCTGCGCTATTGGCAGTGTCTTGAGTGTAGATGGGTGGAGTAGGTACTAATAATTTGTTGAAATCTAACATGAATGCAAGGTCATTGTACTCATTCAGTTTAAGTCTCAACCCTGGACCTAAACGAAGATTGGTAGGGATAAAGTTTTTTACACCTGATTCCGTATATGAAATCTTTGCACCAATATTAGAAATATTTAATCCGCTCGTAAAAATCGCATCTTTTCCACCTACTTCAATTTCTTTTTGGAAGAATACCGAAACGTCAGCAGCAGCTGTATTGCCCGCTTTTGAATCTTGCCCTTCCACTTGTGTTCCTCCGGTTAAGTTGGAGTGTACAAAACGTAAAGCAATACCTCCTGAGAAAAATTCACTCAGTTTACGAGAGTAGGCAACATCAAATGCAAATTCATTGGGTTTAAAATCACGAATGGTGTTTCCGTTATTATCAGTAAACGTAATATTTCCTAAAGAGAAGTAACGAAGCGACGCTCCAATAGCTTGTTCACCTTTTAACTTTGTATAAAATGAAAGATAGCCAATGAACATGTCATTCACTAAATTTCTGAGCCAAGGAGTATACGAAACACCAAATGCCATTTTATTTTCCGCAAAAGCAAGTTTAGCAGGATTCCAATGGATGCTATTTACATCAGCAGTAGAAGAAACTCCTAAATCTCCCATACCACCGGCACGAGCATCTGGAGAAATCAATAAAAAAGGAACAGCCGTTGTAATGGTGTTGATCTGACCTAATAAATTAGTGTTTTGACCAGATGCATTCAATGCTGATAACAGTAAAAATACTGGTATGAAGCTAGATTTTTTAAGAAATTTATTCATCGTTTTTGTTTTTCTCCTTTCAAATTCAGTGTATTAAGCCCACCGTTCGTTAAGATCGATGGCAAATATAACGAAAAGAAGAAGGATTTTGTTTCGTTTTAAGGCTTACCTAAGTAAAACTAATTTTTCTGTTTTTTGAGCCGTTTCACCTTCGGCAGTTCTGATAATCAATCGATACACATAAACTCCTTTGGCCAATTGATCGCCAAAATCGTCCTTGCCATCCCAAGAAATTGCCACATTCCTAAACCCTTCGCAAACTTGATAAGCATCAATGGTCTTTACAAGTTTACCACTTACCGTATATATATGTACCTGAATGGCCATGCCTGTACATGGTCGATTATGTTCGAACATGAATTGCGTGTACGTGGTAAACGGATTGGGGTAATTGAGCACATGGTCTAAGGCCAAACCAGCTGAAGAGCTCACAACAAATTCCGTTGTGGATTCAGATGAATTATTGTTGATGTCCCAGGCTTTGAACACTACACTGTGTACCCCTTCGGATAAAGTACTCAACGGAAACAGTACTTTTCCTTTTTGATAGGAATCTAAATCCGATTCATAATAATCGTTGAGAACAAATAACTGTTGCGGCTTACCGTCAATTTGAGCAGTGATGTCATGTCCTATACCATTCCCAACCGTGTTGATTCCGCTTGAGTCAAAAAGTATAGCGTATACGTTAGGTGCAGCATTGGTAATGCTACCGAAAATAAAATTCTCGTCGTTCATATATAACTTAATCTGTGGACCATCATTATCGCTGAGCGCATTGCTGGATACACCTCCAATAAAAAAATTCTCGTTGAATCCATGTGCATCTTCTCCATTACCATTTGCATAATAACTCAATCTGCCTTTTCCATATTGTATAGAGATGTCTTTAGGTACAATAAAAGAACAACTGAATACACCGTTTACGACACTTGCTTTTCCTTTGTATAATATGTTTTTTCTCAAATTGAAACTGTCCGGCAAACTTATGTCTTTTCCTGTTGGATCATTTACCTGGTTGTAAATTTTACTGGTTTTATCATAAATAGTTGAATAGACCACTCCGTTAAATCCTGTCAATATATTTCCTGAAATATCGGTTACTTTTCCTTGTACAGTAATTTTGCTAAGTGCCGAAATAGTGTCTACTGCGATCCCAGTAGAGGATTCAGTAATGGATTCGGTGGTGATTAAATGTTTTGGATAAGCTAATCGTAAGGCGGGGTCGCCTAGTAAAGTTACGTTTCGGTTCGATGGATTATCTCTTTTTGAAAGTCGAATGATATCGCCTGCTCGTGGCATTTCTCCATTGATGGGCTGAAAGAAGTGAACCATCATGTCGGAATTGATGAGTTCGTTGTCGATGGCAAATGCTAACCTAACCGTTGTGAATAAACAAATTCCTCCACCAGTGGAATTGAGTAATACAAATTCACCCGCCGATGTTCGCAGTGGATCATCGTATCGACTAAACTCACAAGTGGCGGTAATGAAAGCAGGCATGTTATTTACGTTTTGCCATTTGTTAATCATATCATTGTTCAAAATGGTTTCTGAAGCCCATCCCAACTCCCCTCCATGCCCAGTGTAATTCATTAATAAAGCACCTTTTTCAACGCGTTTTGTAATCGCATCATTTACTTCCGGATAACGTTGTCCGCCGGGAGTAGAAATTTGTTGATATGCGTCCGAATATATTTTATCTACATTATATACAGGTTTGTTTTGTTGAACAATAGCAGCAATGCGTTCGCTTTGTCGTTGATGTAAATTACGATCCTGATCATCTGCAATAAAACATAAAACATTTCTCCAATCACCCAGTCGACTACTATTTGATCCAGCACATAAATTCTGATCATTCGTTAAGCCGGGCGTCGAGTAAGTTATTACTTTATTAACCATATCCTTGGCTTCTTCTAGCGTACGAACCGGTAATCGTCCTACGCCAACATCTGCTAACTCCGAACCAATTAATTTTCCTTCGTTCGGATCGAGCATCGCATAAAAATCATCCGATGTATAGGAAGCCAATTGAGAAATGGAATTTTCACTTTGATAGCAAGGTAGGTAATTTGTATTGTTGCTTATTCTGTATTTTGGATCAAACGAACCATCTCCCATCAATAAAACATAGCGAGGTAGTTCTGTAGATGTTGTAGCTCTTTCATAAAACATACGAATGAAATCGCGCAATGCACTTACGTCTTGTGCACCACTTGAAAATTCATTGTAGATCTGATTTGTAGTAACTACCACACTACTCAAGTTGTCATAATCAGTATGAAATTTTGCGATCCGTTCTGCTTCACTTAGGAAGTTGGGATGCGTAATAATTAAGTATTCAGCTTGTGGTAATCCATGTAAATTTTGATTGGAAATCTTAGTAGCATTTACAGGATATTTAGCTTCATTATTATTGAAAACAATATATTCAATACTTTCGTTTGGAGAGATGGATTGAATGAATTCAATTTGACTTCCCGTGAAAGTATACTGTTGAGTTTTGACGTCGTTATGATTTTTTAAACACCAAACTTTTAAACCTGGTGAAGTATTATTAATTAGGTATCTGCGATTAACTCCAATATTATTGGTGTCTAGATCTCTAAAGATAACTCCATTACCTGAAAAGGTTAACCCTCTTGTAACATTTAATGCGATGAAGTCGAGCCATCCTGTGGAAGTAGCATTGTAAGGTAAATAATTGTAATCTAAATTTAGGGTTGAACCTGCAGCCAAAAAGTTGGAATTTTGTACAGCGGCGCGTGCAAAATCATCTGTATAACTTGTACCTACGTTTATTATATTTTGCGAAAGAATAGTAGTGTTGTTGTAGTTTACATTAAAACTACTTGTAGCAAAAAAGGAAGTAGCCGTTCTGGAAATCACACTCGACTTTAGTTTTGCAGGACCTGGAATTAGGTTAGGAAAATTAAAACTAAAGCCTTGGCTTAATACTAAATCAAATGTTTCGCCATACCATTCTTTTCCTGACTTGGTAAAATTTTTCAAATCATTTTCATAGAAAGCCACTTCGGTAAAACTAGTAACGTTTACATCGTTTCCGGTACTTGCTAAATTGGATTGATTTTGAATTCGCTTTCCGGGATTCGAGTTGTCAATAGTGATGAAATAATACGTTGTGTCACTATAATAATTTTTTGCGTGTACATATTGTTTTTCTGAGGTGTTGTAATTCCAGCGATCAGGTCCTTGTCCATAAAAAAGAAAATAGTCCAATCCATTGAATATGCCATCCTGGTTTTGATCTATCATTTCAATAGCACATTCCTGTAGGTCATCTAACCTGGGTGCGCTATTTAGTTGGGGTAACATCCCACCACCATTTCCATATAATCGAATATTGGAAAAGGTAAGTCCGGAAACATCGATTCCCATATTATTCAAATATTCATAGTCTACTTTGTAAATTCCATCGTTCAAAACTGCAATCCGATACCAATCTCCGTTCGATAAAACCGAATTTGTAGCAAAAGAGGCGGTTGAAAGACCTTTTTTTCCTGTTTCAGATGGACCTTTTGTAATATTTAATTGGAAAGAAACCAGCTTTTCAATCTTTCCTGAACTTGTGTTTTTTCGAAACGGAAGGATATATATTAGGCTCTTGCTTTGCTTTTTTTCTGTCGCTTCTAAGATTGAAATTTGAGGGGCGTCGTCTGTAATTTCTTTCGCTAAAGTGCTTTCTAATGCATTCAAAGAAACATAGGAGGCATCGATTATATCAACCTTTAAAACATTGCCTTCTAATTGTTTATGATAAAAAGGAAGTTTACTTTCCTCCAGCAAATAATGTGCGCCAGTAAATCCTAATCGGTATTCACCTTCTTGTACAGTTTGCACTTCTGACCAGGTAATTGTCGTTGTTTCTACTTTCTGACTGTAGGATTCCAGGGGTAGAATTCCTACTAAAATAGTAGCCACGATGCATGTAATTCTTTCGTTGAAGAACCTGAGATTCAACTTTTCCACCTTACTTAGTAAGGAATGTTTGTCTTTGATCATTTAATATTCTTAAAAAAATTAAATTTGTGCTGTATCTAACAACGGATTTTGCATCTTTGATGTTTGGTATGTGGCCCATTAGGAACGGACACCAAAAACAATTATTGCAGAACTCATGCGTTGAAATCGAAACAAAAATAGATTTCTTCGTATAAATATTCGTAAAAGATTTGAATATGTTTAAACGCGTCCTCTTGTGTATCATGTTTGCAACCTGCCTAACGGCTGATGCACAGGATCCTCAATTCACTCAGTTCTATGCGAACCCACTTTATTTGAATCCTGCTTTTGCAGGTTCAACTCGTTGTCCGCGAATTAGTATCAACTATAGAAATCAATGGCCAGCCTTAAAAGAAACGTATATTACTTCAAGTGCGAGCTATGATCAGCATTTTGAAGGAATAAATGGCGGGATCGGGTTGATGTTCTTGAATGATAAAGCAGGTGAAGGTGTGTTTGTTACAAATAACATTAGTGGAATGTATGCTTACCAGCTTAATGTGAATCGTAAGTTTTCAATGCGATTTGGTCTTCAAGCAACTTATGTTCAAAAACGCCTCGACTTCAGTAAGTTAACTTTTGGTGATATGATCGATCCTCGATATGGTTTCGTTTACAATACGCAAGAAGTTCGTCCAACGGAAACCAGAAATTATATGGATTTTAGCGCAGGTGTATTAGCTTATACGAACACCGTTTATGGTGGATTCGCCGTAAATCATTTAACAGAGCCTGATGAAGCTTTCATAGTAAAAGGAACTTCAAAATTACCTCGTAAATACACCGCCCATTTTGGTGCTATGTTACCTATTGGTGATTCTTATGGACGTGGTTCCCGTGGTAGAGTAAATCGTGATGAAGGAACTTTTATTTCTCCTAATGTATTATATCAACAACAAGGATCATTCAATCAAATTAATATCGGTATGTATATCCTCCATTCTCCAATTGTGGGTGGATTATGGTACCGTGGTAATTTCGGCAACAAAAATTTCTTGTCGAGCGACAGTTTTATTGCATTAATTGGATTGCAAAAAGGAGTCTTCAAATTTGGGTATAGTTATGACGTAACTGTCTCAGCCTTAAGTAATGCAACCGGTGGTTCGCATGAGCTAAGTGTTGGATTTCAGTTCGAATGCCGACCTAAGAAGAAGAGATTCCGAGCAATAAGTTGCCCTAGTTTTTAGTTATTTCGCATATTTGTCATCCCAAACATAAAAGACACATGAAGATTAAGAATCAATTGCTTCCCCTCCTTGGACTGGCGACGTTGTTTTTTTCAGCTTGTAATAGCTACGACAAATCCGGCTCAACAGGATGGAATTATAATGATGAGCGTAATGGTGGATTTGAAGTTGTTCCTTATTTAGAGCAAGAAACCGGACCCGGATTAGTACTCATTGAAGGGGGAACCTTTGTAATGGGTCGTACCGAACAAGATGTAATTCAAGATTGGGATAACATGCCTCGTCGAGTAACGGTTTCTTCTTATTATTTAGATGAAACAGAGGTTTCTAATACCTTTTGGTTAGAATATCTTTATTGGTTAGGACGCGTATTCGCAACTGACTATCCAGAAGTTCAACGCAAAGCTTTACCCGATACACTCGTTTGGCGTGATCGTTTGGCGTTCAATGAACCTTATGTAGAATTATACCTTCGTCATCCTGCCTTTCAAGATTACCCTGTTGTAGGAGTGAATTGGTTGCAGTGTAACGACTTTTGTGCTTGGCGTACCGATCGTGTGAATGAGCAAATTTTAATTCGTGAAGGAATCCTTCGTGTAAATCCTGCTCAGGTCAATGAAGACAACTTTAATACCGATGCTTATTTCGCAGGTCAATATGAAGGTCTTGTAAAAAGCCCTCTCGAAGATTTGAATCCAAATAACGATACTCGTAAAGTAAGAATGGAAGATGGTATTCTTTTACCTAGATATCGTCTCCCAACTGAAGCGGAGTGGGAGTTTGCATCCTTAGCATTAATTGGAAATACTGTTTTTGAAAATGTGAATGAGCGTAAACTTTATCCTTGGAGCGGACACGGAGTTCGTAATTCTGAAGATAAATGGCAAGGTGAAATGTTAGCAAACTTTAAGCGTGGTCGAGGTGATAATATGGGAGTTTCCGGTAAGTTAAATGATAATGCCGATATCACAGCACCCGTTTATTCTTACGTACCAAACGATTATGGTTTGTATAATATGGGTGGTAACGTTGCAGAGTGGGTGATGGATGTATTCCGTCCTTTGTCTCATGAAGATAAAACCGATTTCCGTTCTTTCCGTGGAAACGTTTACGATACCCAAGTAACCGATGAGGAAGGTTCAATCGCGGAGAAAGATACATTGGGCCGAATTATGAAACGTGATGTAACCGAACAAGAAGCTTCTACACGTAGAAATTATCAAAAAGCAGATAACATCAATTATATTGATGGTGATGAGCCTGATTATGCGACATATAATAGCGGTAGTGCTACTTTAGTAGATGACAAAGCTCGTGTTATAAAAGGTGGATCATGGAAAGATCGCGCTTACTATTTGACTCCTGGTTCTCGTCGCTTTTTGGATCAAGAACAATCTACTGATTGGTTAGGCTTCCGTTGTGCCATGGCACGTGTAGGTAGCCCCATTGGATTAGGTGGAAAGAAAACAAGTAAGCGTTAAGCTGCTAAAAAAATAAATGAAGAGAGGCTTCCCATTATGGCAAGCCTCTTTTTTTATGTTCTAAGTTCTTGAATATTGCCTGTTGAATAATTTATTGATTCTAGTAATTTCTTCAAGAGAATTCAGTTTTTTTTCCAATAAGTTTGCAAGTAAGAATCATGTCGAAGTATTACCTATTAAAAATTCAAGGCAAAGCTAAAATTCCTGATTATGTTCAACTGAGAGATGAACAATTCACGCTTCTGGCCTATTTTCGATTAGATCGACCCGAAAAGGCTTTGGCTAAGATAGGCTTGCAAGCAGAAGAAGCTCGGATGCTTGAATTCTTGGGGAGTATTCCTTTCGGAAAAGTTACTGAATGGAATTTGTAAATTCATCTATATAACCTGAAGATAAAGAAATGTCGGATACTATAATTGATCTTAAAAATGTAAATGTGTTTCACAAGAAAAATCTTTTGTTGAACAATGTGAATTTGAATGTTCAGCGTGGTGAGTTTGTGTACCTCATTGGGAAAACGGGGACAGGAAAAAGTTCAATCATGAGTTTGCTTTATGGAGAATTGCCCATGCCCCAAGGGGAAGGCTATGTGGCCGGATTTGAATTGCATAATTTGAAGATGAGTGACATTCCTAAATTAAGAAGGAAGCTTGGTATTATCTTTCAGGATTTTCAACTTTTAACAGATCGCACAGCAAATGAAAATCTGATGTTTTATTTGAAAGCAACAGGCTGGAACGACAAGAAGAAAATGGAAGAAAGGGTGAGCGAGGTTTTAAGAAAAGTAGGATTAAGTACTAAAGGATTTAAAATGCCGTATGAATTGTCAGGCGGGGAACAACAACGTTTAGTTATTGCACGCGCACTTCTTAATGATCCCGATTTAATTTTAGCCGATGAACCTACCGGAAATCTCGATCCAGAAACCAGTAATGAAATTATGAATTTGCTTTTTGATATCAGTAGAAACAGTAGAGCCGTAGTGATGGTAACGCATAATTATGGTTTGATGGAAAAATTTCCTTCTAGAGTTGTAAAAGTAGATGCTGGAGTTTTAGGTCCGCATTCGTAAAAAGTTAGGAGTTGAATATCTGATCCATTAGCATTTTAGCATTGGAGACATTGTCGTAGTTTTCTGAAAGTATTTTTTTGCGTTTATCTATTTCATCATTGGAAAATGGTAATGCAAATAGTGAATTCGCTTTCTGTGCAAAATCAGGAATGTCGTTTGCTAGGGTACATGCGATATCTAATGAAGTTCCGCTTACCATCATCGAATTGGCTAAGACAAATCGCCCAGAGAATAAAGCATGTAGCAATTTGAGTTTTACACCACTCTCTTGAAAACTGGGGAGCAAGTGCACTTGAGCATCAGAAATTAATTTTTCCATTTTTTTATCCGATGGATTTTCAACAAGAGTAATTTTTGAGGATTGATTAATCTTCTTCCGTAGTAGTGTGCTGCATCGACTCCCAGCAATGATCAATGGATGATTTAGAAGTGTAGAAATATTTTCAACTAACCATACTGCCGCTTTTTCATTTTCAGCAACAGCCAAGTTTCCATGGTATAAACTGTAGTTTCCATTACCGGTGTTCGATTTTACTTGGTCATGGTGATGAAAGGGAGGAAGTAGGAAAGAGTTTCCCCATTTATTCTGAAAATAATTATTATCCGCGGAGGAAATAGCTCCAATGTAGTGAGCGTTTTTTATTTTCTTTTCGTAGTATTTAAGTTTTATAGATTCAGAAAGAAAAAACATTTTTTTTAAAAAGCTTTTTTCTGCTTTGTATAGATAGCGATAATATTCATGTTCGATATTATGAGCACGCACAACTTTTACTCGATCTTTCAATAAAGGATGGGAAAGTAAATGTGTCGTGTGTAGTCCCTCAAATAAAATAGGATGATGGTCTTCTAACAACCGTTGAAGTAAGTCGGGATGATTTCGACTTGTTACAATGAAAGGTTCAAGACTAAATATTTTTTTTAGAGAAGTGCTTCTTGGGTAATAATGTACCACTTTGCAAAAATCATTTAATTCTTTATTTTCTTTTCTGCCATAGGTAAAGCAATGTAAAATGATTTCTATTCCGAGCCGATGTAAATGTTTGATTTTGTTGTAAACATCAATCACGCCCCCGTAATTTGCTGGTAACGGCACATCAAATGAAATGATATGAAGTTGTTTATTTTTCAATGGAAGAAAAAATGCTTAGAAGTTTACTTTTTTCATGATCCCAATTCAATTCTTGTGAAGCTGCTTTCAAATTCTTTTGCCAAGTAAGACGCATCTCTTTGTTGTCAATCATTTTGTTCATCAACGCAGCAAGGTTTTTTACATTGTGGTCTGGACTTATACAACCGATGTTATATCCTTCAATTATTTTCTTTACTTCAGGCAAATCACTGGCTAAGATGGGTACACCCGCCTGTATGTAATCGAAGATTTTGTTGGGTAGACTAAATCTATAATTAAGATTTGTGTTTTTGTCTAGACTTAATCCTAAGTCAGCACAAAGTGTATAAAGCAAAAGTTCGGAAGGAGATTTTTTAGGTTCGAATTTTACTTTTTCGTTTAGTTGTAACTCTACTACCATTAATTTTAAAGATGGAATTACATCTCCGCCGCCAACAATAAGCAATACAGCATTCTCAACGTATTGCATCGCTTGAACTGCTTCTTCTGCTCCTCGTTGAATATTTATTCCGGCTCCTTGTAAAATGATGATGGACTTGTCATTCGGTAATCGTAATTCTCTTTTGATAATGTCGAGGTCGGTCCGAATTTGAAATTTTACTTCCGGCATGTTTCGAATCACCTTGAGTTTTACTTTGTATTCATCCTCATATAACTGAGCGATACTTGAATTTACGGTGTAAGCGTATTTGATTTTAGGGAGTATAAACGATTCAATTCTTTTCCATATTGCTTGAACTTTTGGACGCTGGGTGAGTTCTGGTACACCAGTAAAATATTCATGACTATCATAAACAAGCGGTATTCCTTTGATTTTTGAAATTATAAAATTAGCAGGTAAAGTGTCTAAATCATTACTTAGTAGGATGTCGGCTTGATTCCATAAGAGATACCAAAACAAACGTAAATTGTAGTTTAAGTAGAATAAAGGTCCTTTGTTAAACCATAATTTGAAACGTGTTACGCGAAACCGCTTTCCTTTCATTTCAATTGAATCTGCAAGAACTCGCCCAACCAGCATCACTTGATATCCAGCCTCTTTTAAAGTTCCTGCGGCTCTCTGCACCCTTTGATCAGTTACTAGATCGGATGTTACACTTATAATTATTCTATCAGCCACAAACGCGAAGGTAATTCTTCTCTAGCTGAATTCTTTTTATTGGTTACGCTTTTTAATGTTAATTGGTTGATTAACAAAGTTTCGCATTTCATAATTCAATTTAAGAATTTCAACTGCCGCATGATTTCTAAATAAAATCACTAATCGACCGCGGTATTGAAAGGGTTTGAAAAGCTCAAAATTCTAGTCAATTTTGCATTTACCTAAACAGAACTATTGAGGTTCCTCAAGTGTGGAAATGCTTGTAGATTGAAAGATTTCGAACTCTTTTGCCAAATACTTTAAATAGGGGTCTGATAAAAATTTGATCTTTAATGAGATGTGTCAATGCTATCTCTATTTTAAATCCTTTTATAAATTGTTTCGTATGCACGCATCTGCTATATTTGCCCGCTCTATAAATTAATATAATCTATCAATGCAAAGTAAAGGTGCTATTAAACTATTTGCCATCGTTTTGGCTTTAGTTTGCCTCTATCAACTCTCATTTACCCTAGTTACACGTGGGGTGGAGGCTGATGCAAGAGAGTATGCGAATAACGATCCTATAAAAGAGAAAGAATATCTCGATTCAATTGGTCCTAAAGGTGTTTACAACATCGGAGTAAAGGATTATACCTATCGTGAGTGTAAAGAAAGAGAAATCAATCTGGGTCTTGACTTGAAAGGTGGAATGAACGTAACGTTGGAAGTATCCGTTATGGATCTCGTTCGTTCAATGGCTGGTCAAAATGTTGAAGATCCTACCTTTAAAAAAGCGATTGATCGTGCTTCGGAATTGCAACGTAATAGCAACAAAGATTTTGTAACGCTATTCGGACAAGCTTTTACTGAAGTTGATCCAAATGCTAGCCTTGCCGCGGTATTTGCGAATATTGAGAATCAGGATAAGATCAAGTTTAACTCAACCAATGAGCAAGTACTTAAAGTATTAAAAGAGGAGTCTGATGCTGCTATCAGCCGTTCATTTAATATTCTACGTACTCGTATCGATAAATTTGGTGTATCTCAACCCAATATTCAACAATTAGGTTCTGGACGAATCTTAGTGGAATTACCAGGCGTAAAGGAGCCAGATCGTGTACGTAAACTCCTTCAAGGAACCGCGAAGTTGGAATTCTGGGAAACTTACACGTTCGGTGAAGTAGCCCCAGGATTAGTTGCTGTGAATACCATGTTGGCGAATGAAAGTAAAAAGGATTCTTTATTGGGAAGTTTAACTTCTGTTATGGATTCAACTGCAACAGCGAGTACTCCTCTTGTTGATTCAACAAAAGATACTTCTGTGGATACATCTAAAGTTTCTTTGGTTGATAAAATGGGTAAAGATTCTACCGCTGCAAAAGACACTGCGGGTGGTAAAACATTTGAAGAATTTGCTCGTGAAAACCCATTGTTCGCTGTGTTGTTCCCTTCAGATGGACAAGTTCGTACGCAAGAAGAAAAGAATATCGTAGATAAGCAATGTGTTATCGGTTATTCTTTGATTAAGGATACCGCTAAAGTGAATCGTATTTTAGAACGCGATGACGTTAAAGCAGCTTTGCCAAAAAATTTACGTTTATTATGGACCGTTAAACCGCGTTCTGCTGAAACTCAATCTTTAGAGTTAATTGGTATTAAGAGTGCAGGTCGTGATGGAAAAGCACCTTTAGATGGTGCTGCTATTTCAGATGCTCGTCAGGATTTCGGTCAATTCAATAGCAAGCCTGAAATTAGTATGAGAATGAATCCTGATGGAGCTAAAGTTTGGAAGCGTCTTACTGGTGAAAATGTAGGAAAGTCAATAGCAATTGTACTTGATGATTATGTATACAGTTTTCCGAATGTGCAAGGTGAAATCGCAGGAGGTAGCTCAAGCATCACTGGAAATTTTGAAATTAATGAAGCAAAAGATTTAGCAAATATTTTAAAGGCTGGTAAACTTCCTGCTCCCGCACGTATCGTGGAAGAAGCCGTAGTGGGTCCATCTTTAGGAGCGGAAGCTATTCAAAATGGATTACTTTCCTTTTTAGTTGCATTGTGTATTGTATTCTTCTTTATGGCCTTCTATTACAGCAAGGCAGGTATTGTTGCAGATATTACGCTCGTCGTTAATATGTTTTTTATTATGGGTGTACTCGCTTCTTTGGGTGCAGTTCTCACGCTTCCTGGTATCGCAGGTATCGTGTTGATCATAGCTCTTTCGGTAGATGCAAACATCCTTATATTTGAAAGAGTACGTGAAGAATTGCGTTTAGGAAAAGGTTTGCGTTTGGCAATTTCTGATGGTTATAAGCATGCGTTCTCTTCGATCATCGACTCCAATGTGACTACGTTATTATTAGGTATTATCCTTTATTCTTTTGGTAGTGGACCTGTTCAAGGTTTCGCAACCACCTTGATTATTGGTATCCTTTGTTCATTATTCTCTGCTATATTCATTAGCCGCTTGATGTTTGAATATTTGTTGGATAAGAATAAGGATATTCCTTTCTGGACAAATGCAACGAAGGACCCTTATAAAAATATTAATCTTCCATTCGTAGAGAATCGTAAGAAGTATTATATCATCTCAGGAATTGTAATCGCTGCCGGAATTGTTTCAATCGGTCTGAAAGGATTTAATTTCGGTGTGGATTTCGACGGAGGTCGTACGTTTGTTGTTCAGTTCGACAACGCTACCTCTACACAAACCATTCGAGAATCATTAGCTGTTCCATTTGGAGAAGCTCCTGATGTAAAAACTTTCGGTACAGATAATCGCTACAAAATCACCACCGATTATTTGATTGAGGAAAATACTGCTGAAGCACAAGCAGCTGTAACGAAAGCTTTATATGAAGGCGTGAAAGGTCAGTTTGCAGGTATTGATCAAGCTAAATTCCAAGAAACAAAAATTATTAATTCTCAGAAAGTAGGACCAACTGTGGCTGATGACATTAAGTCTTCCGCGTTTTTTGCTATTATCTTTGGATGTGCTTTGATGTTTTTATACATCCTGGTACGATTCAAAAAATGGCAATATGGTTTGGGTGCTACGGTAGCTTTGTTGCATGACGTATTATTGATTCTTTCCATCTTCTCCATCTTTAACGGAATTCTTCCTTTCACTCTTGAAATCAATCAAGACTTTATCGCAGCCTTGTTAACGGTTATGGGATATTCCATGACGGATACAGTTGTGGTTTTTGATAGGATTCGAGAATATTTAGGAATTCACCCGAACACCGATAAGAAAATAGTTATTAATAATGCATTGAATTCTACGTTGAGCAGAACAATGAATACATCATTAGCTACTTTCTTCGTATTACTTGCGATCTTCATTTTTGGTGGTGATGTGATTCGTGGATTTATCTTCGCATTGTTAATCGGTATTTTAGTAGGTACATACAGTTCTTTGTGTATCGCTTCTCCTATTGTAATCGACTTTGATAAGAAGGATAAGAAGTAATCATTATTTGATATAGTTTTAAAAAAGGGGCCTTGTGCCCCTTTTTTTATTCTTGTTGTATGTCATTTTAATACTAAAAAGCGATTGTTCAGAATTTTATCTATATGTCTACACTAAAACCTTTGTATTTTCGCTTATGATTTTAAAATTTGACAACCTGCAATATCAATTACTATGAATCGATTATTTAATTTCTTTTTTATTCTGTTGCTCACTACATGTAATGCTTTCGGGCAAGTGCAACCTGTGTACCCGACTACCGGTGTTGGTGGAGTAACTTCTGTTGTCCCAGTGAGCGATGCAGTTCCTTCGTGGGCTGTAAATGCTACTTTTAAGTATGGATTACTTGATGCGCTGTCGGGTAAAATTGGATTGTATGTTCAAGCCGATGTTACTCCAATTGCTTGTTTGGAATTGGGTTTAGGGATTACCCGAAAAAATATTTTGTTTGAAGCAGCAACTGGATCAGGTGATAATAACGGATATTTCTTGAGCACATTTAATTCTCCTTATTGGCAAGGAACAAATCGAAAGGACTTGGAAGAATTTTTTTACGATTATGATTTTAGAACTGTAAGAACAGGTACTTATATTTCATTGATGCCAAGAGTTAATTTCACTTCGGCTGCTTCAATTATGTCCAGTTTCATAGGGTGTCGTTTTGAGTATAGACGTTATAATTGGAAGGCAGACGGGGTACTTCCAACCAATGAGTTAATCTATAACCCAAACGTTGAGTTCGACGAGATGGAACGCCAATTGAATTTGGTGTTTATTTATGGAGGATATTATAAGTTAGGGAATTTGAGTCTGGAGTTTTATGCAGGTGCAGGAACGCGCTATTATACTATGAAAAAGAGAGATATCGGAATTGAATATAAAGGTGCTCTTCAAACTCCAGAATACGGTGCTGTTTTATCAACGTTCAAGAAAACATCCGCCATGGTGGAAGCAGGAATAAATATTGGAATTAGTACGGGTACTAAATAAAGTGATCTAAGCCTCTTGTCGTTTTAGCAACTGCTCTGATACTACTTTTAATCCTTCTTCTAAACTACGAGGACGAAAATTTAATTCGCGCTCTGCCTTCTCAATAATAAAACCTGTTTTTAATGGTCGAAGTGCGGGTTGCTTAAGTGACGCTGTTGTAATAGGCTGAATGAATTTTTTATCTAGATCGAAAAAGTGGGCAACGCGCTCTGCAATTTCTAAAATGGAAATTACTTCTTTTCCCGATACATGAAATAATCCTTGTGTCTTATTTGTTGCAGCAACTATACATGCGTCTGCTAAATCTTCTGCTAATGTCGGTCCTCTAAATTGATCATTGATGACGTTGATGGATTGTCCTTCTTCTAATGATTTCTTTGTCCATAAAACGATGTTCGACCTTTGCTTATCATCAGTAACGCCATAAATAATCATGGTGCGTAATATCGTCCATGGTAAACCGCTTTCCATCACTATTTTTTCACCATCCATTTTTGTATGTGCATAAACACTTAATGGATTTACTTCGGCTTCCTCGGTGTATGGTCCCGCTGTTCCATCAAAAACAAAATCAGTACTAATATTAATAAAGTGGGTTTTGAATTCTTTACAAGCATTCACTAAATAGTGGACGGCATCTACATTGTATTTTCGACAAGAAATAGGATCTAATTCGCAAGCATCCACGTTGGTCATCGCAGCGGTATGAATAATACAATCCGGTTGATGCTTTTTGATTATTCCTGTAATGGTTGATTGATCACTTAAATCACAAGACTCAAAGTGATAACCATTTTTCTTAGTTATTCTGTTCTCTCCTCTTGCAATAGCAATAATGGAAATGTTGGCGCGGTTTGTTAAAGCATATATTAGCTTTTGCCCGAGCAAACCATTAGAACCTGTAATAAGAATTTTCATTCTGATAGATTAACTGGAAGTTTAAAAAAGAACTTTCGTAAGTTCTTCCACCTCTTCGCTAGTACCTAATACGAATAATTTCGAATCAGGTTTCATGATTGTGTCAGGACTTGGATTAATAATGTACTCGCCTTCGCTGGTCTTAAATCCAATGATATTGGCTCCAGTACGATTACGTACTTCCAATTCCCGAATCGTTTTTCCTTTGTATATTTCTTTTAGTTTGTTGATCATGATTTCTTCCAATCGAATGTTTACCATCCCTGTAATATGATCAATAAATTCAAGTACATCTGGTCTCGTTACTAAAGTAGCCATGTGTGATCCCCCAATCTTATCAGGCATGATTACATTATCAGCTCCAGCCCTTCTTAATTTTCCTTCTGATGATGATTCAGAAGCACGACTAATGATTTTAATGTCACTTCTCAGTTCTCTTGCAGTTAATACTACAAAAACATTAGCGGCATCACTGGGTAAAGTAGTGATGATAGCACACGCTTTTCCTATGCCTGCTTCAATCAATATTTCATCTCGAGTAGCGTCACCATGTATAAATAGGAATTCATCATCTTCTCTTAAATCTTCAATTCCTTTATCGGAATTTTCAATAACCACAAAATTTTGGTTGTGGGATCTTAATTGTTTACATGCCTGCTTGCCATTTCTCCCATAGCCACAAACGATTACATGTCCCTGAATTTTACCGATCATTTTTAAGATTTTTTTTAATTTTAAATAACGTTGTACTTCTCCTTCCATGATGTAGGAAGTGATCTGTGCTATGCCGTATGCGAATATTCCTATGCTGATAATGATGAGAACGGAAACAAACCATCTTCCCGCATTGGAAAGTGTTTTCACCACACCAAGTCCTACCGTCGAAAGTATAATTATGGTAGTATAAAATGCTTCACTGAATGTGTAGCCTTCGATGACCATAAAGCCAATCACCCCAAAGGCAATTGTGCCAAGAATCATAATGGCAGCAATTCGCAGTTTTTTTATGAATTGAAAGTGCTTTTTGTGCATACTGCGAAGTTAATTTATATTTCTTCTAGATGAAGAGTAGAATTAATAGTTTTTCAATGGAACTTCTAATACTATGTTTTTATTAAAGTTGGTGCTGAAGCATGATTAATGATTGAAAACCATCACCGAAAAGTATTAAAATGTTGCTTGGGAAGTGATCTAACTAGATAGGTGAATTTTATTCTACAAATCCCAAACGCTTCCACGCTTTTGCTCTGTAATTAAAACACGCATTTTTTTCCAAAAAGCCAATGTTAAATATAAAATGATTGGAGAACCTACCGTGAGAAAGGTCGTGTAAATAAAAAACATTCGAATTTGAGCAGACGGGATACTAAGTTTCTCGCCCCACCATTCACAGACGCCAAAGGCTTGTTGTTCAAACCAAGCTTTAATTTCATCAATTAGTGTTTGCATTTTTTAAGAGGTAGTTTCCAATGCTGCAATTTACACATTTTTTGTAATCACAATAATTTTTTTTTAGATGTAATAGAGCCTGACTTTGAGCTGAATTGGTAATGTAAAATCCAATATCCTCAAATGAGCGTATGATTTTGTTTTTTTCTGGCGGACATTTTTCCAACCAATAGATGGCCTTGTCGCAAAGTATAGGAAGTTTCTGCTTTTTACCATAGAAAAAAAGAAACGGTATGATGGCATTGATCAAGAGGTGAAGGATGGCGTCCTTGCCCAGCTTTTTAATATGGGGCTCTGATGCGATTCCAAATCTGAAGTGCTGGTACCAATAATCTGTCGCACTGATATCAAAAAGTGCTATTAAATCCGCAAGCTCAATGGTTTGTATGATTTTGTCGAGTAAGTATTCATGGGTAAAATGTAACATACTGAATTGAGAGATTCTTAGCGTGGGAAAGTTTGCAGGTCGTAATCCCCCGTATTTCCAAAGATGAGGAGAGTTGTTTTTTAGATGGTATTTCGTCCGAAAATATTTATATTCTTTTTTTAAACGATCAATATAAGGATCATCTACCGTCGTGTGAAGCATTCCCGATTGTCCATAGTAGAGTGATTCCAAAGATTCGATTTGATGTCTATGTTTGATCATGAGCTCATAGGGCACCGCATTCGCTAACAACTCAAAAGGCACTGCATTTACTTTAAATCCAAAAGATTTAGCAAGAAGATGATAAAGACTTTTTGGCCATCGAGCCTCCGATTCTTTATGGATATGAGTCAGTTCTTCAAATCTCGTTTCCAAGCGTTCTGTAAGTACACGGTCCATCCAACTTTGTACGTGGATAAATGGAACTTCCTGAAATTGTTGTCCGCAAGGAATAAAGGAATGACAACCTTGAAGTAGGTTTTCATAATGATACAAATAGCCTAAGGGATATTTTTCATTCATGACTAAGGTCGGAATTAAACTTCCATCTAACCGATGTACAGGTTTGTCATTTTGATGAACAACGTGGAGTAAAACATTGTCATAAGATAAATCTCCTTGATGGTGATGCTTAAACCAATCGCTAGAATTAACATGAATCTCGATGTTTCCAGCCCATATCATGTTGTCTATTCGAATACGGGCATTGTGAAAGTCTGGACCACTCTCGAAATTCCGAACTCCAGGATGAATTATTTCTACCGTTTCTCCACCTTCCAACAACAGCGGATCTCTCAACAATAGCTTGTTTTGCCAGAGATAATACAAGAACTCTTCTTTCATCCCGCAAATCTCCAAATCAATTTCCCATTACTCGTTTAATAAACATTTATAGTCGACTACAAACGATTGCAAGCAAAAAGGAGAAGAGAGTAGGAGTCCCGATAGCTATCGGGAGGGAGAGTAGGAGAATGGGGGGTTATTGTGAGATATAATTATCGGCAATCAATCATAAGAATATCTTAAATATCATATAATACCTGTGTTCCATCGATTTACTCTAATTGTCCAAAATTTAAATAGATAAAAAAGTTATCCTTAAATTTACCCATAAATAAAACATTATCAATAACATAGTATTATAAATTTCATCCAAATTTCGCCTATTGCAAATTATTCCTTGCTCCTCGAATTTCTTTGTCTAATTTTGTCCCAAATCCAGTTCAAATGTCTCCCATTAATCCTACATCGGTCCGTTATTTATTTGTAACGGGCGGAGTAACATCGTCATTAGGTAAAGGAATTATCTCTGCATCTTTAGCAAAATTGCTTCAAGCTAGAGGGTATCGAGTAACGATTCAAAAACTGGATCCATACATCAACATAGATCCAGGTACTTTGAATCCTTACGAGCATGGTGAGTGTTATGTTACCAACGATGGTGCTGAAACAGATTTGGATCTTGGTCACTATGAGCGTTTCCTAGATACTCCAACTTCTCAAGCCAACAACGTAACCACTGGTCGAATTTATCAAACGGTAATTCGTCGTGAAAGAGAAGGAGCTTATCTTGGTAAAACTGTTCAGGTAATTCCTCATATTACAGATGAAATTAAGCGTAGTATTCAATTGCTTGGAGAAACTGGCGAGTATGATATTGTCATAACCGAAATAGGAGGGACTGTAGGTGATATTGAGTCGCTTCCTTATATTGAGTCGGTGCGTCAAATGATCTGGGAGATGGGCTCATCAAATACTGCTGTAATTCATCTCACCTTAATTCCTTATTTGAAAACTACAGGCGAATTAAAAACAAAGCCTACTCAACATTCTGTAAAAATGTTGCTCGAATATGGAATTCAACCCGATGTATTGGTATGTAGAACTGAACATCATATTTCGAATGATATTCGAAGAAAAATTGCACTTTTCTGTAACGTAAATATCAATGCAGTAATTGAATCCATAGACGCTTCTACCATTTATGAAGTTCCCCTTTTGATGTTGAAGGAACAATTGGATAAAGTGGTGTTGAATAAGTTGAAATTGGCTCTTAAACATGAGCCAGATATGGGTGCATGGAAAGATTTTTTGGGGAAATTGAAAAACCCAATTTATGAAGTGACCATTGGACTTGTTGGTAAATACATCGAGTTAAAAGATGCTTATAAATCGATTGCTGAAGCTTTTATTCACGCAGGTGTAATGAATGAATGTAAAGTAAAAGTGGAATGGATCGCTTCTGAAAAAATTGATGAAAGCAATGTAAAAAGTATGCTCGGTCATCTAAACGGAGTTTTAGTTGCTCCCGGTTTTGGAGAAAGAGGTATTGAAGGAAAAATTTCCGCTATTAAATTTGTTCGTGAACATAAAATTCCATTTTTAGGGATTTGCCTAGGAATGCAATGTGCAGTGGTAGAGTTTGCAAGAAACGTTATTGGTTTTAGTGACGCTCACTCATCAGAAGTAAATCCTAAATCGAAACACCCTGTTATAGATATGATGTCGGATCAAAAAGCGATTGTCGATAAGGGGGGTACCATGCGTTTAGGTGAATATCCTTGTACTATAATAAAGGGAACCAGGGCTCATAGTATTTACGGTAAAACAAAGATTTCAGAACGCCATCGTCATCGCTATGAGTTTAATAACACATATTTAGATGATTTTGAAAAGGCGGGAATGATAGCCTCTGGTACAAATCCAGACAGCGGCTTGGTCGAAATCGTGGAGGTGAAAAATCATCCTTGGTTTGTTGGTGTTCAGTTTCATCCTGAATATCAAAGTACAGTACTAAATCCACATCCACTTTTTAGTCGATTTGTGAAAGCTGCACTCGAAAAGTCAAATAATATCATCAGTGAAACGAAAAGTGAATCGGTAGCAGCTACTCTTTCCAAATAAATTGAGGTTATAAGTGGCTCCATCCCCTTCGGATTGTGTACTTTTGCGCCTTAATTTACCCTGAATGGATCGTCAATCAATGCTTGGCCTATTTCTTATAGGCTTGATACTTATAGGTTTTAGTGTTCTAAACGCACCCAGCGATGAAGAAATCGCAAATCTTAAAAAACAACAAGACAGCATTGCTCAAGTTGATCAGCAAGAAGCAGCAACAAAAGCTGCGAATTTAAAGGCAGCACAAGTAAAACAGAATGCTCCACTTGATGTGGTCTTGAGTGATACATTGTTGAACGATTCGCTCAAATTACAAAAAGCTCAAGATTTATTAGGTGATTTTGCATCCACAGCCACCGGACAAGAGGAATTAGTAACCATCGAGAATAACGTAATGAAGGTTACACTAACATCAAAAGGTGGTCGCGTAAAAGTTGTAGAATTAAAAAGTTATAAAACGGCGGAGGGTAAACCTGTTCGACTTTTTGAAAGCGACTCTTCCAGTTTCGGATTGAATTTCTTCGCACAAAATAGAAGCGTTTCTACCAACAATTTGTTTTTCCAACCTCAAGGCAAAGGATTTGTTGTGACTGGAAAAGATAGCTCGGTGTTTTCATACCGCTTAAATGCGGGTAGCCCCGACCGTTATATTGAGTATCAGTATTCATTAACAGCCGATAAATACATCCTCGGATTTAATGTAAATTTTGTTGGCGTTAATGAAGTCATCGCAAGTAACGCCTCTTATGTTGAGTTGAATTGGACGCAACAAATTCAGAAGCAAGAGAAAGATATGAATGCAGAGCGTATCAACTCTACCATCTATTATATGTTTGCTGATGAGGATAAAGAAGTGGATTACCTCAGTGAGACCGAAAACGAAACGGAAGAAATTAAAACGAAGTTGAAATGGGTTTCTATGAAACAACAGTTTTTTACTCAAGTTTTAGTTGCTCAAAAATCATTTGATAAACCCACTCGAATTGAAACTATTTCTGGAGAAGAAGGGGATAGTTTTGTAAAGCAAATGAACGTCGCATTCACATTGCCTTATTCACATAATCAACGTGAAAATTTTGCAATGCATTTTTATATCGGTCCAAACCATTATCAGTTATTAAAGAAAGCGGGAGATGATCTTCAAAAACAAATTCCACTAGGATGGGGAATTTTTGGTTGGGTGAATCGTTATTTAGTAATTCCGATTTTTAATTTCTTGAATAGTTTCGATTTGAATTATGGAATTATCATCCTCATCTTAACGATTGCAATTAAAATCATGCTTTTGCCTCTTACCTATAAAGCTTATCTCTCTCAAGCTAAAATGAAAGTATTGAAGCCTGAGATAGAAGTGATACAAGCCAATAATAAGGAGGAGCCCATGAAGTTGCAACAAGAAATGATGGCACTTTATAAAAAAGCTGGCGTGAGTCCTTTGGGCGGTTGTTTGCCCATGCTTTTACAAATGCCGATCTTAATTGCCATGTTTCGATTTTTTCCTCAGTCTATCGAACTTCGACAAGAAGGTTTTCTATGGGCAAAAGATTTAAGTACGTATGATTCCATCCTAGACCTTCCATTTCACATTTGGGGTTACGGCGATCACGTTAGTTTATGGACATTGTTAATGACCATCTCTACTTTGATTATTACTAAAGTGAATTCTGGTGCTGCCATGACGAATCCGCAAATGAAGTGGATGATGTATTTGATGCCAATTATATTTTTAGGGGTGTTTAATAATTATTCGGCAGGATTAAGTTACTACTATTTCCTAGCTAATATGATTAGTGTCGGTCAGCAGTATTTGTTTAAATCTTTTGTGGATGAAGATGCAATACATCGCAAGATTCAAGAGAATAAAAAACGTCCAGCAAGCCAAACTAAATCGAAATTTCAACAGCGCCTTGAAAAAATGGCAAAGGAGAAAGGGTATAAAATGCCGAAATAATTTTGGTGTGATTTTTAATTTATTTCGTCCTATCTTGTTTTAGTTTTTAAATTAATTGATACTGTGTACTACGAAGGTTAAGGCCGAAGTAGTAAAACATTAAAGTAATTAACCGCTTTAATAAATAATATGTAATGTCACGTATGTAATGAACTAAGCAGTATGAAGAATAAAATTGTATTCGTTTTCGGATGGTTTTCTTTTGCCTTGCTGATGGCGATGTCATCATGTAAGTCTCAAAAAACTGCGTCTGTTAAGGAGAGTGTACCAAGCGTAGAGTCTACTTCCATCGATACCTTATTAGTTAAGATCAAGCGTGAAGCATGCTTTGGTCGATGTCCTCAATATTATGCCACCGTTTATAAATCTGGTTATGCAGAATATTATGGAGAGATGAATGTAAAAAAAATAGGTCAGTGGTCTGCTCGATTGTCGAGTGAGCAACTTACTTATTTGCGTGAGGCAATTCGTGAAAATAAAATGGAGGCCATGGATTCTTCTTATTCCAATCCATATCTTGCTGACTTTCCAGCCTATTCTTTATGGATAGCAGATAAAAAACCAAGAAAGAAAATTTTATTGAATCATGAATCACCTCCTGTACCAATTACAGAGTTTACTCAGATCTTCGAGGAATTGTTGGGTCAATTGCGATGGGAGCAACATGCTAAAGCAAGAAAGGATGAGGAATAATTCATTGGAGAACTGATTTTTCAGGTTTATTTTGCGGATGATTTGGGCATAAAATCGTAATTTTGTAGCTATAAATAAGAATATTATGTCAACTGACTTCCTTCCTCTAAATGGTACCGATCACATTGAATTTTTTGTGGGAAATGCCAAACAATCTGCGTATTACTATCAGCATGCTTTTGGTTTTCAGCTCATTGCTTATGCTGGACCAGAAACAGGAGTTCGCGATAGAGCTTCCTATGTTTTGCAGCAAGGTAAAGTTCGTTTTGTCCTAACTACCGCGCTTCATCCCAATCATGAAATCACTAATCATGTGGCAAATCATGGTGACGGAGTAAAAGTGTTAGCGTTGTGGGTGGATGATGCAGAAAAATCTTTTTATGAAACCATGGCTAGAGGAGCCAAGGCGCATACAGAACCGCATACGATAACTGATGATTTTGGTGAAGTGAAAATTTCGGCTATCCATACCTATGGAGAAACCATTCATAAGTTTGTAGAAAGAAAAAATTATAAAGGAGTTTTTCTTCCTGGATTTAAAGCCATTTCTTCTTCTTCAAAATCTACTCCAGTGGGATTTGAATTCATCGATCATTGTGTAGGGAATGTAGAGTTAGGGAAGATGAACGATTGGGTTAAGTTTTATGAAGACGTGATGGGCTTTAAGATGATCCTGACATTTGATGATAAAGACATCAGCACAGAATACAGTGCGCTCATGTCGAAAGTGGTTTCTAACGGTAATGGATATGTGAAATTTCCAATTAATGAACCTGCAGAAGGAAAAAAGAAATCGCAAATCGACGAGTATCTGGAATTTTATCATGGTGCAGGTGTTCAACACATTGCCATCGCTACTAGTAATATTATTGAAACGGTAAGTATGTTGAAAGAACGTGGTGTAGAATTTTTGCAAGTCCCAATGACTTATTACGACGATCTTAAAACTAGAATTGGAAAAATAGATGAGGATATGGATGATTTAGCCAAATTAGGCATCCTCGTGGATCGTGATGATGAAGGATACTTGCTTCAATTATTTACGAAACCGGTGGAGGATCGACCTACTGTCTTTTTTGAAATCATCCAACGTAAAGGCGCTCGCTCCTTCGGTAAAGGAAATTTCAAAGCTTTATTTGAAGCCATCGAAAGAGAACAAGCCTTACGAGGAAATTTATAATTAGTATAATATCAATAAGATAGCTGAATCTAATGAAGATTCAGCTATTTTTTTTGCCCTTCAAAGAAGCTGGAGATGGTGCCTACTGTTTCAATTTTCGTTGCAAAACCTTTTCTTTAAAATTCGAGTATAAGATGGCATAAAACAATAAGCCCATCATGGCAAGAAAAAATTTACGTCAACAAACGGCACTTAAGACAAAACTTCGTCTCACTTTCATTGCAACTACTGCAGCCATTTCAGGTCTGGTAGTTTTATTAATTGTAGTTTTCAATCTTACAAAAAAGGAAGAGGGGAGAGCAGCCACATCAATGACTTTTAAACAAGCCACTACTTTTCAAGATACAAGTGGTGTATTGAGAGGAAGTATTAATCAAAAAGTAATTGGTGTTGTGGTAGAGACAAGTGGTAAAGGGACACCAGTGAAAGTGAATTCATTTACATTCTCTGCTATTGGTACTTCCATGCCTATTGAACAAAATATAGAAAATGCCCGTTTATGGTATACAGGGAATGATCCTGATTTTTCCATTCAGCAAATTGTGGGGACTACGATACCTACTCTTAACGACAAACCCTTTGTGTTTTCCGCAAGTCAAACTTTATTGCCAGGAAAAAATTTCTTTTGGTTAACTTTTGATGTACTGACTAATGCGAATTCAACGCCTGGAACAGTGGATGCTATATGTAAAGAAATTCGAATAGGTGCAATTTCCTATTTGCCTGTCGTTGGTGATCCAATTGGAAAGCGATTTGTGCAATCAAATATTCCCTTTTATTCAATGGGTAATTTTTCGTTGAGTAAAGTGAATTCTTGGAATTCAAAAAGAGATGGATCAGGTATGCCTCCTCGACAAATGAATGAAGTGCGTAATAGTTATTTTATTCAATCCGGACATCGAATGATAAGTAGTACAGGTTCTAATCTACAAACATTAGTCATCGAAAAAGGAGGTGAATTGCGAATTACATCTCCATTAAGATTGAATGCAATGTATGTTGCTTTTGGTGGTGTTGTTCAGATGGATACTTCAATCAATGATTTTTACTCTTTCAATGAATTTTATATGGACAATGGTGCCATGTATATTCATAATAGTACAGGGTGGTTCCCAGGTTTAAAGAATAGGTTAAGTCCGAATTCTACTCAGTTGTTTTTCAAATATGGATCCAGCACTTTCCGACCTGAAATTAATTTTGGAAATCTTGTGTTAGATGCAACAGATGTTTCTTCTCTTGATCTTGGTGGAAAAATTGAGCAGATTCAAGGCGATTTTGAAATAAGGAAAACGGGAACAGAACTTTCAGGAATTTTCTTCAGTGGTAATAATTCTTTAAACATTAAGGGAAGTTTTATTCAAATGGGTGGTTTATTTTTTGGAGCGACCAATGGAATTTTAACTTGTTCAGTTGCACAAGATTTCATCTTTAAAGGAGGTGAATTCTACGATGTAAAATTGGAAAAGTCAAAATCAAAAGCAGGTTTAAAGATGAATGTTAAGGAAGATGTCATTTTATTGAATGGTATTTTCACTACGGATAAAAGCACCACCTCTGAATTTATTTTAACTGGTACAGGAACCTCCAGATGGATTCAAAAACCATTGTGTAAAGCAAAACTTGGAAATGTTACAGTCGCCAATAACCATGTATTGCAAATAAAAGGTGAAACATTTGGTGATATTTCAAAAGGGCATACCTTTCAGATTAGCGAAGGTGCTGAATTGTATTGCGAGAAAGTTGTGGTGAAAGGTGAAGGCGAGTTCGTTTTGGAAAATAATGCCATGCTTGCAATTGGTCATCCAGAAGGAATATACTCAAACGGTTCAAAAGGAAATATCCAAACCGAAAAACGAAGTTTTAACTCAGGAGCTACCTATTATTATTACTTGAACTCTAATCCACAAGAGACAGGTGTTTTCCAAACTCAACCCAAACAAAATGTTATCGGTAAATTAGTAGTAAATAAAGCAGGCACATCTCAAGTGTTAAACTTATCACAAAACTTAGTCCTTGAAAGCCCATGTATGGTAACTCTTGGGGATATACGAAGTAATGGCTTTGAGTTAAAAGTGAAGGAAGCAGTTTCCACAGCAAAACTCAACTAGTTCCTGTTTTTACCCCTTATATGTTCTTTTTTCTTTTTAAAGTTTCCATGAACTGGAGCGAATTTTCTTTTGATAACGGCGTCGCTTTCAATTAACATTGTTAGGTTAATAACTGTCTGCTTTGAAGGATAATTAATTCCATCTCTAAACTAATTTTAGCAGAGCTTGTATGTGAAGAAATTTTTCATATATTGCTTCAAAAAAAACTAAATGACGTATGGAAGTTGGCAACAGTGTAAAAAGTAAGCACGAACAAATTCTCGAATTGCTAGACGAAGTTTCTATTTCAGGTAAAAAGTTAGGAATTATATTGCAAACAGTGGAAGATGACGAATTTGATGGTCGTCATGTAACATTAAAAGGAAAAAAACTGAAGAACTTTAGTTCTTGTAGTTACCTCGGTCTTGATCTTGACCAACGATTGATGGGTGGAGCAATTGATGCAATCACGCGTTTCGGTGTTCAGTTTTCTTCATCCCGCTCGTATCTCTCCTCCCCATTGTATGGTGAGTTAGAGGAAAAATTAGCTAAAATATTTGATGCGCCTGCTGCTGTTTTTAATACGACTACACTTGGGCACTTAAGCAATCTTCCAATTCTTATTGGTGATGAAGATGCCATCGTCATGGACGTTAGCGTTCATTCAAGTGTTCAAATGGCTGTCTCCTTGTTGAAGGAAAGAAATATTCATGTGGAAATTATTCGTCACAATCGATTGGACTTACTTGAAGATCGCGTGAAAGAATTAAGTCTTACACATAAAAAAATTTGGTATTTGTCGGATGGAGTTTATTCGATGTTTGGTGATTTAGCTCCCGTTAAAGAAATCGTTAAGTTGATGGATATTTATGAACAACTTCATTTGTACATCGATGATGCACATGGAATGAGTTGGTCAGGTGAAAACGGTGCAGGCTATGTTAGAAGTGAAGTGCCTAAACATGATCGCATGTATTTAACAACGTCATTAGGTAAAGCGTTTGGAGCAAGCGGTGGTGTAATGATTTTTCCAAATGAAGAAGAATTTCGTCGTGTCCATGATTACGGCAAAACGTCAATTTTTTCAATTCAAATTCCTCCGCCTATTCTCGGCGCAGCAGTAGCCTCCGCCAAAATTCATTTGTCTTCGGAAATTTACACGTTGCAAAAACAATTGCAAGACCGAATTAAATATTTTAATCAAACAGCTAAGCTTCTTGAAATCCCAATGATTTCAGAAGATATTTCGCCAGTGAGATTTGTTTGTTTAGGCAAACCACAAATGGGATACAATATGGTAAGTCGACTTGTAAATAATGGATACTATGTGAACCTCTCGGTTTTCCCTTCTGTTTCTTACAATAATACAGGGATGAGAATTCCCCTTTCATTACATATGAGCAAGGAAGATATTAATGGATTGTTGAATCAAATTGCTCAACAATTGCCTTTGGCAATGGCTGATACCGGTACTTCAATGAAAGAGATAAATCGGTATTTTAAAATGGATAAGCGTCAAAAAGTCTAATTAAGATCAAAATAATACAAGGATTTATTGTTGAAATCTAATTTTAACAGTAAATCCTTTTTTATGGCCAAACGCAAATCTTCCAGAAATTGGATAAAGTCAGAAAGGTGGTTTCAAACTGACTAATGTCTACCGGCTTTACAAAATATCCAGCAACATTATGTTGGTATGCTTCTTTTCGGTCATAATCATCATTAGAGGTGGTTAACACAAAAACACTAATGAAATTAATTGAAGGATCGCTTCTCAGTTCTTTTAAGAACTCTAGTCCATTCATTTTTGGCATGTTGATGTCCAGCAAAATTACTTGTGGTAATTTCTCCAACTTCTCTTTTCCATTGGTTCCTCGCAGCACATCCAAAGCCTCTTCGCCATTCGATGCGTGCAGTAAATTATTGGTAAGATTAAGTCGTTTAATTACTCTCTCAATAACCATTTTGTCAACCTGATCATCCTCTACGTGAAGAATAGTGATAGTTTGTTCGCTCATAGCTTATTTTTTATAAGTATTGTAACAACTAAAGCTAATGTTCGTACACAACATTAGTGAATATTCTTTTTCTAGTATTCTGCGTTGTCAAATGTAGAATTAATAAAACAAACAAAAAAGGGCTAAGCGGTTAAGAAATTAAAATGCGTAATCTAAATATATTCAAGAATAACGAAAAGTATCACAACAGTATCCCTGCTGATGATCTCATCGCACGTCAGAGATACCGTCTGTTTAGAACAACTACCATCACAGCAGCAGCTGTTATTTTTTATGCTTTTTTTCAAGCTTGGTACGTGGTTAATGTGGGTAATTTTGCGGGTATTCTTATAGGAATTCTTGGATTAGTACTAGTTGCAAATTTTTTCTATCTGCCATTTCATAAAAATCATCGACTTGCATATTACGTGATCGTGCTGGGTGCTTTCTCTACACTTCATATCATTTCTTATTATTCTGGAGGTATTCGAGCATCGGCAATCATGTACATGGCGGGACTCATGTTGTTGGGATACATGCTGCTAGGGAATACTGCCGGTAAAATCGTGTTTACCCTCATCGCAATAAATATTGTTTTCTTTTGGTACGCCACAGAATATACTGACTTAATATCCTATGCACTGATTGGAGATACCGCAGAATTAATAAATATCGATTACCTCACCACTTTCTTTTTAGCCATGTTAATTCTTTCTGCTCAGATGAATTATCTGGAGAGCGGAAAAAATGTTGTCATTGAGAGAATAACCGTGCAACGAAATGAGTTGAGAGAAGCGAATAAGGAATTACATAAACTTTCTATTGTAGCGAGTAAGGCAGATAATGCAATCATTATTACCAACAGCGAAGGAATTGCAGAATGGGTGAATGATGGATTTGTTCGCCTTACAGGATTTACTTTTGATGATATTGTTGGAAATAACCCACATCAACTTTTAACAGGAAAAAAATCGAATCAAGATACAATTGATGCCTTAAATCAAGCCATCAAAAATCATGAAGCTTTTTCTTGTGAACTTTTAAAGTATAAGAAATCAGGTGAACCATTCTGGACACAAATTACGATGACTCCAATTGCTTCAGATGCCGATACCGATTCCGAAGCGAAGTATATCTATATCGAAAGTGATATCACGCCTAGAAAATTAGCCGAAGAGAAAATGAATCGCTATATGAAGAATTTGGAGAAAACAATTTCTGAGCTCGACAAATTCGCTTATGTAGTTTCTCATGACTTAAAAGCACCTCTTCGTGCAATTGGAAATTTAACGGGATGGATTGAAGAGGATATGGGTGATCGTCTACCTGCTGATGTATTAGAACATTTTAATACTATCAAAGGTCGTGTAGTTCGTATGGAAGGATTAATTAATGGAATTCTAGATTATACGAAAGCGAGTAAAAACTCAGGTGAGCTTCAACCATTCGAAGTGAATGAATTGGTTCGTGATTCTATTGATCTCATCGGACCACCTGCAAATGCAGTAATCAACGTAAGAGATAATTTGCCCAATATGAAAGCCGAACGAGTTAAGCTTCAGCAAGTATTTTTGAATCTTATCCATAACTCTATTAAGTATAACGATAAAGAAGACATTCAAGTAGAAATTGGATGTGAAGATCAAGGAACCGACTGGAAGTTTTTTGTGAAAGATAATGGCCCTGGTATCGAACCGCGTTATCATGAAAAGATTTTTGTAATCTTCCAAACGTTGAATGCGCGTGATGAAGTGGAATCTCGTGGTGTTGGACTCGCCATCGTTAAAAAGATTGTTGAAGAAGAAGGTGGAAAGATATGGGTGGAGTCGGAAAAAGGAAAAGGAGCCACATTCTATTTTAATTGGCCAAAAGTAAAAAAGGCAAGTATGGAAGAGTCATTGCTTGCTGAAGATTTTATGTCGTGAAACACTTTTTCAACTTCGTCGTAAAAGGACTTAAACACCAGCCATGAAAACAAATTCTGAGATTCAAGTAAAGCAAGAACTCGATCAATGCATCGTTCAAATGAAAAATTTATTGCAACAGTTAGAGCCAGCGCAACGATTAACTTTTGTGAACGAATTGATGGTACGCTTAATTCCAAGTCGAAATAAATCAACTTCATCAAGCGATAAAATTAACGCGAGAATGAATCAACAAGATCAAGGATTGACGAAAACACAGATGCAATTGATAAAAAAAGCTTCAGATGATACTGATCGACTTTTCGATTTTGATGGCGATCATAGAGCTTAATTTTTTAACTTAATTCCTTAATCTTTTTTAAAAACAATTGAAGTCCTTCCCGGGCTTTGTTGTCTATTTTATAAAGTATTCTTTTCTGTAAGTATTGCGAAATATTAAATTCGGGATATTCTAATGCTAGTGTTGGAAAAATTTCTTCTCGATGGGTTACGCCATAATGAAATGAGGATTCTAACTTCTGAATAATTCCGTCATCAATTAACTTATTACTAACCCAAGCTGCAAATACAAAAGGTAGACCCGTGAGTTCTTTCCAACATGCTGCTAAGTCATAACAATAAGTGAATGTAGATTTATGTTTCAAAGCTCGGTCGCCAATAATGACGGCAGCTGTAAATTCTTCCTCTTGAAGTATTGAACTCTCCGTATTTTCTTTAATCCATTCTGGATGGATGTTCCATAATTCTTTGGCTAATATTTTTGCAAGTAATACTGAGGTTCTCGATTCTTGATCTAAAACAATTTTTTTTATTTCAGTCAATGGGGAATTGCTAACAAGCACTACTGAATCTACTTTTCCATCTGCTACGATTCCATAGGAAGTAATAAGATGAGCTTCCTTTAAAGATGAAATCATCGCTACTGGAATCAATCCAATATCCGTTTGATTTCGCATAAGTTTAGAAGCACATGTAGAGGGAATGTCTTTTTCAATGATGAATTCATCATCCGCTAATTGATGCTCCATTCCAAATACAAAAGGTCGAGCATTTAAATAGGAAACAACAGATATTCGAGTTTTGTTTTGCACCCGTTTTCTAATGAATTAATTTATATACAAATTCTTTCATGTAATCCTCGTTCCCTAAAGTGGAAGCCCCTACACCTTTTGATCTTAAATCAAACTCTCGAAGTAAACTGATGTTTTTTTCTACATGCTCCGGACTATAATTTTTTCCCGCCGTGAAATAATCATCTACAAAGAATGGATTTACTTTTAAAGCCACCGCAACTGCATTTCTGGATTTGTCATTCAAAGAATGATATAAAAGTACTTTAGTGAAATAAGTATAAAGCATCGCCATCGTTACTTGTATTGGATTGCTCTTCGGATTTGCAGTAAAATAATTTGCAATCTTAATGCATGTGTAAACGTCTCTTTTGCCTAAAGCTTTTTGCAATTCAAAAATATTAAACTCTTTACTAACACCAATGTAAAGTTCGATATGTTTAACATCGATGGTCTCCTTCGACTTAACATTTATGAGTAATTTGTCACATTCATTGGCAATCCTCGATAAATCATTTCCTAAATGCTCCGACATAAGTTGCGCAGCCTTCGGAGAGATTTTTGAATTTTTCTCTGCTAAATAATTCTCTATCCATTTAGGAAGTTTGTCGTCGTACATTTTCTTCGACTCAAAAACAACTCCGTTTTTTTCTATGGCCTTGTATAATTTACCGCGCTTGTCGAGCGCCTTATACTTCATAGCTAAAACTAGAAGCGTTGAAGAAAGTGGATTGGTAAGGTAATTTAATAAAGGGACGCTATCGTTTTTTTCTTCGCCTCCATCTTCACTTTTACTTTTTGCTTTTGGTAGGAGTGCCTTTATTTCCTGCGCTTCTTTAATGATGACTACCTGATAATTCGACATCATCGGATATCGTTTGGCTGCACTAATCAAACTTAATATTTCACAGTCTTTACCATATAGTACTGTCTGATTAAATTCTTTTTCCATGTCATCGAGCACAGAATTTTCAAGCATCTCAGTAACAACATCTATATAATAAGGCTCATCTCCTTGTAGTAAATAGACAGGATGGTAGATTTTATTTTTTAAATCTCTTTTTATTTCATCAATTGTCTTCTGCGCCATTCCCCTTCAATCCAGAATTAAAATTTCAAATGTTTTACAGTATTGCCATTGTTGATGATTTCATTCAATGCAGCAATTCCAATTTTGATGTGATCTTCCACATAACTCTTGGTTACTTTGGTATCACTATCCGCTGTTTTTATTCCCTCCGGTATCATCGGTTGATCCGACACTAATAATAATGCACCCGTAGAAATTTGGTTGGCAAATCCTGTAATGAATATGGTCGCAGTTTCCATATCAATACCCATACATCTCAATTTAGCTAGGTATTTTTTAAACTCAGTATCGTGTTCCCATACTCTGCGGTTGGTCGTGTATACTGTGCCTGTCCAGTAGTCTTTTCCAAAATCCCGAATCGTTGTAGAAACTGCCTTTTGTAAACTAAAAGCAGGTAACGCAGGAATTTCAGGTGGAAAATAGTCATTGGAAGTTCCTTCTCCGCGAATGGCTGCGATAGGTAAAATCAAG
>JANOPQ010000057.1:0-1827 GCA_031421935.1 Bacteroidota bacterium | reverse complement strand
GTTGGAAGTACTTAAAATTTCATCCCCTCTAATAGCAACATCGTCTCCTGATATAGTAATGTCAGTATTATCATAAACATCAAATTGAGCAGCCGGGCTATTAGTTCCAACACCTACACGTCCATAATTTAATCCACTACTGATAACAAGTCTTTCATTTAAAGAGCCACCACCACCAGAATTTCCGGTTCCAAAAGCAATGTCATCGTCTTCCCAATTATACATAGTCACTCGTCCAGAATTGTCATTTAAAATTCTTAATCCATCTGTCGCACTGTAACCTGTTGAATTATTTGAAATTTGAAATGCAACAGATGTTGAAGCAGCGATTTCGTGTAAGTGCAATCTACAACTTGGGGAAAATGAGCTGCCATAAGTCCCAATTCCTACATATCCAGCATCCGCACCTCCCTGTTCTCTAATTTCCATAGCACCTGTCGCTGTTCCTCCAGTTCCAGAGGCAAATCTAATATGTCCTCTTGGAGCATGAATGTAAAATGCATTTCCTCCAGTAAATGAAAGTAATCTCCCATAATCAGTTCCGTTTTTTTGCATTCTCCAATATGTGTCGCTATTATTGGGGACATCAGTTGTAAATGCATCTTTTGAAAGGGCAGTTCCACTACTATTCGTTAAAATATGCAACCATGCCCCTGGAGTGTCAGTACCTATTCCAAGTTCGCCGGTGGATAGCAACCTCATCCTTTCCGAACTATTGGTTTTAAAAACAACAGATTTAGCATCAGTAGTGCCAAAATAGTCAGTTGTTGGATTAGTGCCAGTGTTACCAGCTAAACGCCATTCTAAAATTTGTGCATTGAGTAAATTACATATAAGTAATATTACAACAGTTAAGATTAGTTTTTTCATTTTTCGTTTGTTAAAAGATTAAATATGTTAGTTAATTTTAAATGATTTTACATTTAAATTGCTGCAATAAAGTCGCTAATTCAATTTCAATATATTATTATTTTCTTTGTAGCTATTGAACTGCCCAATATTAATCTTATCAAATAAACTCCTGAATTCAAACCATCTGAATTAATAAGATTATCACCAAAATGAATTATTCCATTCTTTATTAATTTACCTTCAATTGTGTGTAATGCAAATGTAACATCATGATTTTGCTTTGACATGATATGAATTTGCGAACCAGGTTGTAAAAGTGATGGATAAACAAAAATTAATTCTGTTCTATTTAAACTCTCATTTAACCCTTGAAGGGAATCTAAAGGAATCAAGGATATTTTATCAATATAATAGTATGAATTATTGTTTAATCCGTTTCCATTATCTGCATCAATGATGGTTGTATTAATGCTATCCTTAAAATTTCCTATTGTAAGATATTTTTCTCCACCTTGAGCTGTGAAGACCCCAGAAATTTTAGTCCAATTCAAACTATCAGTAATAATATTTCCCTGTGAGTTTTCAATCTGCGGTTGATATGGAAGATAAGAACAACCTGAATTTATTGGAACTTGGGAACTTAAATATGCCCCAATATCATCTGTTGCCAATGCAAAATTATTTGCCCTTGATATATAAAATTCCACAAAGTACTCTTTGCTGAAATTTAATGTATCATTTAGTTCAACACATATATATTCTCGTGTATTAATAAAACCCCAAATTGGGTCAGCTAGGTATATACCAACATAAGCATTTCCATCATATGGCAATTGATAACCTGATGGATTTTGCAAAGCAGAATTTCCACATGTTGGATTTAAGCCATAATAATAATCGGGTGTACAATTGGTGGGGTTAAACCAAGGAAAACCGACATTATTAAATTGAAAACTATCGCAGTTTAACGTATCC
>JANOPQ010000056.1:0-3634 GCA_031421935.1 Bacteroidota bacterium | reverse complement strand
CAGACCCGATAGCTATCGGGACGCAAAATTTTCTCTCAAAATTTTATCCCGTAGGCTTACTCTTCGGCAAGCTCAAGGTGATGAGAAAATTCTTAAGATAGCGAAGAGAAAATAATTCTGAATTCTTAATTCTGAATTCTTAATTCTTATCCCGATAGCTATCGGGACTAAATTAACCTAGCGGTCTATACTCCGTCTCTAAAATTTGTTCGTTCAATAATTCAACGATTGAGGAGTACGCATTCTTCAACGCTTTTTTTACTTCGGCTTTGTCCATCCATCTTGCTTCAACAATTCCCTCCTCCAATTGAGGAACAGGTGTGCTGATGTCGGTGCTACTCATCAAAAACCAATACGTTTTTTTAAGAATGACTGTTTCTTTGTATGGATACGTATGGAAACTTGTTTTAATTTGCTTGGAAAGTTTTAGTTCGCCAATGCCGCATTCTTCATACACTTCGCGCACCGCAGCTACATCAGGTTCTTCGCCAGCTTCAATTTTACCTTTTGGTAAATCCCATTTGCCATTGCGGAAAATCATCAACAGTTTATTGGTTTGTGAATTGATGACCACACCACCGGCTGCTTTTAAAATGGTATAAAGCGATGTGAATTTTTTCCAAGTCTCGTCGATGTTTTCCGATTGAATAACTAAACTTTCAGTTTGTGGATTATCTTCAAATGCATTGACTAAAACTTTGAGATAATCTTTGGGTTCATTGCCTTTTAGTTTGATCACCATTTCGGCATTGCCGATGGAATCGTATGTTCCCACAAATTTTAAAAGACGCTCATTAATGTAAACCTGATACATGTTTTGGGTTGCTTAAGGTTTAAAAGATTGGTTGTTTCACATGAATCCATTAGGTTTGTGGTTCATGGATGATACCGCATCAAAAGTAGCCGAATTCCTGCTTCAAATCAAAGCGATTAAATTGCAGCCTGATCAGCCTTTTACTTGGGCTTCTGGCTGGAAATCACCCATTTACTGTGACAATCGAATTGCACTCTCTTATCCTCGGGTCAGAACTTTTATCCGTCAAGAGCTTGTAAAGTTGATTGAAAGCAAGTTTGGCCGCCCTGATATCATCGCTGGTGTTGCCACAGCTGCCATTGCTCCAGGTGCATTAGTTGCTGAAGCGATGGGTTTACCTTTCGTATATATAAGACCAAATCCAAAAGAACATGGCCGACAAAATACCATCGAAGGAGAAGTGCAACCTAACCAATCAGCAGTTGTTATTGAAGATTTGATTTCTACCGGAGGAAGTAGTCTGAAAGCTGTTGAGGAATTAAGAAAGAATAATGTTTTAGTGAAAGGATTAGTTTCCATTTTTACATACGGATTTGAAAATGCCAATGAGAATTTTAGAAAAGCCGCTTGTCCGTGGTATTCATTGAGTAATTACGATGTACTCATTAAGCAAGCCATCGCTACAGGTTATGTGCGCAAAGAAGAACTTCCTTTGTTGGAAGCATGGAGAAAAAAACCAGAAATTTGGAAGATCAACGGATAACATCTAAGATAAAAATACTTTAAAAAAATGCTTGTAAGATGACCAGAATAGAAAGTGAAAAAGTGATTGTGAATCAAAAAGCGGAAGAAATTTATAATTTCCTTGGCGACTTCAATAATATCGGAAACTTAATGCCTGAGCAGGTTGAAGGATTTACCGTAACAGGAGAAACATGCAAATTCACCATCAAAGGAATGGCGACTCTAGGGTTAAAATACGAGAGTAAAACTCCATTTACAGAAGTAGTCATGGCAAAACATGAAAAAGCTCCTTTCGATTTAAAGCTCATCTGCAAAATTGCGGATTGCAATGATGGTACTTCTGAATTACAATTATTTTTTGATGCTGATTTAAATCCCTTCTTGAAAATGATGGCTGAAAAACCATTAGGTAACTTTTTAAATTTATTGGTGCGGAAATATCAAAGTATGCATGCAGCTTAACCCAACCTTTCTTTACTTTACGATCATTCGAGTTTGAGGATGAATACATCGTTTTTGCTTACCATTTACCTCGATAATTGCAGCTCCTTCCTTATCAACCTCAACTAAAATTCCTACGAAAAATTCTTCGTTCGAGATAAACTTACTTTCCGCCCCTGCTTTATAAAGTAACTTTTGGTAATCTTCAGCAATCAAATCATAATTTCCTTTCATAAATTGCTGATAATCAGACCAAATCTCTTTAAAAAGCTTAGCGATCTCCAATTCTGGATCATATCGGTGATTGCTTGATATTCTCAATGACGTACCTGGAGTCCCGTAATTAAAATCAAAATGCAATTGATTCAAATTAATCCCGATTCCAGCAATTACCGAAGAGATAAGATTTCCCCTTATGCTGTTCTCGATGAGAATTCCTGCTACCTTTTTATCGCCAATTAAAATATCATTTGGCCACTTAATTTTCACATCGTCATTAACTGCTGAAGCGATATACCTTGCTGTTCCGCAGGCTATTGCTTTATTCAAGTAATATTGGTTTTCAACAGAAAAATTCGAAGGCAAAAACAATATTGAAGCGTAAAGACCGTCTCCAGGAAGACTTTGCCATGAATTCCCTCTCTGTCCGCGTCCCATCGTTTGCTCCAGGCTAATGACGACTGTGCCCTCTTCGAGTGAATTATTATCAAACAAAGTCTGTAAATAATTGTTAGTAGAATCAACAGAAGAGAGTACGATTAAATTCATATCGGGACTAAAAATGAGTAATTTTGCAAAAATACGTTAATAGAACCGAATGGTAAAAAGTGCTGCAGCAAGAATTAGAAAACCTGAAGTCATTGACGACGTTTTAGTGAACGGTGTGATTAAAGGTTTACAAGATCGAAAAGCGAAAGAGATAGTTGTGATGGACCTTAGAAACATTGGCGGGGTCGTATCTGATTTTTTCATAGTGTGTCAAGGGGATTCATCCACTCAAGTTGAAGGAATCGCTAGATCAGTAGAAGAAACAGTACTAATAGAATGCGGGGAAAATCCCGAACATATTGAAGGAGTTAAAAATGCGCTATGGGTGTTAATCGACTATATAAATGTAGTGGTTCATATCTTCCAACCCGAACAAAGAGATTATTACGGAATTGAACGTCTTTGGGCAGATGCGGAAATAGTAAGAATTACAGAAAACAATTGAATCGTTAAGCGTTTATTATAGACCTTAGCACTTAAGAAGAGAACGAAAAAAAATGTCTGAGCAAAGTCAACCGGAAGAAAAGAAAAAGCCTTTCAACAGTTTCCAGAAGCAAAAACAACCACGCTTCAACTTTAATTTTTATTGGATTTATGGTATCATCCTCCTGATGCTTATTGGGATCAATTTGTTTGATTGGGGTAATCACCCAAAAGAAGCAACATGGTCGCAATTTTCAACATGGGTGAAACAAGGAGATATTGACCGCATCGTGGTGGTGAATAAAGAAGTGGTTCAAGTATTCATCAAGAAAACAAAACTTGCTGATCCTGCATTTAAAGGTGTAAGTAAAAAAGCATTTGGCAATGGTGTGAACGAAGGTCCACATTATGCATTTACGATTGGCGATGTTGGTAGTTTTAAAAAGGACTTGGATGAAGTTCAAAAAGATTTAACTCCCGATCTACGTGTCAATATTGTTTACA
>JANOPQ010000055.1:0-3033 GCA_031421935.1 Bacteroidota bacterium | reverse complement strand
GGTTGGAATATACCTATCAACAAGTACGCAAGCCAAGTATTAACTTATCTTGTAAGTAGAGGAGTTATGAATGAAAATACATTTATAGATGATACAAATGAAAGCAAAACAATTTATTCGTGGAAATCAAAAGATGAATTTACGATAATTTCAGGACTTAAAAGCGATTCTTACTTTTCTCATTATTCAGCACTTTATTTGCATCAGTTATCGTTGCAAATTCCCAAAACAATTTATTTGAATTTTGAACATAAAGCTGCATCAAGTTATAATAGTACTGATAATATTCTTTTGCAGGAATCAATTGATAAAGCGTTCCAAGGAAGTCAAAGAAAAAGTTTGGTGACCTATTCATTTTTAGAGAAAAAAATAATTCTATTAAATGGGAAATTTACAAATAAACTTGGCGTGGAGAAAAAGTCGAACAATGAACAATGCTTTGAATATACAGATATTGAAAGGACTTTAATTGATATTTCTGTAAGACCAGTTTATGCAGGCGGAGTATTTGAAGTATTAGAAGCATATAAGCTCGCTAAAGGAAAAGTAAATGTAATAAAACTTGCTAACTATCTATCTCAACTTGATTTTATATATCCTTATCATCAAGTAATTGGTTTTTACTTGGAAAAAGCTGGATACAGTGAAACTGATCTCGAGAATTTCAAAAAAGATATGAAGTTTAACTTTTACCTGACTTATGATATACGCAATAAGGAATTCTCTGAAAAATGGAAGTTATACTATCCTAAAGGATTTTAAGGTAAATGCTTGAATTGATCAATTAGATAGTCAAAGTAAAAGTCAAATTCTTTTAAATTTTCTTTCTGATTTACGGTGCTTACCACACTTTCCCAACTTTGCCTATGAAATTCACGTTGTTCTTGCAACATAGATATGTAGTTCAATGGAACACGCTTTGCTTCAAAAATATGATTGCACAATTCAATATTGTCAGCTAATTTGAAATCAATGGAAAATGATTTGGCTAAATTATAAATGTCATAGAAATCTCTTGCTCTAGAACGCGGGGTCATGCTAAATACTACCTCTTTGTAATTCGGAATTTGTTGGCATAATGCTCTGAGTTTTTCAAGAGCCAACATTTCGGGAGAGTAAACATATACAACAGCACCTTCAATATCCTTTGCCCGTTTATCAGTAACATATTCATACTTACTAATGTCAACTGTAAATTTTGTTGAGTTATCCGGATGCAAAGGGATAGCATTTCTTCTATGGGAGTCTACATTTCCATTCAAGTCGACATACTTACTGTGTCGAATAACCTTGAACTCTAAAAGATAGCCTCCCCAAAATGATTTAATAGCATCATTTATTTTTTGCGGCCTATCCGAAAAATTAATATCAAACGCAACTAAATTTTCTTTTGAGAACTCATCATTTAGCAAGGATTCAATTTGATTTAGTAATCTTTGCTTTTCAATTTCTGAAAAGTCTTTCTCCATAGAGAAGTCAATATCAATACTACCTCTATTTGTTATATTATAGGCTAAGTCTAATGCATTACCACCTTTTAGCACTAAAATTCCCATTAGAATTTCGTCAGCAACTAATGCTGATATGGTTAGCTTTTTGATGCGTTGTAGTGTTTCTAAATTGGTCATGTTTTGTTTGTCAAATGTAATAGTTTATTGTTGTTTTCAGTGTTGCATGTCACCATTAATCAATAGCTACCCTCAATTACAACAAACGTTCGTATAGCCTAAGTTGTTTTCTCAATTGCACTGGTACCTCGAGCAACGTTCTATACTTGGACCTTACCTGCCGGAATGACAATCATAAGTGGTGCAGGTACGAATGTAATTATACCAATTACAAGTATATTTTAGTTCAAAGCTGCGACGTATTTTTTTGCCAAGACGATTTAAAAAAATTGTTGCATAGCCTTAGCCTACGGAACTATTTTTTTAAGAAGTATTGGTGAAAAAGGACTAGCAGATAGGACTAAAATATACTTGTATTTGGTATCGCAGTGAGCGTCGGCCAAGGATTTGTTGGCGGAACGATTTCCGTAGCTGCAGGAAATAATTGTGGTGTGAGTCCGGTGAGGACAAAAGCGGTTGGATTAAATATTCTACCTGCTCCAGGCCCAATCACAGGACCATTAACGGGAATGTGTAATGTAGTAGGAGCGGTGTATTCCATCACACCAATGGTAGGGGCAACATCTTATCAGTGGAATGTAATAAACGGAACCATCATAGGATCATCCACGGGAACGAGCATTGTAGTAAATTGGAATGCTTCGTTTGCGACAGGAACGGTTTCTGTGTATGCAATAAATGGATGTGGAATTAGCACATTGCGCACACTCACGGTTACGGGACCTCCGGCTCAACCAAGTATCATTAGCGGACCGGTGAATGTTTGTACCAATGGAAACTTCCAATATTCAGTAGGTACAGTAACGGGAGCAATGCAATACAATTGGACCGTTCCATCTACTGCCACCATTGTAAGTGGACAAGGAACCAAAGTAATTAATGTATTGTTTGGACCAAATTCTACAACGAATCAGGTGATTTCAGTAATAGCAATAAACACCTGTGGTAACTCAGTCATTCGAAACTTAGCTGGAATTACAATAACAAGTTGTATTCGTGAAGGAGATCTTAGCGGTAACGTATTTAATATTTATCCAAACCCTGCACACGATCAATTCGAATTGTTCTATCAAACGAAAGAGAATGTTTCGTTCACCATTGAAATGATGGATGCCGAAGGACGTTTGGTAAATACAAAATCAATTGTTGGAAATGGATTCCTCTATTCAACTCGATATGAAACTACCGAATTAGCAAGAGGTGTGTACTTAGTCGTATTGAATGAAGAGGGAAGGAGACTTCATCAACGAGTAGTGGTGTACTAAGCAATTGAAAAATTGATTTCATCTATAGTATTGTAGTTTACAGTAAAAGGTCGGCTCGTTTAGCCGACCTTTTTATGCGATTTTACCGACGCTAGATATTAAATTGAACATTCGCATATACGTAATCCGTCTGATTCATT
>JANOPQ010000054.1:0-13987 GCA_031421935.1 Bacteroidota bacterium | reverse complement strand
CCAAAAATGAAATTCAAACTATTCTTCCACAATACTAACCCATCTACAAATGAAAACACTAGCAATTTTAGTAATCATTCTTTGCATAATTGAGAGTTGTAGCAACACTCAATCAGAAATTACATACGGCTCTTCGGAACTGTGTGTAATCTTTGATATCACTGATCAATTGCTTGTAAAACCTCACGCCAATTCACTTTTGGCACTTTATAATTTCACAAATCATAAAGAGCAAGAGGCATCCTTTAAAATCACCACCATAAGTGACAAGCAACTTAATCCAACTTTGAATCTGCATTTGGGGAACGATGCTGAGTCCAAAAAACAAAATCATTCTAATGACCCAAATTACAGAGATAAATTAATCATGATTTTTTATGATTCAATCAGGCATATGGTTGCGCGGTACGATTCATTATATGGTAATTCAAAATCCATAGGATATTCGGAGTGTTATAGGAGTATTGCTGACATCCTAGTAGAAATGAACAAGACTGAAGTAGAAAATAAATTTTTAGTTATTTATAGTGACTTACAAGAAAATTCAGACCTATTTAATTGCTATACGCAGAGTCCATTCAGTAAAAATATAAATGCAAGGCAAGTAGCATACAAAATAGATTCGATTTATCCCTTGCCGAATGATTTAAAAAATATAACTGTGTATGTTGTGTATCAACCACCAACACGAGAAGCTGATAAAAATTTTATGTTCATGTGCGAGGTATATAAATATCTATTGGAAAAACAAAATGCAAAATTTATTATTCGAACTTCAAATTCATTTTAGACTTTAGTCAATCACTCTGTAAAAACATAATAAATACTACTCGTTTCAAATGCGAAAATCTTTGGAATTGGGTCTAAAAGCTAGGTAGCCTAATATCAATAACTATTCACAAAATATGGGGTCACAGTATAAATTCAATCAAACTTTATCAAAATTCAATAAAAAATGGACGGTGAAGACATCTTAAAAAGGGGTATTCGATTGCTCTTCATTTTAATTTGGAAAATACTTCTAGTATCAGTGTGGGGAACACTAAGGTTAATTGAAGTTATTTTAAGTCACGTCAACGGATATTTAAAGCAACTAATTAAATAACTAATCTCTATGAATATCATCATTTCACTCATCACTTCCATATTTGAGTTATTCGAAAAACTGCTTCGATTTACTTTTGAGTTTTTGGAAACATCCTATAGCGCAATACCTAAGCGGAATGAAGGATATAATGCACAGTTTGCTTCACCTGGAGCTATTCTTTCAAGAAGAGAAACAGGATTTTGTTTAACAGGTAATAGGAATCAAAATAAAAGGTTGTCTTTTCAAAATGCAATCGCTATCGGGGGCACAGGATCAGGTAAGTCTAGTGTGATTCTTTTACCATCACTATACACTATGAAAGATTCCTTCATTGTCCACGATCCTTCAGGGGAACTCTTTAATAAATCATCAGGCTATCTTCAATCACAAGGCTATGATGTGAAAGTATTGAACTTTGCCAAGCCATTAGACTCTGTTTTCTATAATCCACTTGCACGAGCTAATTCGAATTCAGAAATACAAAAGGTAGCATCAATGCTTGTCTTTGCCGGGCAAGGGGGAAAATCAACCGATCCATTTTGGAATACTCAAGCGGTTGCGCTTCTTACCCTACTTATAACAATTTTAAAAACACAAGAAGAAGAATTTCAAAACCTATATAATGTACGGCATCTATTAAATGAAATGGGGGGTAATCCCAAATCGATTGATTTAATCTTTAGCAAATATGCAGATCAAGTCACGTTTTCTGAATACAAAAGTTTTATATCGTATGATGAGAAAATTGTGTCTGGAGTTGTTGCAAGTTGTAAGGCTTCTCTTCAAACATTTGCAGACTTTTCTATTGCACAAGTGACATCAAAAGACACACTTGATATGGATGAATTTCGCACCAAGAAAGTTGCATTGTTTATACAAAATTCAATCGCAGACCAACGCTACTACTCCACCCTCACAAGTATTCTCTTCGAGCAATTTTTCTCGTATTTGCTGAGTCGGTTTCCTTCAAAAACAGAACAAGATATATTCCTTCTCATAGACGAAGCTTCATCGCTCAACTTGCCAACGTTAGCGTTGGCGGTTGCCAACTGCCGAAAACACAATGCAGGTATTCTCATTCTTCTTCAAGACTATAATCAGCTCATACATAACTATGGCAAATACAATGCAGATGCTATCCGTGCCAACTGCACCACAAAGATGTTTTTCACAGGATTATCACACGATCAGACGACAGAGTTAGAAGCAACTTTGGGAAAGTATGAGTACGAAGATCAAAAGAAAAATAAATCGATTCGTCCTCTTCTAACCAATGATGAAATACGCACACTTAAATCCAATCAAGCACTAATCATTTCAGGGAATAACAATCCAATGATTGCAAAACTTCGTCCGTATTACAAGAATAGTGAATACAGAAAATACAGTGAAATGCCTCCTATACAGAATACAAATGATGATTTGAGTGATTCAATTCCATTACTCACTTTACCTAAAATTGAAAATGCGGCTTAAGCGAAGTTGTCCTTTATGGGAGTATTTAGAAGCAAGCGGTGTCCTTGAGAAAGGGACTGATGAAGAAATTAAAGAGGTTAAAAGAGAGTACCGAAAAAAATACTTATTGAACTATAAACGAACGAAACGAAACGATACAAAGGAATACACGATAACACTCAAGAAAGGCAGCAGAGAACTCACTATTTTAAATAAAAATGCCAAAATCCATTCTCTCACTGTTCCCACATTTATATACCAAAGTGCCTTAGCATATCTTGAACAAAAATATCTTGTACCGAATCCTTATAAGGTAGCAGAATTGGAACAAATGTTATCTGAATGCCTAAACGAAATACGGGCAATTGCAACGCGAAGAGATCGCTTCTTTTGGGATGCTGAGATGAAATTAGAAAGAGTAGAAAAGAGAATCATTAAACTCGAAGAATCGATTGACCAACTATTCCGAAATCCTTCTAAAATTTAGCATTATGATTGTCAAAATAAAGTCCAACAAAAAGCCAACATTTAGAAGTCTATTGAAATATATGTTCAACAATAAAGAAAGATTGAAAGATTCCTCACACAAGAGTTTTACACTCACCCATAATCTCAAAGGAACCGGAATTGAGAACTGGCATACCCAACTTAAAGAGAATGAAAAATTCCGAAAAGTGAAGAGAAGTAACTCCGTGTATTTTACACACGAAATTCTTTCTTGGCATAAAGATGACAGCAAGCATTTGACACTTGATAAAATGGAGGCTATGACCAAAGAATACATTACCAAGAGAAATCCTAGAGGTATGTACGTTGCTACTGCTCACTTTGACAAAGGACACTATCACGTACATGTTCTCGCGTCAGGAATTGAAAATAAGACTGGGCGGGCGCTTAGACTTTCACGAACTGAATTATCTTATTTAAAGAAAGGAATGCAAGAGCATCAGATTGTGAAATATCCTGAACTTAAAAAATCAATTGTTGAGGTAGGGAAAAAAGTGAAAGGCAGGTTAACGGATAATGAGTATCAATTGAAAATGCGAACCGACAGAGCTACAGATAAAGATCAATTACTGGAAATAATAAAAGTGTGTTACAAAAAAGCAAGCACTCTGGAATCGTTTTACAAATTACTTGAAGAAAAGAAAGTTACTACATACGAAAGAGCAGGTAAATTGATAGGGGTTGTATATAATAAGGCGAAGTTTAGATTTAGCAGATTAGAAATCCCGGAAGCCCAAATGAACTATTTGGAAAGAAAAGTTTATAGAAAAATTGATCACAAGAAAGAAAAGCAGTTTGAAATTTCAAAGTTTGGAATTTAAATTTTCAATACAATTTAATGAAAGGTTCAAGGTTTAAAGTAAGAAACTGGAAACTCAGACTTTAACCGGCCGTAAAATTCAACAGCATATTTATTCGTCATACTAGATAGAAAATCACAAATTGTTCGGTTATACCCATTAGATTTTATTTCCATCACTATAGCTGAAATAGCAAGCACCAAAAAAAATCTTAAAACAAATGTCATTAGTATAAATTTATTGGTACAAAACCAATGTCATCAATACAGTAAATGCAAAATATTGATGACTTAATCTCCCTTTTTATGTTTGTGCGGTTTTAATGATGGATTGTTCTTTGGTGTTTCTTTATTGTCATGTTGCCTCTTATCTGGCTTCCCCGTTGTTTTGGCAATTCTCTTAGGTCCTGGCTTGATTCCCATTTTATAAAGGTTTTAGTATCTCAAAGCTAGGTATTTAATTATCCTTTCGCAAATTTGATTATTTGAAGTAAAAGGGGTATAATTGTATAAATCATTGACTTGCACTAAATTTGTAGGGTAACCAATGGTAACGAGCGCTAAAATGCCAACTAATAAGTCCTCATTCGGTATTATTACCGATCAAGAAACAAAAGTCGATTTACTTAACAATGAAGCAATTGCAAAGACAATTGTTGGTTTAATTACTGAAACTTTAGACAAGCCAATGACAATAGGAGTTCATGGCGATTGGGGTGCAGGAAAATCGAGTATCCTTGAAATGATTAAAGGCGCATTTGAAGAAGAAAATGAAATTGTTTGTATCAAATTCAATGGTTGGCAATTTCAAGGATTCGAGGATGCAAAAATTGCTGTAATTGAAGGTATAGTTACAGAGTTGATAGAAAGAAGACCTATTCTAACAAAGGCAACTGAACAGGTTAAAAATATTTTTAGAAGTATTGATTGGTTGAAGGCTGCAAAAAGCGCGGGTGGGCTTGCTTTCACGGCTTTTACAGGAATGCCAGCTCCCGGCCAAATCAAGAATATTGTTGAAGGAGTAAAAAGTTTTATTGCAAATCCAGCAAGTGCAAGTGATGCAATTGAAAATACTGAATTATCTAATATCGATGTAACAGGACTTATTAAAGAAACCGCAAGTAAAAATGTTCCAAAAGAAATAAAAGAGTTTAGAAAAGCTTTTGAAGACCTTATAGAAAAGGCAAAAATAAAACGGTTAATTGTTCTGATTGATGATTTAGATCGATGCTTACCAGAAACAACAATCGAAACATTAGAAGCAATTAGACTATTTGTTTTTCTTCCACAAACTGTTTTTATTGTTGGTGCAGATGAGGCAATGATAGAGTATTCAGTCAAACAGCATTTCCCGGATTTATCTAATACTGGTAATTCCGCAACCTATTCAAGAAGCTATTTAGAGAAACTTATTCAAGTTCCAATGCGTATCCCTTCGTTGGGCGAAACAGAAACTAGAATATATATAACATTACTGTTGATTGGAAGTGTTCTAGGTGAATCATCTGAGGAATTTGATGCAATTCTTCAACTCGGAAAACAAGCTTTGCAAAAACCTTGGGAAGGTAGTGGTATAAATGAAGAAGAAATAAAATCCGTCCTAAAGGATCGATACACGGAAGTTCAACCATCTATGCTTCTTGCTGAACAAATCACACCGATACTTTCAGCAGGCACAAAAGGAAATCCACGTCAAATAAAAAGATTTTTGAATGCACTTAATCTTCGAATGAGAGTTTCCGAGGAAAGAGGTTTTGGTAATGCTATAAATGTTTCTGTTTTAGCTAAGCTGATGCTTGCAGAAATGTTCTTGCCACAAACTGTATTTGAACATATTGCTTCGTCTGTTGCAAATTCAGAAGAAGGTATTTGTATTGAATTGGTTGCTCTAGAAGCTGCACATTCAACAGATAAAAATGGAAATAATGAGACAACTCAAGATAATATTATTCTTGAGGATTGGAAACTACAAAGTGAAGTGACAAAGTGGGCTTCAATACAACCATTCTTTGAGAAGAATTCATTAAAGCCATATTTATTTGTAATTAAGGATCGCAAAAACTATCTAGGAAGATCTGCACCGCTGTCGCCTAAGTTAAATGCACTTATTAAAAAATTAATTGGAGGAAAGACAAGTGCAAAATCTGTCAATAAAGACCTAAAGTTACTTAGTAGCGATGAAGTAGAAGTTCTTTTTAAGCAACTAAAAATAAAATTTCTGGAGAATGATTCATTTACTACAAAACCAATTGAACTTATAGGAATAGAAGAATTAATACAATCACAACCTTCATTACAAATACAATTTGTTGAATTATTTGAAGGGATACAATTGGACAAAATTGGATTTTGGTTTGCAACCGGGCATGAAAAAATTATTACTGATGTAACTGCAAAGAAAAAACATGAGACGATCAAACAGAAATGGTTAAACCTTGAACAAAACAAAGCGATGCGAAGTGGATTAAGTACCCTAATAGGAGGAAATCAATAATGGGAACTTCAACATCCTTTGGCGGAGGGTCAAACAATAATCCGCTAATTCCTTCATGGATAGATGCCGAAACCAATGGTAATATTAACAATGATGAAAATTCGAAAAATTCAGGAAATGAAACGCCATCAGGTAATAATGATGATGCTAAAGTAGATTCTACAAAAAATGATGAATCTGAAAAAGGTGAGAAACGTCTAAATATTTTAGCTCCGGTTAAACCTGAGAAAAGGTTTACTGCTGCAAGAAGAAATTATAACGATTTTATTAAATCTAACGGAAAAGATAAAGGCAGCATGAAAAAGGCTGTTTCTAATTTTGTAGGAAAAACTTCAGGTGGATCAAGTAATGCTTCGAAGCGTATGGCCTCCGAGCGTAGAGCAGGAACCATATTTGCAAATATACTTTCTGACTCTTCCAAGCGGGGGCTTCGTGAAGTAATTAAACAATATAATCTTGGAGAATTTGAAAACCGTCCCGTCATAGAAATTTATACTGCACTTGTAGATATTATATGTAAGCCTGGGGGAGATTTAGATGATTCATTTAGTAGGGATGCATATCTGGATGCAATTGCAGAAATTTCAGAACAAGGTATTGAAGACTTGGAAAAACCTTCGGCAGAAACTATTTCATCTATAATGGAAGTTTTCATTTCTAATTGTATCTATGATCGAATATTAAATGCAATTGGAAATGATACAATTAGCTTAGCCCACGATGTAGGAACAATACAGAGTATTGAATCGCAAATGCATGACTTTATAAGAGGTGCAGTATCAGATGCTATTGTTAAAACTGGAAATGTATTTCCATCAGGTAAAATGAGTGCTTTCATCGATACATTGTTTGAGCTCTCATTTCAACTCATGCAAAACCTTGCAGATCAAAAGACATCATGACAAAACAATATTCATTTTATGGTTATTTCGGAACAAAGGATAAAGTTGTTGATCCGAAGTATTCTGCGGGTAAAGCAAATTTTGCTCCTATAGATTTTTTAACGGGTGATAGATCCTGGCGATTTGGTATTCACGAAGTAGTTAAACAACTAAGACATTTGAAACTTAAACCTAGTGAAAAAGGTTTTGATCTTTTAGTGCTAGCACTTATGGTTCAGATGGCAGATGCAAAATTAAATCGTGAACAAACCTCACAGGATAATTGGTGCAGGGAAATTGAAATTATTTTACCTGTTTCAGATGTTCATGCGTGGAACAATGCCAAGAAAAACCTTGAAGTAATGCTTAGATTTTTAACTGGAGATAGATGGAGGGTTGAGTTTAGAAATCGAAATGCTTTATACAAAAACATTTTTAACAATAAATATTCAACTGTTCCTGCTTACGATGGTATCCATTTATTTTCAGGTGGAATGGATAGCCTAATAAACGCAATTGATAAAATCAATGAGGGCAAAAAACCACTTTTTGTAAGTCATGGTGGTGATGCGACAGTAAGTAAATCACAGCAAGAGGTTTTTCAAAAAATCAACGATCAGTTTGGAAAAAAAGTAAAATTTGATCGTGTGCGGATACCTTCAGGGCATTTTGATGATAATTTATTTCCCAATGTTAAAAGTGAGTATACAACAAGAGGAAGATCATTTTTATTTTTCGCACTGGCGAGTTTTGTTGGAACAGCATTTAAAAAAGATTTCGAACTAATTGTTCCTGAAAACGGATTGATAGCCTTGAATGTACCCCTAGATGGAACACGACTTGGTGCCTCCAGTACTCGAACTGCTCACCCCTATTACATCCACAGATGGCAGCAACTTCTTGATGAAATTCAATTACCTGCGAAACTTAAAAATCCTTATTGGAACAAAACAAAGGGAGAAATGCTCAAGGAATGCAAAGACCAAAAATTCTTAAAGAATGTTATTTCTACTTCTATTTCTTGTGCTTCACCTGCATCCAAAAGATACTCTGCTTCTAATGATGCGCATTGTGGGCAATGTGTGCCTTGCATTATAAGACGTGCAGCTATTGGGCATGCAATGGGTTTGCAGACTGATCCAACTGGATATCGGCTGAAAAACCTAAAAGCCAAACCCTTAAATGCGAAGACTGCCGAAGGAAGGCAAATCAGGGCATTTCAACATGCAATTAGTCGAATTAATAAATCTACCAAATGTGCAGGAATGCTTATTTATAAACCAGGGCCATTATTAGAGGATGCTGATAAAATTGGTGAGCTAACAAGTATGTATTTGCGTGGAATGAAAGAAGTAGAATTTCTTTTAAACGGAGTAAAAACAATAGCGTAAATAACAACATGATCAAAGCAATTGATTTTCATTGCCACTTGGACCTTTATCCGGATTTTGAAAAGATCATACAAAAATGTGAAGACGATAAAATTATAACACTTGCTGTTACAACAACTCCGCGTGCATGGAAGAAAAACTTTGAGCTGATGAATTCATGCAAATTTGTAAGACCAGCGTTAGGATTGCACCCGCAACTAGTAAAGGAATTTTCTGGGGAGATTGAATTATTAATTTCATTGATTCCCGAATGTAAGTACATCGGTGAAATTGGAATTGACGGATCGCAACCTTATCGTGACAGTATGGTTCTTCAAAAAACTATTTTTAATAGAATATTGGATGAATCAAGAAAAAATGGCGGTCGGATATTTAGCATCCATTCAAGAAATGCAGCAAGTGATGTATTAGATTGCATTGAAAATAATTTGGAAGCAGGCAAGTTTGTTCTTCATTGGTTCTCCGGGACTAAACGTGAAGTGGAAAGAGCAATCACATTAGGTTGTTGGTTTAGCGTTGGTCCAGCAATGTTAGATACTAAGAAAGGTTTGGAATTAGCAAAGTTGATTCCAAAAGAGAAATTACTAACAGAAACCGATGGGCCTTTTGCAATGTTAAAAAAAGAATCCCTAAAGCCGGGTGAAGTTAAATTCGCTGAGGAAATAATCGGAGGAATTTGGAAGAAAAATAGAATAGAAACCTTAAATATTCTAATTGAAAATCTAAATAGTCTTTTGAAGTAATAATATTGCAATCATTTTTTTATATCTATTTTAGTTCATTAAATTCAAATAAATAATCTTTTTCAATTGTGATTTGTTTCCAAAGGGGTACGGGGAAATGTGTTCCCCGCAAGATTGCGTGTGGACAGGTTGTGTAGACCGTCCACACGCAATCTTGCATTAACTAAATGATAGACTTTTTTATTGATCTAATTAAACAGAATTAATACTTCACCCACTTACTAGTATTGGAATACCCTTCACTCTCGATACGTACTTGATAAATGCCCGGAGCCCAATTTGAAGCTGGAATATGTTGCATCGTTGACCATTGAGGAAGTATTTGTTTGTCCATCAAACGACCTTGCAAATCATAAACACTCAAGATTCCATTTTTATTTTGAGGAAGCAAGTACAATATTTCAAAACCCGCGCTACCCGGATTGGGCGATAACTTAATACTGAAATCATGTTTCCCATATTCATTTACTCCAGTGCTAACCAAACAAGGGCAACCTAAGGTGGTGTCGCAACCTAAGTAATAGTTGGGGTGGTAAACATTACCACGAGTAGCATAACAGGGTAAACGAATAGCATGCTGCTGTACGTCGCATGCTATGCCATTGCTATCGGGATAATTTATAAAATGCATATCAATAACACTGTTTCCAGAGGATACATATATTTTCCCATTAGCAGCCAAATACATTAACCAAAAATCTGTTTTAAGTAAAGGATATGGAAAACCATAACCATCATATACAGCAACTGTATCTAGACTTGCCGCAACATTAGAAGTATCTAAATCAAGTTGAACTATTTTTATAAAAGTACCTGCATATAATTTTTTTGAATCCGGTGAAAAAGAAAGACCAAGTCCACCATAATTTTCAATATAAACTACTTCGGTTTTATTGGAAAGAAGCCCTGTACAGCGATCGAAATCAAACAATCGGATGTAATTATTGGTGGCTCCAAATGTGCCATCAAAATAAGAGTATGCAAACCTTTTACCATCAGGGGAGAAACTCATCTGACCTAATAAATAAACAGGAGGTGAAACTCCCAATACTTGTTGAATGGGTGTAGAGAATCCGGTAGCACTTAACTGCATAGTATAAACAATATCAGAACTGTCTTTAAAAACGAGTATCCACCAATCCACACCATTGGCATGTTTACATACGGCAATGCCTGGATTCAATCCTACCTGAAATGCAACCTGATTTTTTTGACCGGCTACAACACCACCTAAACCTCCATTAAGCGTTTTGTCAACAACAGTAAAGTACAATCCGCTGGATTTAAAATTAGAAGAACTGGTACCGGATTGATGCAACAAATATATTTTGTTCGAATCAGAAGGATCAGGTACAAAAACTGATGAATGTGGATAAGGAATTCCACTAAAAGTATTACACTTTGAACTCGTATAGGAATTTGGAATTAATCCACCACCATTAAGCATTGTGTCTCCAGTAGCATCAGCAACCCAACACCCATTGCTTACCATTAATAAATTTCCGTTTTCATCTGAAAGATTTGCTTGTGATGCACGAAAAGGCATTTTGAAATTAGATGGAGTTAGGGTGTAGGTGTTTTGGGTAATATAAAGATCAGCTTTAGTTGAAACTACATTAGTATCGAACAATCCAGTATCATAACCTAAAAGAAAATGACTGTTTTTCCCTTGACCAAAAGAATCACTTTTTACACCAAAGTTAATGCATATCACAATAAGGATAAAATAGTACTTTCTTACCATATTCTATCTTGTTACAGTAAGTTTAGCATTTTTAAAAAGCGAGTTACTCCGAACAGAAACCATGTAAATTCCATTTGCAAAATTACTTATGTCTACGGTTTTCAATTTTGCATTTTTATCACCTATAGCACTATAAACCACTTCTCCCATAGAGTTACTTATCGTAATACGACAAGGCTCCTCTATTATAGGATATACTATTATATCTACCGTACTGGAGGCTGGGTTTGGAATTAATTTTAAATTAATAACTTCACTACCTTGATCAGTATTAAATGCCTCACGAAATATACCATTCTGTAGACAAACTGCATCATCATAATAAACAAGAGAATCATTTACTCTTCTTAAAAAATCCCTTGCTTTATATACAACTCCTCCCCCGGCAAATGGGCATTGCTGTGCAATGGACAGCAAAGAATTATAATTTGACTCTAAAATACTATCGCCATACTCCTGGTAAAGTACGGCAATTTCATTAAATATTTGCTGATTTTGCTCAGGTAACTCTACAGGCTGTATGGCTGAATTGATTAAACGCGCAGAGTCTCGCATCATTCCTTGTTGCAACGCTTTGGACGTTAAAATAGATCTTACCGCATTTCTTAAATTATTAATTTGTAAAATAATACTCTCACGCATAATTTTATAATTGAGTGAGGGTGAAATTAACTGCAAACTATCAAGCAAATGAATGCTATCGGATTTGAGTTTAATTAAACTATCAGCTAAAGTTAAGAGGGCATAATCGTTTAAATCAAAATCAAGTGAATGTGCTAAGGTAGTACTTACCTGATTTAATTCTCCAATGGGCGACAGGGCAGTTTCATTATAAAAAGCCACAAATACTGAATCGCTCCATGTATTTACCGAATCACTTTGCATTCTTTCGAATAGTCGTAGACGGGCCATGCTTCGGCTTTCATTGTTATATATTATGGTTTGAAGACTATCTGTAGCAACTAAACGATCGGTTGCCGAAGGATCACCCGGTGGATCAACAATAAAAGCGTTGCAGGTTTGACTTATTGCGCAGTTAAATGGAGTACCACTAGATAATGTTGTAAACCATCCTGACACATTCACTGAAGGGAAAAAGGCAGTACCGGGAGATGTATGAACTATAAATTCCGAATTACTAGGATTACTAAAAATGGCCGCACCAAATGGTGATTGATAATTAATCCACTGGTTACCTCGATGAATCTGATCATCGATTAATGCAGCATTGTTAAGACGAAGCCCTTCCCAGTTGTTTCGCATAGCATTTCCGCTAAACCTAGTATTGGGGCAGAGACCTCCAAAAAAAACACCTGTAGTACTAGCATTAAAATTATTACAAGAAATAGTATTATCGGAGCTAATATTTACTCTCATCCCAAAGGAATTTAAATTAGAAAGTGGAATGCTACTCATTACTGTGTTACACATTAAACTATTTGACCTTCCTTCGTGAAGACCTATACCCACACTACCGCTTACTGGGTTGCCATCGGTGAAAACTGTGTTGTAGTCCACTTGTGCATTTTCAACTCCGCTCAAATATATCCCTCCAAGGGAAGAAGTCGACCTTAGGTCATTATTATTAGTAATTAGATAATTGGCATTGTTGCCATCAAGGATCTCTGCCGCATAAATACAAATACTAGAGGAATTTATTACATTTTCACTAGCAACCATTCTTAAGGCACGGTCGTTGTTAAACCAGTAAATTCCTGCGCTAGTCGAATTAATGTTGCAATTTCGCACTTGGACCTCGCACAAAGCACTTTTCTCAGACCACACCCCATTTTTCACCTGATCCATATTTAAACGCAATACAAAGGCATTGTACCCTTCACTGTAAACTCCGATTGGGGCATTGTAGATGGTTTGGTTAGTTGCACCCACTACTGGAAATACATTTAGCGTATAAGAAGGCTCGGTAGCTACCGCAAAAATGGCGGCTCCTGCTTTGTAAGGTTTTGTTGGATAATAAAATTGGTCGAATACAATATCGCGAAATTTACAGTTGTATACATCCACATTCGAATTATGTATTTCAATACCATAATTTATATTGAAAAAAGTATTTTCAGGTTGAGCATCATCGCCAACGTCCAAAGTAATATCATTTAATAATATACCGGCTCTTCCAACTGTGCCAAATGCATCTTGTGCTATTGGGATATTAATATTGGAATAATTTCCTTTTAAAGCAAAAGCATTGAGACCAAACTCGGTACCGGTAATAGTTCCAAAAGCATTCGACATAGAACCACTATTAGACGGAGGACTATAAACACCCACTACGCAATCATAGAAAAAGGAATTTATAATTTCAAAATGAGCATAGTCTTCAAGATAAACGCCCTTGTCGGCATCTCTCAAAGTTGATGCATCCATATAAAAATTCGTTCCAGCTGTTACTTTTATACCTTGCCACATTCGTGGGCAGCTATATAATCTAGAATTATCCATATTTACAGTAATCTGTTGACCTGGAGACTGAGATTGGACGATGATGCTGGAACCTGAACCCATTATAAAAGTACAATTATCAAAATCAATCGTTTTATCAATAGTCAAGGTCTTGTAATCATAAACATGAATTGTATGTAAACTTAAAGTATTACTTAATGTGAAGGATGAAAGATATTCATCATCGAAAATCTCTATTACTCTAGGGCCAGGAGGAGGAAATATACATGAAACATCTACACACGCGGTGGCACTTAGATTAGGTGGAATGATTGTAGCAACGTTTACCAAATCGCCACATTCTCCTTCATCTATGAATATACCTGTCACGGTTACAGTAGTGCAACCAATTGCGGGAATATTATTTAAAGCCATTGGAAAATTAACTGCCGGAGATGCCATAAAAAACGGAGGAAACACATCCTC
>JANOPQ010000053.1:0-14093 GCA_031421935.1 Bacteroidota bacterium | reverse complement strand
CATCTGCGGAGCCGGTGGAACATTGAATGCAACAGCTGATGGAAATAGTAATGTTCCTGCGGGATACAATGTAATTTATGTTCTTACTTCAGGTACGGGTCTTGTGATTGAGCAGGTAAATAATACGCCTTCTTTCACTGTAACTGGCAGCGGACTTTATACCATACATACACTTGTTTATGATAGCACGCTTAACCTTAGCATTGTTGTACCAGGCGTAACCACCGGTTTTGATGTGAATGGTTTATTAGTACAAGGTGGTGGTAGTATTTGTGCTTCTTTAGATGTGGCCGGTGCACAGTTCAATGTGAACAATCCTGATGCAGGAAACATTAATCCAGACCAGTTTCTTAACTGCTTAGAAAATGGAAGTGCAGTATTAACCGGTAATCCTGTAGGAAATTCAAATGTACCGTCAGGATATCAGGTAGTCTATGTACTCACAAGAGGACAAGGTTTAGTTATTCAGCAAGCAGGTGCGAATCCGCAATTTACAGTGACGCAAACTGGGTTATACAGAATTCACACTTTGGTTTATGATCCGGCTACACTCAATTTAGGGATTGTTGTACCAGGTGTAACCACTGGCTTTGATGTGAATGGTTTATTGGTACAAGGTGGTGGTAGTATCTGCGCTTCTTTAGATGTTCAGGGCGCTCCGTTCCTCGTATTCGGTTCATTTATTTGCAACCTATTTGGGATCAACAACAGCATCATCAATTTGCCAGCGAACGAATCACAGATGACGGAAGAATCCATTCGACTTGCGGAGAACAGCATGGAAGGCGGAATTCTAATCAGCAATGCCTATCCAAATCCTGCTCAATCTGAAGTAAACATTCAATATCTTACTTCTGAAAATGGAATTAGCACCATCAGCATTCAAAATATGATGGGACAAAACATGATGGTAGAAAGATTCGAAGATATGGCTGGTCTTTCATTAAGGACGGTCAATCTATCTGCATTAGAAAGCGGGAATTACCTTATCCGTCTCGAGAACAATGGAAAAGTTCAAACGACGAAAGTAAATGTAATTCGCTAACATGAATTAATTCATAAAACAGAAAAGGGATGCGAAAGCATCCCTTTTCTGTTTTATACTAATATAAAAATCAATAGTAAACTCATACGCTTCAACGACCTTTTATAAGCAACCAATTAGGTGGACCAAAATAATACTCAAGACAAAAAATTCGTCAATCCTAAATCAAAAAGCCATACTTCTCTTCTATCTTCTCTCCTTTCTCTACCGCTAGCAACTCACTAAACAGACCTACCAACTGTGCTCCTTCAATATGCTGTTTACTATCATCAATAAACAATGTTTTAGTGCGATCGAGGTTGTTGTCGTTGATTACTTTTTCGAAGATTTCCGCGTCGGGTTTTCGCATGCCCATTTCACAAGAGAAATAGCCTTTCTCAAAGATGGAAAGAAAATTATTTTTTCCAAAAATTTCCTCTGCTATTTTAGTAAAAGCTTTTACGTGGATGCGATTGGTATTGCTCAATAAGAATATTCTATGCTTCGCTCCTACTTTCCTTAAAAATTCTACACGATGTACTGGAATATCGATAAGCATGGCATTCCAGGCATGGTCTATTTGTTCATCACTAATGTTTGGGGGAAGATGCTTTTTTAGCTCACTCCTAAAACCATCTACCGACATAATACCCTTTTCAAAATCATCAAATAAACTAGATTGTTTTGCTTTTGAATAGATCTCGTCAAAATTGCTCATGCCCAACTTGACAAATTCAGCAGCAGTACGATGATAGTCGAGGTCGATGATGACGCCACCGAGGTCGAAGATAATGGAATCATAGGATTTAGAATCTTCCACTTCCAATCACGTTAAGAGGTAAATTCACTTCTATTAAATACAACATGCTGCAAAAATATCATTCTGGTTGATTTCTTTTCATTTCAATCGAACTTAAATTAGAGCTTTCACCCTGCTCTATTATCCTCTTTCCTTCTTAAAATTCAACCACTTAATTTTCTATAGAGCGAGCTATTCAATGTGCTAAAAAACTAATTTTCAAAGAAATACAAAAATTCGTACCTTAGTCGTACAGCTAGTATACATCCAAATACCCATAAGTTGAATCTCATCGCGTTGATCAACTGGGAAATAATACATGCACAACACAACCCTTTTATCTCGTTTATCATCTAATTAAATAGAAAGACAAATTTTGGCTGAAGAAAACATTGACAACCTCATCAAAGGATGTATAGCATGGGACCGATCCTCCCAAAATGCGCTATACAAGAAATTTTCTGACAAGATGTTTGCAGTATGCTATGAATATTCATCAAGTCGTGAAGAAGCCGAGGACACTTTCCACGAAGGGTTTATGAAAGTATTCGACAATATCAGCAACTTTTCAAAAGCAGGTTCCTTGGAGGGCTGGATTCGTCGGATCATGGTAAATACTGCTATTGAAAAATACAGAAAAAATTCTCGGCTCTTTGCTGTTGTAAATATTGATGATCATTTAGAATCAATCCATAATTATTATGAAGAAGATATATTGAGTCAAATCGAAGCGAATGAACTCATGAAATTAATTCATCAATTACCACCAGCCTATAAAATGGTTTTCAATCTATATGTTTTTGAAGGATTGAAACACAAAGAAATTGCAATCCAACTAGACATAAATATTGGCACTTCCAAATCAAATCTCTTTGAAGCCAAATCAATTCTAAAAAAGAAGATACTAAAATTAAACGAGATTTCAACAATAAGCGAACAACAACATGGACGATAATAAGGACATAGAAAAAGTAAGTAAATCGGTGTTCGATGATCATTCGATGGAACCACCTGCTTCAGCTTGGAGTAAATTAGAAGGAGACTTAAACAAAAAGCAAGCAGTGGTATTTCAACGCAAAGCTAATAATTTCAAATTGCTTTCTCTTGTTCTCTCTCTGTTTCTATGCTGCTTTGTAACTTGTCATTATCTCGTACCTACAACTACATTGCCACTTCATTCAACCACACAAAAATCAACTGAAAAAAACATACTTCGATCTGTACAAATTGCAAACCAACACTTCCCTATAAATTCGAATCCAATTTCAACTGAAACCACCAATCCTATAACGAAAATTGCATCTACTACAATTCCTACCAATTCATCAAATTACAAAAACAAATCTGTCGTAGCCAATTTACATCCTTCACAGAAGAAGAAGTCAACACGAAAAACAATTGACTTAACTACGCCTATTTCAGATTCAAATATAATCTTAACTAACAATGAAAATGCAAATGAAACATCAAACGTTTCGACTTTATTTGAATCTACCATAAATGCTATTCCTACTAGTGAAGAAAATAATGAAATAAATATATCTACGGACAATCAATTTACAGCGAATAGTACATCCATATCAAATACGGAATCCGATTCGATTTCAATAGACACTGTAATGCAAGCAATACTCGTTGCTGAAGTAAACCATGCTGAACATCCCCGATATTCGCTTTCACTTTACTTTGCGCAAGGAATATCCATGGATTATTTAAAAGACAAAAGCAACAATCATTTTAACGAGGTGGTGATGTATAAGGATCGTGAAAAGCCTGAATATTCATTTATTGCGGGAATAAATATGCAGTATGCACTAAATAAAAACTGGAGTGTGGGCGGTGGAATCAGCTATTCATCGCTTGTTAAATCGATGCAGTTGCCATTTTTGTATTCCGAAGCCAATGGAGAAAATCAATTTCATTTTATGTACCCTACATCAAGTGGGGTTATTGAATTACCCAATGATGGCGGACATTTACAGGCGAAGGAAGGCGATACACTTTTCGAAAATTCGAACTGTAGACAAGTTATTCGTTTTTTAAATATTCCGACCCAGATTAGGTATCAATTTTCAAAAAACAAATTTACCTTTTATGCCAACACTGGCTTAACTGCAAATTTTATCATACAAGAAAAAGCAAAAATAGCAATGCAGACAAGCGAAATAACAGTCACTAATAAGGTGAAAGGATTAAAGAAAGTAAATTTCGGATATCAATTGGGAATTGGAGTTTCTTTTGCTTTGAAAAAACATCTTGACATTTATTTAGAGCCTACACTTCGTGGTTCACTAAGTTCTATAACAAAAAACATGGCCGTAAACTCTTATCCTCATTTCCTTGGATTATCAACCGGATTTACATTTAAGTTTTAATTTTCAAATTGAGGTTAAAACTGATTTAAAAAATAATTTAATTGTAAACCCAACCTTTTAATCGTTTTGTTCATCTTCTATATTAAAGGGGGCCTCCTTTGCTAATTAATTAATTTAAAGAACTTAAAAATCAACGTTTAATCATGAAAAAAAATAAAATATTATTAGCAATAACATCTGCACTCGTACTGACTATGAGTGCATGTACCAAAGAGGATAATCTGTCAAGCAGTAATGCATCCTCAGGAATTTCAAGTACTGATCTCATCAATGAAAACGGCAATAATCCGGATGAAAAAATCTTTACAGAGACAGGAAACATCGAACAACAAAGACAGAATAGCTTTGTCTACATTTTAGGCAATGATGCGGCACAAAACAGTGTATTATGTTTTAGACAACAATCGAATGGACATCTCTCTTTAGAGACAACTGTTATGAGTGGCGGAACTGGAAACGGTGGTGGTCTTGGCTCACAAGGAGCAGTAATAACAGATAAGAGCAAAGGACTATTATTCGCAGTAAATGCAGGAGATAATACAATTTCATCATTTACTATTGGTAACAATGGACACCCCACTTTAGTGAGCACAGTTCCATCAGGTGGAGTTAGGCCAGTTAGTTTAACGAGTCATATGAATAAATTATATGTAGTAAATGCGGGGTCAAATTCCATTCATGGTTTTACCATTGGAATGGGAGGAATACTAAGTCCAATTGCAGGTTCCATGCAAAGCACTGGCGCGGGAGCTGCACAAATTTCTTTTTCTCCAAACGGAAACTACCTCTATGTAACCGAAAAGGCGACCAACATGATTTCAAAATTCATGGTCAACAACAACGGAGTTGCAGGATCTGCTACATCTATTCCTTCTGTAGGACAGACGCCTTTTGGATTTGAGTTTGCACGAAATAATTATATGATTGTATCCAATGCAGCAGGTGGAGCACCTGGCGCGAGCTCCCTTACCTCCTATGCTGGAATAAACAATGGAAATTTGAATGCTGTAAATGGAGCGGTACCCAGTAATCAAGCAGCAGCATGTTGGGTTGCTACTACTAAATTCGGTAGATATGCTTTTGTAACAAACACTGCCAGTGATAATATTTCGTCCTATTACATTGGACATACTGGCCGTTTGCATTTAATACACCCGGTTATTGTAAGTGGCGTTGGACCTCTTGATATGGTTGTAACCAGGAATAACTTCAATGCCTATACATTATGTGGAGGAGATCATACCATTCAGGAATACTCCAGAACTTTATTAGGCGGATTATCACTTATTGGCAGTGTTACCAAATTACCACCATCAGCAGTTGGGATGGCCACTTATTAATAAACCCTTCCAGAGCTTCTCTTTAGCAATTGCAAAAGAGAAGCTCTAATTTATATAAAGAAAAGTATTATCAAATAAAAACTAGTCATCACTAAAATTTATTACCATGAAAAACATACTATTTGTACTCCTGATTATTCTCGTTAGAATTACCCCCTTACAAGCACAAGTTCCCAAGAAAATAATTGTGGAACATTTTACCAATACTAATTGTGGAATATGCGCTTCCAGGAATCCCGGATTTTATGTTAATTTTAATAATCAAACCGATGCGCTTCATCTATCTATTCACCCAAGCTCACCCTATCCCAATTGTTTACTTTATCAACAAAATTCAATAGATAATGATGCTCGTACCAATTACTATTCGATTTATGGAAGTACTCCAAGGTTGGTAATAAATGGAAACGTTGTATCAGCAAGTACCAATTATGGAAATTCTTCCATTTTTATGCCCTATCAATCCTTAACATCACCTGCTAGTTTGCGGATCGTGCAAGAAAAGTTCGGCATAGATTCCATTCGCACCACTGTTATCGTAAAAACAGAAAGCTCGCATAGTTTAGGAGCTTTATCACTCTTTGTATGCTTAGCAGAAGATACTGTATTTTATACTGGCGGAAATGGAGAAACTATGCATCGTGATGTATTTCGTAAAGCGTTAAGTCCAGCTAATGGAATAAACATAAATCTTCCTCCCTTAGTTGGCGATTCATTGGTATATTCATTTTTAACTCCCAGTAATATTGTTTGGAATTTTTCCAGAATTTACTCCATGGCAATTTTACAAGAAAGCGGATCAAAAAATTTGGTTCAAGCTGAAGCGGTTCCAGCGAATTCCAATAGTGTTACTACCGGCCTATCAAGTATTAAAGATGCGTTTAGCATAAAAACAAATCCTAATCCTGCATCTACATCCATTACACTCGAGAGTCAATCATTGCCTGTAAATTTTTCACTTTTAGATCTCGAGGGCCGGACACTACTTCAAGAAGTTATTTATCAAGAAAAGCATATTATTCAACTTGTTTCTTTCTCTCCAGGAATTTACATTATCCAATTACAGAACCAAAACGGAACCGTAAGCAAGAAGTTGATAAAAAATTAATGCTGGTAAACATTCAATATTTTAACATCTTCAATACTTTACTTTCATTGTTACATCTCAATTCAATAAAATAAATTCCTTTCGCAAAAGGTTCCGCATCTATTTCCAAACGATTAACCCCAAATTGAGGTATCAGTTGAATTGCATTGTTAACCATCCTACCGGAAAGATCCAGCACTCGAATCGACATTTTATCCATACCATTGCCTTTCCAATTAAATAAAATGGTGCTTACCGATTTAGTTGGATTTGGAAACAAGCGCACTCCATCCATCAATGAAAACTCTTCTACCGATGTATTTACAATTGTAATGGTTCCGCCATTGGTAGTGAATGGCATTGCGGTAGAAATAGGATCAAATGCTTGGTAGGGATTAATATTTATATTCACTGTGGGGCTACCGCTATAAACTGCATTCACCACAAAACTCACATCCGCTACCTCTCCATATCCAGTTACGCCAGTTCCATCTTTTCGTGCCATACTGATTGCAGCAACTCCAGTACTCTCATCCATATTTGCAAATAGAATACAGTTGGTATCTGGACAAATCCAATTGTTATCATACGTTACCACAAATGTGTTGGGCACTATTAAAGATGGTGGGATTGCTAATTTAAATCCAAGCGCACCAATATCATTCACCATTAACCCCGACGTACCCGCCATCAATTTTAAATGGACGGTATCGCCACCTGTGAAAGTAGTACCAACAGGAATAATACTCAAATCGGGTCCTACAGAAATACTTTGCACCTGCGGATTTGCAGCAGGGTGCGACAATCCATAATTATTAAAAATGGCGACTGTATCTAATAAATTAATAAGTCCATCGCCATTACAATCTACATGATGCATGTTTGTTCCATTGCCTTGTTGTTTATTCCAAAGCAAGGAAGGTTGTGAAACCCATGCATTAGATAAAGTAGGACGAGAGGTATAATATTTATTAAAGTTCAATCCGATTTGTAAAATGTCAAAATTATCGACACTCTTCGTACTGTCACAATCGCCTGGCCATACTGAAGACAATAGTGTAGCAACACTGAACTCATCGGCACCAATGGTTGGTACTGTCAAACTTCGTATCTCTCCATCCATGTCTGTAGAAATTCCCGAGAAGGGAACTCCGGGCATAGCCACTGCATTTAGTAAATGCATATCAGACAATGTTCGGAAGGATGCCGTCACAGAATCGGATTGCAAATCAAATCCAGAGAATGCTTTCCAAGTTCCTAAGTCGTAGTCAATATTATCATTGATAATTTTAATTGGAACACCATTAGAAATATAACGATTATTATTCATTTGAATAAAATCTAACTTATCATAAGAATCAATTGTAAAATCACTATTACTGCGAACCACATTATTATTGAAACGGAAAGTAGGTGTATTCATCCCAGCGAAAAGCTTAACTCCATTTCCAAAACTATTATGAATAATATCTAGATTCAGTCCAGAGAAAGTTGCGGACTCAAAGGGCAACCAGGAAGGTTGGTAACCAACGCTATTATTATAAACTAAACATGGTGATGCTGTTTGACAATCGCATCCAGTTAAATAAAGAGAAGCACCACCCCACACTTCGTTGCTAATCAAATTATTTTTTACAATGAAAGAATCACATTGAGACATACTCAATCCAGTTCCTCCAAATCCGGAAGAAGAAATATATCGAATTTTATTTCCATCCACCATTAATCGCTTTACATTTCCAAGTCGGATCCCTCCCGTTTGCCAAAGTTCATTTCTCAAAATCGATACATCACGACCTATGGATACATAATACATTTCTAATCCATTCTCACCACCATCAATAAAATTATCGGATACTACCACATTATTCATATTACCCACCATCACGATGCCCTGCGCAACACTTCCAGCTTGATTAGATCTCTTGGGAGCATGCACAATGCTATTCAATATTCTAACACCCGAACTTGCATCAACAGATATAGATGCTCTACATCCATGATCCAATTGCATGGCATCAAATGGAGCGGCAGAGGTATTCTGTATTGTCATATTTTCGAAACTACAATAGTGTGCTCTGTTTAAACGAATTGTATTTCGGTAATAGTTGATATTATTAGCAGCAAAGTCAAGCACAACAGATTCTTTAATTCCATTCGCCGAAGTCCAGACGATGGAATCAGTAGCAGAAGCAAATGGAATTGAATCAACAGTGAGTTGCTCATAATAAACACCAGGCTCTACAGCAATTTTCACAGGTCCGGAAACACCACAACGTTTCATTGTTTTCGATGAAGAAAGGAACGTATCAAAATAACAAGTATCACATCCTAATGAATACGTTCCGTTTAAGGGATTAGAGCAAACAATTTGCGACAATTTAACCGTGTCGTTGCCTTGCTGATTATCTATACTACCATTCACTTGATGTACCCAAACTTTAACATGATTATATGATCGGTTAAAATTATAGGCAGCCAATAAAATACTATCGGAACCACCCGTACTTAAATTTCCATTCCATGCAAAATTTTGAACGGCGTTATTATTGATTTGATAACGAATATCCATTCCTGTAATTGGCAATAATGCATTATTCTTGATTTTTACGAATAGATTTCTATTGCTTGGTCCATTAATGGTGGTATCACTTATACTCAGAGAAATAGCAGATGCATCCAAACTATTGGGATCATAAGCAGCATAACAATTTGGCGAACAACTATTGTTCATAGACAAAGTAGAAACAATAAACTTATACCCCACTGGGATTCCACCTTTAAACAACGAATGATAATTTCCACATACATCTTGTCGGCTATCAATGATTGGATAAAAATTAATATTATCACCATATTGGAATGCACCGGTAGCACTAAATCGTAACATGTATGAACCAACAGAAGCTACTGGAGAAACATTATAAGTTTGATGAAGTGCATCCACCAATAAATATTTAGTATTCATGTATGCACCTACAGATACAGATCCATCTGCATTTGCACCCACCGAATTAAAAGCCATACTATCAGCATACACGATCCAATTCAAATTTCCATTGGGATTAAATGAAGCTAAATATTGATAATCATAAGTTGAATTACTAAAAATATTTTCACCTGCTGAAGTAATTATACGATCTTTCGTTTTACCAATGATTACATAATTTCCATTTACATCTTCAATAAAATTCGTTATAAAACTTGGACTTCCATTCAACAAATTAACTGCTGAGGTAAATCCTTGTGTTGCATTATATCTCGTCATAAAAATGCTTTTTTGCTGACCGTTGCTGTTTGCAGGTAGATTATTCGTCAAAGTTGCATTTCCAAATTTCATTATTTGTCCTGCTGTTGGTGTGGTGATCATACCACAAATCAACATATCGCCATTATTTGCTTTGCTTGCCATTAAATTTTGACGCAAGGTGTCTACATCAAAAAACTGACTTACTAAAGGAACATTCGCACGAAAGGGAACAGGACCTGAAACACCAGCACTTCCGGTTCCACCGAATGCATCAAAATCAAGAATTTTTCCGGTATCATCCCATTCCATCACAAAAGCATCGCCTTTATTATTCACCGTTGAGGTGTAAGTAAAACCACCTTTAGGCGTTTGCATCATGCAACCATTCCAAACGTTTCTACCGATAGCATACATTCTACTATTGATGGTAATCAGATCCGTAAACTCAGCTGCAGGACTCTCTATTGCCCATTGAAACTTTCCTGTTGCATCAATCTTTATCAACGCATTCTTATTTCGAATATAATTTCCTTGATAATCCCAATAAGCAGCAGCAAAGTAGTGCGTGGAAATGTAAGTGTTACCTAAACGATCGTACGTAATTCCAGTAGGTAATCCTTGCATTCCCGGTTGATTGGAAAGCAATTGAAATGAATTAAAATACACTCTATTTCCTGCGGAATCCAATTTACCTACTGTCGGAATAAATAAGAAATTGGGATTAGAAGCATTATAATTTGCAAAATAAATATTATTATAATCATCCATTCGTACTTTCAACGTTAACAAGGAACCCACATCTGAAGTATCCAATTTACAAGTATCCATTGATGATGGGACAGGAACACCATAAACATAAACGGGACGCTTAATAATTTTTTGACAAGTATTGTTCAGTTTTGCAGTGATAATAATAGTATCCACCATTTGTGTATTAAAAGACACAGGCGTTGGATTGGTTCCACTAAAAGTAGAAGGCGTTGCATTCGGACCAAAATCCCAATCCCAAACATTAAATCCGCTACTTGCATTTGTTAAAGAGATGGGTTGATTGACGGCGCCCATCAATGTACCTGGTAAAACATTTACGGAGGCAAACATGTAGGTGAGCACATAGGTTCCACCAATCTGTGATATACAACCATGCGACATCAGATTAGCATACACATTATGGTTTTTATTACTGGTAATTGCAGGAACGGGAATACCAACAGTACCTCCATTCCCTTGGATCTTAATTGAACTTTGAGTGGCTAAATAATATTCCCATCCCGGTTGAGAGTTATAAACCAACATATAGGTGGTATCTCCTGGACATACCGTATCGCGGTAATACGCAGCCGTTACATTGGTGGCAGGTTTACCAATGAAAATAGAATCGATAACATCCAACGTATCCGCTCCACACACATTAGAAATAATACCTCTAATTTTATATGGCTTCACGAGGGTTTGATTTGCAGCTGTTGAAACAACGACACTACCACCGTTTCCAGTAAAGCCTGTACCTACGGGTATATTGTTATCATATACTCGATAAAATACATTCACTTGACTATTCGGAATGGTAAAATGACCTGTACCATTGGTACATATTGTATCTCTAATCACAGTAAATGATTGCACTACCGGAATAGGCGAAATGAAAAATGAAGTAGAGGATGTATCCGAAAAGCCATTATTTGTAGCAACGAGAGACAAGGTAACACTACCACTTGGACTCAACACTAAGGTTGGCGAATGCAATGTACTTACTACACTTACATTCAACAACCATTGGTACGACCATGCTGGATTACCTAAATTATTGGGTTGAATGGTGCTTCCTTCACAGTTGTTACCTCCTGTTAAATTAAAGGTAGAAATTGGCATCGGTAAGCCACCACCGTTAGATGTAACAGCGACATAACCGCTATCGCCGGCCACCATACCATTGTTGGCATCATAGAAAGTGATATCGTTCACCCATTTTACATTCGGTATGTTGAATTTTTCCCAATATAAACCACCCGTGATGGTGCGATACACACCGTCATAAGCACCAACATAAACAGTGTCTGGGCTAAAAGTATAGACGGTGCGGATGTTATAAGCAGGCAAATTCATCGTTACCCAAGTAAGTCCGCCATCGGTTGATTTTTTCATCGTACCAAAACCGCCAGCATATCCCGTATTTGTACCACGCGCGAATGAAATATTTTCGATATTAGCTTGAAGGCTGAGTACCGATGTCCAGCTGGTACCATTGTTTGTAGAGCGATAAATATTCGATCCTGACACGGAAACAAACGTAGAACCATTTACCCATGAAACATCTTCGAGTGTGGTGGTAGTACCGGAGGCAGCACTGATCCATGTAGCACCGTTGTTAGAAGATTTATATACTCGACCTGCTCCACCAACGGCTACACCATTTCCACTTCCATCAAAATCCATAGCACTAATGTATCGCGGAAGTGTACCACTACCTGTATAATAATTATGCGACCAAGAATTACCATTGTTTGAAGTTCCAAAAATTATCAAATCATTTCCCAAATAATAAGATCCTGAAGCGATGGCAGAATTTGGTCCGGTTACATAAATATCGTCGAAGCTTCCAATGATTTGCGAGTTTCCGAGTGTTGAATTAATGCCAGTCACAAAATTAAAGGTTGAACCACTATTGGAAGAACGATAGATCCCATTCCAAGTGCCAGCCCATACATCGCCTGAGGGAGCATACCGAACACAGTTTATATCGTAGTTTGTACCTGTAGATAATTGAGTCCATTGTGCTAAGCTAATACTCGATTTTACAAGCAGGAGAGCGACTAAAATAAGTCGGAGGAAATGATTCATGATTTGGGTTTTGGTATGGTGAAGGTAGGGAAAAATGTGGTTTTTGGGCAATACCATTAGGAATAAAAAAGTGAGACCCCTTACCCATGGAATTCCCATGCCACCCTAAGTATTTACTGACATACAACGACGAATTTGGCGGTTTCATAAATAATATACATCTTTATATTGATGTTAAGATAAAGACATATAATGAATTATATTGTTTCAAGAGGCAGTGAAAACTTATTACGTTTCGGATACATTGGATAAGAAAAGGATGATAAAGTTAAAGGTATTGGGAATAATATGGATTTTGGGGCGAAGCCGTAGAATGCAAGGCAAATGGCTTCAAAAATACGCTGTAATTATATTACAATTAATTAAACCAATTCATCTTAAAATACTATATCTATATACTAACTCAGCTCCAACTTGTCAACATTGATGAAATAAAAAGTTCAATAAAAAAACTAATGAGTGAAATACTAATATATCAAAGTTCCGACAATCAAACCGTAGTCGAAGTAAAGTTTGACAATGAAACTGTCTGGCTTACCCAATTACAATTGGTAGAACTTTTTCAATCCAGCAAGGCTAACATCAGTGAACACACTAAATCCATTTTTCAGTCAGGCGAATTAGTGCAAGATGCAACTGTTCGGAATTTCCGAACAGTTCGTCAAGAGGGTAAAAGAACGGTATCAAGAGACTTAGAACATTACAATTTAGATGTCATTATTTCTCAGCGCATATACCTTTACCCAGAATAACTCCTGTTCTAGAGGATTACTAATACCAAATCCAATTATATTTTAATCCGATCTGCTAGTCCTTTTTCACCAATACTTCTTAAAAAGATAGTTCCGTAGACTATGGCTATGCAACGATTTTTTTAATTTGTCTCGGTAAAAAAATACGTTGCAGCTTTGAACTAAAATATAAATGGAATTGGTATAAGCAGGAAATTAAGCCATTTGCGGCTATTTTTGTCACTGCCCTGTTGATTAAATTTGGTAGTAATCTTAAATACAGAACAATTCAAAGGTTATCAGTACATTGATTTATAAGCAGTATTGAAGTTTATCAAGCAAACAAAATGGACGAACCAAAAGAAGCTAAATCACATGCCAGCCTAACTTTTAAGCATCTTTAAGGTCACAAATTGTGACCTTAAAGAATTATCTTTGAAAAAAAGAACCTATGACATCAAAAGAAATAACTGTTATAGTAGAAGAAAATATTGTTAGCAAAATATACTTAGTCAGCCCTTAAAAAGCAACTAAAGCATTATAAAGCAATTAGATGTGTTGAAAAAATATGTATAAAAATTGCAAGAAAACGAAAAAAATAATTAGATTTCTTGCAGATTTGTAAATGGTTTCAAAGCAAAAAAGC
>JANOPQ010000052.1:0-13422 GCA_031421935.1 Bacteroidota bacterium | reverse complement strand
CCCACGATCATAGCTCGCATTCGATAAAACTGAAAATACTACAGTTTTATCGAATGCGAGCTAAAAAATTTAATTTAAATGGTTAATTTATATCTAAAGTTGGAACTAGATACATTCATTTTAAAAACAGGTGTAAATCCTGCTTGCATTTTGTGATAATCACTAAAAGCTTAATACTTACTCAGCATTCACAAATTTTTGATAAGATTTTATCTTTCACTAAAATCCAAACGCCCTTTTTCGGACTTTTGTACAATCACCTATGAAAGTTCAATCCTCTTATTCTGACATCTGGAGAATATCGTGGCCTATTATTTTAAGTAGTTTGGCCAGTACCGTGATCAATTTTACCGATGTAGCGTTTGTATCCCGACTTGGTGAAAAGGAATTAGCCGCTTCGGCATTAGGAGGTGTTTTTTATTTTTTGTTGATCATGATTGCAGTGGCTATTGGTATCGGGTCACAAATTTTAATGGCTCGAAAAGCAGGGGAAGGTAAACATGCATTGATAGGAAATATTTTTGATCATAGCTTATTGATTCTGCTAGGATTTTCTTTCTTGATGGTCACTTTCGTCTATCAAATGATTCCCGCTTTTATGTCTCTACTGGTAAAAGATAAAGAAGTTGTTGGCTTTGTGATTGATTATCTCAATGGGCGAACATGGGGACTTCCTTTTATGACAGTGTTTGTTGCTATGAGAGCGTTTTATACCAGTATCACCTTAACGCGAATCATCACCTATACCACCGTTTTAATGATGTTACTGAATGTTTTGTTCAATTACATGTTTGTATTTGGAGGATTTGGTTGCACGGCATTGGGTATTTATGGTTCGGGTATTGCTTCCGCTTTTGCAGAATCTGCCGCCGCTGTTTATGCTCTTGTTTATGCGTTATCAAGATCGATGTTTAAGGAATTCCAATTGTTTAAATTCAAAAACATTAGCCGAAAAGCATTTGGTCAAATCATGACATTATCAACCCCCATTATTGTTCAGCATGCTTTTTCAATGGGTTCTTGGTTCATCTTCTTTTTGATGATTGAAAAATTGGGTTCAAGAGAATTGGCAATATCAAATATTCTTCGTGGCGTTTACATGTTTTTGATGACTCCTGTTTGGGGGTTTTCGGAATGTTGTAATAGTATGGTTTCAAATTTACTGGGGCAAGGAAAAAAATCGGATGTATTGCCGTTGGCTAAAAAGATCATGAGATTCTCCCTTTCTATCACTAGTGTCCTCGTTTTACTATGTATACTTTTTCAAAATGTATTGTTTGACTTGGTCTCTTCGGATCCTACGCTAAATGCTGAGGCTAAAGTAAGTTTTTATGTGATCTGCCTAGCAACACTTGTATTTAGTTTGACAATGATTGCCATAGCTGGAATTTCAGGTACAGGAGCTACTGCTGCAGCTATGAAAATTGAAATTATTAGCTTGCTAATTTATTTGTCCTATGTATTTACTTTCACTCACCTTTATCCTTCAACACTGGAAATCGTTTGGTTGGCAGAGGTTTTCTATTGGATATCACTCGGATTGATTGGTTACGCTTATCTTCGTTCTGGAAAATGGATAGAAAAATCAAAAGCATACAATTAATTTCTTTTTGCCTGATGTTCCTTTTGGTTGCATCTTGCAAAACGAAAAAGGAATCCGTCCTTCAGGAAGAAGCAGAGCCTGTGATAGAAGTACCTTTAGGTTACGAAGCTATGATCGTAAAAGATTATCATGAGTTAGAAGCTTGCGGCTTTTTATTGATGAATGCAGACTCCATTTACTTTGAACCCAACTTACTAGATCCTGCTTATTTTCAAAATAATTTAAAAGTATTTGTGAAATATCAAGACTCAAAAAATCAAATGAGCATTTGCATGAAAGGACGAAAGATTGATTTGTTGGATATAAAAGTTCAAGGGAAATGAAAATAATTTTTTTAGGTACTCCTGAATTTGCAGTGGATTCATTACGCATTTTAGTGGAGAATGGATATGATGTGGTGGGCGTGATTACAGCTCCAGACAAACCTGCAGGAAGAGGACAAAAAATTGCCATTTCAGCAGTGAAAGAGTATGCAAGGCAAAATGGATTAAATGTGTTGCAGCCCATCAAAATGAATGATCCTCAATTTTTAAAGGATGTAAAAAAACTAAATGCCGATTTACAAATTGTTGTGGCATTTCGTATGATGCCCGAATCGCTATGGAGCATGCCCCCTTTAGGAACTTTTAACTTGCATGGATCGTTGTTACCTCAATACCGTGGTGCAGCACCCATCAATAGAGCCATTATGAATGGAGAAAAAAAAACGGGACTCACTACCTTTTTCCTCAAACACGAAATAGATACAGGAAATATTATTTTTCGTAAAGAAATTCCGATGGGAGAGAACGAGAACGCAGGTGAATTACACGATCGAATGAAAGTTGTAGGTGCGGAGTTGGTACTACAAACAGTTAAGGCTATCGAAACTGGAAGTGTAGTGGAACAAAGTCAACAACGCTTTTTGGATGCAGGAGAAAAAATTATTGAAGCGCCAAAAATATTTAAGGAAGATGGCAAACTCGATTTCAGCAAATCCATTCACGAATTGCATAATCAAATTCGAGGATTAAGTCCATTTCCTGGGGCTTATTTTGAATTGAAGATGCCCAATGAGCAAGTTATCTTCATAAAGATATTAAATGCTATTCCAGAACCAGGAGGCACCGTTTTGACACATGAGCTCATTACCGACGGGAAGAAAATACTGAAGATTAGTGCAGCGGATGGATTTATCAATGTTTTAGATATTCAGGTACCTGGTAAAAAAAGAATGAAAACGCAGGAGCTATTGAGTGGATTTTCATTTCCACATGATTCAGTTATTCTTTGATGTTAACGTTCACACGTTAATATTTATTTAACATTCGCCTAATTCTCGCTCGTATTATGACGAATTTTGCATGGTGAAGAGATTAGTAGTATTTACGGGTGCAGGGATTTCCGCAGAAAGCGGAATTAAAACATTTAGGGATAGTGGTGGACTTTGGGAAAACTATGCCGTAGAAGATGTCGCTACCCCTCAGGCATGGTATAAGAATCCGGAATTGGTACTTGATTTTTATAATCAACGCAGGAAACAAGTCATTTCAGCTCAACCCAATGCGGCTCATCTCTCGTTGGTTGAATTAGAAAAAGGATTTGAAGTAATCGTAATCACCCAAAACATTGATGATTTACACGAGCGAGCTGGATCCTCTCGCGTAGTTCATCTGCACGGTGAAATCATGAAATCGAGAAGTTCATTAAATCCGTCCTTGATTTATAAAATGAATACGGATAGCATTCATCTTGGTGAAAAGTGTGAACGAGGAAGTCAACTACGTCCACACATTGTTTGGTTTGGTGAAAGTGTTCCTAAAATGGATGAAGCGATCATGATCACTGAGAAAGCCGATATATTCCTCGTCATTGGAACCTCTTTAGCCGTGTATCCAGCTGCAAGTTTACTTCAATTTACGCCTGATCATACGATGACAATTCTGATTGATCCCAATGCAAATGCTCACGAACTGCCAACCCATTTTACAGTGGTTGTTGAAAATGCGACTGTTGGTGTTCCTCAACTTGTAAAAAAATTATTGAATGCATATGTTTAGTAGTGAATTTATGTCAACCGATGTCTGGCAATGGGGAGTTTTACCCTTCTTGATTTTTTTGGCAAGGATGAGTGATGTTACCTTGGCAACATTAAGAAATATTTTCTTGAGTAAATCCATCAAATACATTGTACCGTTTCTTGGATTTATTGAAGTGTTGATTTGGCTTTTAGCCATCTCTCAAATCATGAAAAATTTGCAAAATCCAGTTTGCTTTTTAGCATATGCCACCGGTTATTCGATGGGAATATTTGTGGGAATCAAAATTGAAGAACGTCTTGCACTCGGATTACAAGTCATGCGCATTATCACACAACGCAATTCTGAAGAATTAATCGTAGCACTAACGAATCAAAATTTTGGAATTACCACCATGGATGCTACAGGTGCAAAAGGTCCCGTGAAAGTAATTTTGACTGTGGTAAAGAGAAAAGATATTTTAGAAGTCCGAAAATTGATTGAACAACATAATCCCAATGCTTTTTATTCTATTGAAGATATCCGAACCGTAAGTCACGGTGTTTTCCCCAGATCAACTTCCAGCCGCCTCGATCATCTACGGAATGTATTTCCGATGGGAGGGGGGAAGTAGTTGGATGTTGGATGTTGGATTTTATGACTTAGATTTTAGATGTTGGACAATTATTTAAAATCTAACAGCTAAAGTCTAACATCTAATTTCCCTGACTCAGCAAATACGCCGTTAACAAATCATACACCTTGCGCTCTTTCAACTTTCCTTTTAAAAGTTGTTGATGGGCTTTTATAGTTAGCATATCATGGCGCTTGGCAGGACCCGTTTGAACTTCACTAGGCTTCTTCTTGGTTGCATTGCGAGCAGTTTGCAAAATCAATCCTTCCAATAAGGAATAGGGGATATTTTGGGATTTTAATACATCCATGGCCATGGTATAATTTGCATTCACAAAATTATTGGCGAAAACAGCAGCTAAGTGCAAATAAGCCCTTTTTTCACTAGACAAAAGCATGGTTTTGCCAGAAAGTTTTTTCCCGAGTTGGAGTAGGAGCTTTTCTAATTTTACATTTTTTGACTCTACACAAATTGTAATTTCCTTCCATTCTACCTCCTGTTTCTTGGCAAATGTTTGCACGGGATAAAATACACCTGTTAATGTTTTTCTGCTTTTTAATAAAGGAAGCATTCCACTGCAATGAATCAAAAAATAACCTTTACTTTCATATTCCTTAAATAAACCTTGAATGGATGCGTCGCTGGTGCAGATGAATAATAGGAATGAATTAACATCAGCAACTGGAATTTCAGCCACAAATCTGCTATGACACTCTTTTGAAATTTTTCGTCCGGATTTATGATCGCGACTATGAATAAAATCGATGGAGTAGCCACATTCCGTCATTCTCTTTGCCAAATGAGTGGCAAGGTTTCCGGATCCAACGATTCCATATTTCAAAGTCATTTTATTTGTGCTATGCTGTACGAAGCTTTTTAATTCTCTTGATGATGGCTATCCATGTACCAATAATCATCAATAAACAACCCACCCAAAGAATATTGATGTAAGGGAAAATAATTGCTTTCATGATGATGAATTCACGAGCGTTACCTTCTTTCTCAGAGACCTCAATTTCAAATTTATTTTCTTCAGGAATAATTTTAATGAAGGCGAAACGTAATCCTAACTCTGAAATTTCTACTGGGCGATTAAATGCTTCGCTACCGCGTAAAATAAATACTGGATTGGCTTGGTGCATCTTCTTATTTACATCCATCACCAAAATATTCGCAGCTACGACTAAATCCGATTCCTGTAGCATTAAAAGATCCTTATCAACATCCTTATTTAAGCTTTGCAAAACCACCAAACTATTGCTAGTCGTAATGGTATCGCCAATACTTAATTGATATTTTTTTCCAGGCTTATATCCTTCGTTCTCATTTTTCTCCACTTCCTTATCATCCAACTCCGCATAAGTAACATGAGTATAAATATCTCTATCAATAAAATGTTGCGTACTGGGCTCACTCACATTGCCCATTCGATCGTTAAGTTGGACAAAAGGAAAAAGACTAAACTCTTTTTGAAATTGTCCTGTAGTGTGATTCGCTTTTAAATATTCTACTTCATATCGAATATGAATCCCCTCTTTGATTTTATCTTTGTAAGTGACATAGTATTCACCCATCGGTAAGGTATCCCCTTTGTACAATAAAATATTTTCGTTGTTCGGGAAATCTTTTCCTAAATCAACATTCAAACGATTTTGACTAATCACTGTTTTTTCACTGTTTGCAATTAAGGATCCCAATAAAATAAATGCGATTCCCATATGAGCAATACTCGCTCCTGATTTGGCAATATTTCCCTTGAGAACACGAATAAAATAATCGAGGTTTGAGATAAATGCCCATGTAGAAGTAAATAACAATAAAACTAACTGTATGCGATCAAATTGAAAATAATAATGAACGCCAATGGTAATGAGTAATGAAACTACGAAGGAAAGCAAAAGCTTTTTTGCCATAGTCTTCATATCGGTTTGCTTCCATTTAAAGTAGAGTCCCAACGACATGAGTAAAGCAATCACTGCAGCCAATGGAATTTGCCAAGAATTGTAAAAATCAATTGCATCGGCTGGAGGAGCCATTTTCAAATTGAACAATTTATTGATAACCGGAATTGAAGTGGTAATACTAATTTGAATGGCAGAAATCACTAAAATTAACATTCCCATAAACATCCAAAATTCTCGACTACTTATAGGGTCTTCTTCAGATTGAGTATAGAGGAGTTTTCGGTTTTTGATACTTAAGAAAACTGCCAATACGAAAAAGAATACCATATAAATCAACAATTGCCCCTTCATCCCTAAATCCGTAAAGGCATGCACGGAAGTATCACCTAAAATTCCACTTCGCGTTAAAAAAGTAGAGTATAATACGAGGATAAAAGAAAGTGTACAAAGAATATAGGAGCTATGCAATGATGTTCCATTCTTGTTAAAAATGATCATGACATGTGTGGCACCTACCAATACTAACCACGGAACTAAACTCGCATTTTCTACAGGATCCCAAGCCCAAAAACCACCGAAGCTTAATGATTCGTAAGCCCAAGCACCACCCATCAATACACCTGTACCTAAAATCAGAATGCCAAATAAAGACCATGGAAGCGCGGGTTTAACCCATTCTTTAACACGACCTGTTAACATACCTCCAACAGCGTAAGCAAAAGGAATTGCAGTAGCAGCAAAGCCCAAAAACAAGGTCGGAGGGTGAATCACCATCCAATAATTTTGTAGCAACGGATTTAAACCTCGTCCGTCTTTTATTTTACTTAAATAATCGGCCATTTGAATAAATGGTAGATTAGCAAAATCGGCGTGGTTGCGCAATAAAATAAATGGATTGGATCCGATTTTGATTCCACCAAATTCTAATCCGAGTAACATAGAAGCTAAAAATGTTTGAATAATCATCATCGTAAACATGACCGGAGCTTCCCATGTTCCCGCTTTCTTAATGATGATAAAAGATAATACGACATGCCAGAAAGTCCAAATTAAAAAACTGCCTTCCTGACCTTCCCATAAACAAGCCCACATGTATTTCATGGGCAATACAGAATTTGAATGTTGCCAAATGTAGTAATACTCAAAAAAATGTCCGTGTATTAAATAGTATATCAAGAAAATAATTCCGAATACAGAAACAGCATGCACACCAAAGCTGAGGCGTGCAAGTGGATTCCATGAATTTGAAATTTCTGATTTTTGATTAAAAGAAAAATAATAGGAAATAGCAGATAGAAGTGCAGTTGCAAATGATAAAATGATTAAAATATTTCCAAGTATACCGAATCCAAGATGTTCTCCTTGGTATTGAATTTCCATTATTTTTCTTTGTTTATTTTAGCTAGCGGCTTCCGTATCTCCAGAAACTGCCTTCAATTGGTCTTGCTGATTTCCGTTGTATTTAGAAGGGCATTTCATTAATATTTGACTCGCATGAAATTCATCTCCATCCATTTTACCTACCACCACAATTTGCTCGGATCGTTCAAAATCTTGCGGCTTGCTTCCATTGTATAAAACTTTTTTCTCTAGACCTTCATTATCTACTAAATAAAATCCGAATAGATTAGCATTCACTTCCGGATTGTAGATAAATTCTTTCTCTTTATTTAATTTCCCTACAACATGAAATGTGCTTCCTTCATTTTCGATGGCGGTTTTAAAAGGAGCATAGGTACTGGAATTACTAATTGTACTTACCACTACAGCAAGTGCAACAGCAATTATGATAATACCAATGATGTGCATTTTCTTCATGACTTGTAATTTTACTTTTTCATTTCTTTTTCCAACTTCGTCACTTTTCTTTCGATGCGAATCATATAAAAACTAAGAATCGCTAACGAAAGAAAGGCAACAGCAACTACTACATATATTTTTCCTTCCGATCGCATGGTGTCGGCCATCTCTACTTCTTGTGCAAAGGCAGTAGAACGTGAAATCATAACGATTGACAGTAGAGTTAAGTTTTTCTTCATGCTTTTATTGATCTTCATTTTTCCATTCTATTTTTCGAATACGCACTCGTAAACTCATCATCCAAACCCCTAATAATGTCCATGCAATGACTGCGGGATAAAATACCATTCGCATATTTGCATCGAGGTCGTATTTATTAAAACCGGGATTTCCTCCTTTGCCAGGATGAAGTGAATCCGTCATTTTTGGCAATACCATGATAAAGACAATCATCATCACAAATGCAAAAATACCATACACAGCTGATAAACGTGCTCGTTTTGAGTCGTCCGGAATGGCATTTCTTAAAATGAAGTAAGCAGCATAAATTAATAAGGAAGCTGCCGTTCCGTTTAGTTGTGGATCATTTACCCATGGAGCACCCCACGTGTAGTTAGCCCAAACCATTCCCGTTAAGAGTCCAGCAATTCCGAAAACCATCGCTATTCGAGCGCTTTCATCGGCTACTAAATCAAAGTATAAATCTGATTTATTTAGATATAGAATACCATAAAAGGCATTGCAAATCATTAGCACCAACATCGCCATCCACATCGTTACATGGAAGTAGAGATTGCGGATGGTTTCATTGAGAATAGGCATTCGAGGAATCTCACCCAGAAATCCTTCATAATAAGTAAAAAAAAGAAGGGCGAGCGCCGTAATTTTCCACCACCATGATCTTGCCATATTTGATTTCACACTATTCAATTTTAATCACGCCAAAGGTAAGGAAACAGGAGGAAGGAAAGGACAACGATAATACTATTCAGTGCTATTAATAAATAAAAATTGGGCTGATTTATTGCCCATTCAACACCCTGAATAGCATTGCCAGAAAATTTTATAATTGTAATGAGTAATGGAAATAATAAAGGAAATCCTAAGATGGCAACTAAAGCCGCTTGATTATGCGCCTTAGACACAATTCCAGATACTAAAGTCAATACAGCCGATAATCCGAAACTTCCAAGAAGAAGTCCTAAGGAAAATTGTCCCCAATCATGGATTGAAAGACTAAAAAAGAGTGAAAATGCACTCAGGTTGATAAATCCAAGTACAGAAAGCAATAAAATATTATAGGTCGTTTTTGCTAAGATGACAACAGCAGGATTCAGAAAAGTGTAATGGAAAAGTTGAAGTCCTCTACTTTCTTGGATAAAACTTCGTGCGATAGCATTAGTAGCAGCGAAAAGCATAATAATCCAAAATAACGCATTCCAAGTGATTGGGTCTAAGGACTGACGGTAGCTGATATATGCAATGAAAATTGTTGCTAAAGAATACACTAAAAGACTGGTAAGCGCATGATAATTTTTAAATTCCAAACGAACCTCATGTCTAACCAATTTGAAATATTGATGGAGTGCTGTAGTCATCCCTGCAAAATTCGACAATTTTTAATCGTTATCATCTTGAAATGCTATTTTTGGTGATTGATTTAATAAGATTTTATGAAAATAGACATATTGGCCATAGGAGCCCATCCAGATGATGTTGAACTAGGAGCAGGAGGCACTTTATGCAAGGAAATTGCTGCTGGAAGGAAAGTAGGAGTAATTGATCTAACGCGAGGAGAACTTGGTACTCGAGGATCTGCCAACCTACGCGATCAAGAAGCTGCTGAGAGTTCCTCTCTGATGGGTTTAGAATTCAGAATGAATATGGGATTTAGAGATGGTTTCTTTGAGAATGATGAAACCCATCAATTAGCGCTTATTCAGCAAATTCGTCGCTTTCAACCTGAGATAATACTTTGCAATGCGATAAAAGACCGACACCCAGATCATGGAAAAGGAAGTAAATTAGTTTCGGATGCTTGCTTCTTGAGTGGATTGACGAAAGTGGAAACGATCTTAAATGGAAAGCCACAAGAAACATGGAGGCCTAATGCGGTGTATCATTATATTCAAGATCGACACATAAACCCTGATTTTGTGGTGGACATCAGTGACTGTATGGAAATCAAAATGAAATCTGTGATGGCCTTTAAAAGTCAGTTTTTTGATCCTACTTCTTCAGAACCTGCAACCGCTATTTCTTCCAAAGATTTTTTAGAATTCTTATATGGCAGGGCTATTGAAATGGGCAGGCAATCGGGCTTTTTATATGCAGAAGGATTTACGGTGGAAAGAACTGCTGGAGTTGATTCATTATTTAATTTAAAGTAAAGTTTTCTTTTAAATTCCTACAACAAAAATTCAACTTTCTCTATTCAAATGACCTGATTTTTCTGGGTGCAATTTCAAACTGAAAATATTTAAAAACAAAAAAAGCCTATGGTCGAAACCATAGGCTTTTTGCTCTTAACTTAGGGTTTAAACCCTAAGTTAAAGTAATTACTTAACGATCATTGTACGTGTAGCCATTTCGCTACCAACAATAACTCTGTAAGAATATAATCCAGCAGAAAGATCACTTGCATTGATAGCAATTGTGCTTACACCTGCCTGAAGATTCTCATAAGAATTTGTTTTTACTAATTTACCAAGTACGTTGTAAACTTCAACAGTAACGTCAGAAGATTTAGCAAGATTCAAGTTAAACTGAGTAGAACCATTGAAAGGATTTGGGAAGTTCTGACCTAAGTCAAAGCTAGCTGAACCATTATTTTCAACTAATCCTACCATTACACGATTAATAATCGGAGTAGGAGTACCAGCAACTGTAAATGCGGCATCACATATTTCCAATCCATCAAGGTAACTATGATCAGTTTGTGAAGAGGGGCCACCACCTGTTAAGGCAAGAATAGAAACTGGAATTTCGTAGCAACCAGCAGTTGCACCATCTAAAACGAATGGTGAAACGTTACCAAAGATACAGATACCATCAGCAGAAGAACCAGAAGTTAGATTAGTTTCAGGAGTCCATAAATTAGTACCCGTATTCAAACCTACAGTATGAACATCTGGAAATAAGTTGTCGGTTGTAAAGAATAAAGTAGTGTCAGTATCAAACCAAGAGAAGAACAATTTAGTTCCATCAAGAGTACGTGAAATTTGTGGACGACTATCTTCTTGTAAAGTGTTATTCGCATCAGCGAACTCACCACGGAAAGTTTGCGGTGTAGCTAATAATTGAGCACCCCATGTTTGACCACCATTAGACGTTGAAACGTCAAAAAGACCCCAGCTACCAGCACCTGTATTCATTGAATACGCACTTGCACCTAAAGCACCAACTCCAAAAACAAGATGAGCATTATTGTTGTTGTCAACAGCCATGTCTAATTCAAACGCAGAAGTATAAGCAACACCGAATTGGAACAATGCATCAAAGCTGCTCATGTCAAGAGAAGCAACTTTTGTCCATGATGCGCCATTATCAATTGTCTTATAAACGATTGGATAAGCATTGGAATCTGTAACAGCAATATAATCATCATGTGCCAACATTGATACGTATCCTACGCCACCAGTACCCCAAGCAATGCTAGTTGCAACTAAAGTTCTTGTTCCGTCAAAATCTGGAGCTAAAGGAGCAGCAATTTTTTGATAAGTGTAAGAATAATCACCTGCAGACCAAACACCTTTTGCTAATAACAAAGTATCTGCGTAGTCTCCGGTTACAACATCAAAATATCCATTACAAATCCAGAAAGTGTTGTCATCAGTATTCAATGCACCACCGTCAGGAATTAAGAAACCGTTGTTAGCATCTAAATCTTCAGCTGCAGTTCCTGTTCCACCACCAATAATTGCGCTTCCATGAGCATGACCACCCCATGCTGCATTAGCACCAGGTCCAAACCCAGCTAATGTTGGAGCGAAATAAGATACAGATGCATTAGCAGCTACAGTGTTTCCTGTTGGGTTATAAATAACCATTTGTGGATAACGAGCATTTGCTAATGGAGCAGCATTTGCTCCATTTGAAGTGTAAAGAGGTCCTAAGTTAGATCCCCAAGTTGCACCTCCGTCCGTAGAAGAACCGAAACGTAAGCATCCTGAAGAGATATCTCCAGTAACTGCAGGTGCTGAACGGTATACCATAGATACAGAATTAACTGAAGGATGAGCAAACAATGCAGTTTTAGCACCAAAAGCAGATCCAAAAGCATTTGCTGATTGTCCAATTGCGATTACATTAACCGCTTGTGTGCTAGGAGGATTAAAACCCTTACGTAAACCAGCAACAGCAGGTGTGGTAGAAGGTGTAGTTTTTGTTTCGCCATTTACAACATGACCCTTTTGTTGAAGAGTAAGTCCTTTGACAGTTTTACCCGGATTAGGGGCTTGAGCCATTGCCGCCATACTGAAAGTAAGGGCAAGACCACAAATTAGTAGTTTTTTCATCATTTAATTTAGTTTATTGGTTTAACAGTTAATTTTTGTGTTTTGTAAAGTTACGTACTTTGATTCCTTTAAGAATATAAAAGTTATAAACTTTACGTAGTAACTACAAAAGTAATAGATTTTACATTAAAAAAATTTAAACATTGCTTTTTCTTCATCTTTAATGTATGCAAGTTTTTATTTATATTGTGGAAAGTATTGATTTTTAGAAATTTGTATTCTGCTACTAACATTTATTGGTTAAAAAATAAACTAAGAATAATACAAGTGAATAAACTAGCCATCTATTTAATTCTACATATTCAGTTAAGTTTACTTTTAAATTCCTTTTTACATATAAAATTAGAAATAATTTTTCTGCATAAAATGCGATAAGTGTTCCGATTGCTATACCTATAATGCCGTACTCCATCATTAAAAAATAGCTGCATGTAAAGTTGATGATTAATTCAAAAATAGCTAGTTGCAAGATCACTTTTGTTTTTCCAGCAGCCAACACTAACGTTTGTGGAAAGAGCACTCTGCTAACAAGAAGTAGTAAGTAGGTATTGAAGATGGGTGCACTTGCAATGAATTCTGCTCTGAAAATAAGGGGATAGATCCAAGAACTTAAATAAACGAGTAGAATCGTAATTGGGAAAAGCAAATTCATCAATTTCAAAGATTCATTCTTTAAGTTTGATAATTCAGGAATTAAATTACTTTGATTTAATCGCGGAATAAAAGACGAACTCAACGAACTAGAAAGTAAAACCGCTAAGGGCAATTCACGCGCACCGTATCTGAAAATAGCAAACTGATCACTCCCAAAATGTGAACTCACCAGCAATCCGTCAATATATTCGGCAGATCCCGCCAAAGCAAAACTAAAAATAAGAGGTGTCGAAAAAGTCAATAAATCTATTATTACTTTCTTCTTGATTTGGAAAACGTTTTCCCTATAAATCAAGACACCTAAATAAAAAAA
>JANOPQ010000051.1:0-4876 GCA_031421935.1 Bacteroidota bacterium | reverse complement strand
AATATAGTATTACATAAATCCTTTTCAAATTCCTCAATCATAAATACTGATCACCTGACAAATGGAATTTATATTTATCAAGTGAAGAACAAAAAAGGTGTGATCAAAATTGGAAAGATTGTGAAAGATTGAAATAGATTTCTTTCAAAGTTAGTTTAAAACTACGCATAACATTAGTCACTGTTGCACAACTACACTTTGAAAATCAAAAGTCATTAATTCCATTCTATTACGCTTTCATAATTGGCTTATAGCGTTTTTTCATTTTTATAAGTCTTTGGCAGTCGAAAAAAAAGGCTCGGTCGTACTAAGGTGATACCTATTTTTGAAGTGCCAAAATTGAGTTTCTTTTTACGGGCTGCTTAAAGTGAAGGTAATGCGTTCAAATATTTGCTATATTTGGTAATGACGGGTAGTTATTAGACGGACTGACGTTACAAGCAATGCTAAAACAAAAAACATTACAACAAATCTGCATCGTATTTGCATTTACCATTTCGACAATGAGAGCAACATCGCAGACATTTGTCGACACTACTAAGCTATGGAATATTGCAGAATGTTCAGCTGGACCATTTAGTTCATATTGCCACCCTGTTTCTTATAAACTTCAGGGGGATACAATCCTTGGCTTATATTCTTATAAGAAACTATACCAGACCACTGATACGTCACTTGCGAACTGGGGATTGGATGGAGCATTAAGAGATTCAGGACAAAAAGTATTTTACCACAACTTCAACAACGAATATTTGCTTTATGACTTTGGAGCAAATGTTGGTGACACAATAGAATCAATCTTATTCTGCTCTTATAATTTTTTAATAGTTGACTCCGTTGACACGATAACTTTACATGGACAACCAAAGCGCAGGTTAATTTTTAATTTTCCAGGATGTGCATATACAGAAGAATGGATTGAAGATATCGGAAGCAATCACGGTGTTATTAACAAATTTATTTTAAATGGCGATCTTGACTGGGACTTCGCTGAATTTTTACTTTGCTATTGGCAGAACGACACAGTTAAATGGATAAATCCTGAATACAACGATTGTTATTTCAATACAGTCGGCATTAACAAACAATACAACCCAAATTTCCTTACAATAACTCCAAACCCATTCAATGATTTCACAATGATAGAACTTCATGGAATTAAAACAAAATGGACTTGGACACTTTACAATTCTATAGGACAGAAAGTACAACACATTGAAAACATTGACAATTCACTTTTAATAATCAAAAAAGAACATTTAGCGACAGGTATTTATTTGTATCAAGTGTGGAAAGGAAAACAGATTATCGTGACAGGAAAACTAGCAATAGAATAAAAAAGCAATACTTGTAACATACGTATTGCCAAAACACTTTTTCTCTTTTTATTTTTTATATTTGGTAAAAATGTACTGCGTCAATACCCCGCACGTCAAACTGTCTAAAAACTCACATCAAATTGTTTACTACTTTCCTGGCAAATTGCGGTACAAAAATGTAAGCGAATTATATTTGCTGCATGCAATTTATTGAAGGAAAAAACAGAACTCAGAGCATCCTTTATCCTGAATCGTTGGATCAGATTATTGATCAGAATAACGAAGTTCGCATGATCGACCTTTTTGTCGATAGTATCAATCCCCTGGATTACAAGTTTATTATGAAAACTTCGATGGAAGGAAGACCTTCTTATGATCCGAAGGATTTGTTAAAACTTTTTGTTTACGGATACTTGAATCAAATCAGATAATCTCGGGCATTGGAAAAAGAATGTAAAAAAACATTGAACTCTAGTGGTTAATGAAGAAGCTTGCTTCGGATCACAACAGCATCTCTAATTTTAGAAGAGACAATTAGAAAGCGATTCGACAAAAAGAACTTGGCTTTTTATTTTATCGAAAATTGATCGATACAAACGAAAATGCAATCGTTAAGACGAAGTCTATTTTTTAAGTGCCAAAATTTAATCACATTTTACGGGTTGCTTAGATCGAACGTAGTGCATTCAAATAATTACTACATTTGGTGTTGACGGTTAGTTATTAGACGGACTGACGTTAGCAGTAATTTAAAACAACAAAAATGAAAAGACTTAACTCCATAATTTTAATGATGTTTTTTACAACGATTTCATTCGGTCAAGTTTCAAATGAAGCCGACAAAACACGTATTAAAAATTTAGTAATTGAATCTTTTGACGAAATATGGTCTAAATTAAATTCTAAAAACATTGATAAATACTACACCAAAGACTTCATGCTTTTGGAAAACGGAGAAGTTTGGAATAACGATTCTATTACAAATTATTTGGATAATGCCATACTTCGGAAACCGAATCCAAAACGAGTGAATACAATTGAAATTATTGAAATTAAAATCGCAATCAGAATGGCATGGATTGCATACCAAAACTATGCGACATTCTCAACTGATAATAAAATCATTAGAAAAGCTCATTGGTTAGAAAGCGCTACGGCAATTTTAACAGAGAATGGATGGAAACTAGAAACGCTTCACTCAACTCGAATTAAAAATGAATAAAACTTACTGCTAACAGCAGTTACCGTTGCACAATGCCATCTTCAAAATAAATTTCACTTTTTCAAACTAAAAATGACTTAATTATAGTGCTTTACAGCGATATTTGTTTTTCTTAATGGAAAACTGAGTGAAAATTTCAGAGTTGCTATAACCAATGTACTGAAGTAATAAAATAAAGATTGCAATGATTTGTTACCACAAGTGCTAATGTTGGATTAATGTTCGTCGCGTACAACTTAAGAAGAATGATGAATATCCTTGACAAAAACATTTTCAAAAAGTTCCTTAAAGAACTTGGCTTTTTATTTTTTGAGAAAACGACCTATACAAACGAAAATACAATCGTTAGGACGAGGCCTATTTTTGAAGTGACAAAATGGAATCTCATTTTACGGGCTGCTTAAAGTGAAAGTAATGCGTTTAAATAATTACTACATTTGGAGATAACGAGTAGTTATTAGACGGACTGGCGTTGGCAGCAATTTTTGTGCTCCGAATAAACTGTATCGGTAACTTAAACAGACATGCAATGAAAATTCGGTTGACACTTCTTCTCCTAACGATTTCCGTTTTCGTTTTCGGACAGACATCGGTATATCATCCGTTTCCGGACAGCAATGCCGTATGGGGCTTCGACAAACAAGTTATAAATCCGTGGTCGCTTGAGTTATGGAAAATAATTTTGACAAATAGAGATACAACCATCAATACTATAATTTATCATCAAGTTGATTCGCAACTCACCTATTACGGTGCTCTAAGACAAGACACTTCTTTAAAAAGAGTTTACTTTATTCCTTCAGGTAGTTCTGTCGAACAACTTTTATTTGATTTCAATTTGCAGATTGGAGATACAATTCCACCCTCGTATAACGGATGTTATCCCGAAGTAAGAGTCGGAAGCTTAGATTCAACCAATCAATTTGGAAACGGATATAGAAAAGTTTTTAACCTCACCGGGGTAGGACTTTGGGCTCCTTATTCTTTAATCGAAGGCATTGGACTTGATGGAGGTCTATTTTTCCCATACTGTCATAATGATGGTTACATGTATCACTTGGATTGTTATCGCTTAAATGATTCGTTGATTTATTCGAGCGGAGTACCATGGGCGGATTGTGATATACCCTTGTATACACAATCATTAAATACTTCAAATAAACTAAAACTAAATATATTTCCGAATCCATTACATTCAACCGCGACACTTGAAATGAAAAAAGGTTTTGAAAACGTTGAACTGAAAATATACAATGTGTTTGGCGAGCAAGTAAGACGGCAAAAAATTATTTCGCAGACAACAACTTTCAATCGTGACGCACTAACGGATGGAATTTATTTCTACCAAGTAACGAACGACAGCGGAATTGTGACGACTGGAAAATTGATGTTAGAGTAATACTGCTGCCAACATAAAGATTAAAAGAAATAAAAAAAAGAAGGGCGGTAAAGTATGTTGAAAGAGTGTGCAAGTAATAAAGTGTGTGGCGGAGGAGAGAGTGTGAGCTTTCTATTCCCTCCTTTTTTTTTACTTCTTTAATCCCTGATGCGTTATGCGCAACTCTTGCACTCCGATTGATCGGTACTGCGAATTTGAAAATGACAAGCATGAAACGAACATTTCTGATAATAGTATTCGGTGTTTTGCAACTTGTTTTGCACTCTTGCAAAACGACACAGACAACTATGCTCATAGCAGACAGTTATGACGAAAAGAAAAATGAAACCACTTTAACGCTATTGCCTTATGGCAATATTGTTTTGCCTGACAAATGGAAAAAAATAAATTACAACTCGACAAGTAAACAACACTTTTTCGAGAACTCTGATAGTACCACAGTTGCAGTGACAAAAAATCCACGAGAGAAATATCCTTTTTACCAAGCGACACAAACAGACAAGGACTTTGTAACTAAATTTGTAAAGTGGGACGGTGAATTTTGGGAAAAGCAAGGGTTGACAGTAAAAAAAATCAATGACAAATCGGACAACGGTTACATTGTTTGGCAAGCAATAAAAGGTGACAGCAATAATGTAAATACGCTTTTCTTATTCGGCTCTAAAAGTGGCTATGCTTACAACTTTTCTGGAACATCAAAATCTTGGTCAGACCAAAAAATTGAAGAGTTTTTAATCAACTTATTCAATACAAACTAAAAAAACAAAACGAATAGAATAACTTCGTTCGAAAAGTAGAGTATGCGTATAACAAAATGAAACAGGCAACATCAAATGCAAGATAGTACACCGGCTGATAACATCGTATATCATCTGTATTGTGCAAGTGGGGCTATCGAAATAAATTGAGCTTTTGTTCTTAATTTTAACTGCTGGA
>JANOPQ010000050.1:0-3302 GCA_031421935.1 Bacteroidota bacterium | reverse complement strand
ACGATCTTGTGCAGCTATGAAATTCATTTTATCCTAATTTGCTTCAAGATACTTTTTATTCAAGAGATTTTACTATTTTTAAGCTGTTATTTATCAACAAAATTATGTGTACAGAAAGGAGTTATTTCACACTCTGACGTTGGCAGTAATTTTAACAGTAACCCTACAAAATTCAAACAGAATATGACAAAATTGAAATTGACTATTTTACTTCTCTTTTTAGCAAAATTAACTTTTGCACAAAAAATAGAAACCCGTTTAATTGGTTTGGACACAGAAATTGAAAATGTATTAAAGGCTTACAACGCAGTAGGACTTTCAATAGCTGTTGTAGAAAACAATAAGATAATTTATTCCAAAGGTTTTGGTTTTAGAGATATAGAAAATAAATTATCTGTTTCTGCAAACACTATTTTCCCAATTGGTTCAATCACAAAATCATTTACAGCATCTTTATTGGGAATACTTGAAATTCAAAATCAATTGTCTTTAAAAAACAAACCTTCATTTTACATTCCAAAACTTCAATTTTATAATGACAAAATGGACAACCTGATAACCATTGAAGATTTGTTGTGTCATAAAAGTGGTATTGGAGGTGTGGACGGAACTTATGTTTTGTTTCCTGCAGACAAACGAGAAAATCTAATGCCACGTTTAAAATATTTAAAACCAAACGGAGCAGTAAAAAATAGTTGGATATACAGTAATTTGGGTTACATTATTGCAGGGACTGTTATAGAGAAAACAACAAATGAAAGTTGGGAAAAGAATATTCAAGACAAAATATTTAATCCCTTAAATATGAATAGTTCCAGCATTTCAATAACTGAAATGAGAAAAGCAACTGACTATTCTTTTGGCTATGGATTAAGCAAAAATCTAACACAAAAAGTATTATTTGAAGAAATAAATAATGGCAAACCAAGTGGTGCAATCAATAGTACAACAAATGATATGGCTAATTGGATGATAGCTTGGTTAAATAATGGGACTTTTCAAACAAAAGAAATTTTGACCAAAAACTATATTCAAGAAGCAACAAGTATGAAAGCAATTGACAATGGTTTACCACCTGAAATAAGTGACCCAAGTGTTTATACATTTGGTTATGGATATGGTTGGAAAGTGAACTCTTACAAAGGGCATTACAAAGTTCATCACGGAGGTAATGTTTCAGGTTTTAGTTCACAATTAGCAATGTTTCCAACAGACAATCTTGGAATTGTAGTTTTGACAAATCAAGACAATTCACTTTTACCATATATTGTAGCAGACATAGTAACAAACAGAATGCTAAAACTACAAAGAACGGAATGGAATAAATATCCAATTAGGGTTAGTGAAATAAATGTAGTAAGCAAAGAAATTAAAGACATCAATACAGACAAAAAACCAACTCATAGTTTAGCAGACTATTGTGGTAAATTTTCTAATTTTGGATTTGGTACATTTGAAATTATAAATGAAAACAATACTTTGTATGCAATATTTCCAGACTATAAATTCAGATTAGAACATCAATACTTTGACATATTTGTTTTGAAAGCAACTAAGGAAATACCTCAAATTATGAACCCAGAGTTTCACTTGAACTTTTCACTTGATAACGAAGGAAATATTGCAAGCGTAAAAATAAATTTACAAAACGAGCCTGTGGAATTTATAAAACAAGCGAAAGAATAAAAACTACTGCCAACATTGTATTTATGAAAAAGGGGCAAAAGTGCTAAATTTAGGCTAAGGTGCTTTTTAGTGGCTTTTGTGGTAAATTTAACATTTGTGCTTTTAATTCCCCTTCTTCATAAATACTTTTCCGTTATAAGCCATTTTAAAACGACACGAATATGAATAAATTAACAATCATTTTATCCCTGACAGTTGCGACAATTTTTTTGAGTTGCAATAAACAGACAACGGACAACGGACAGAAAATTAATCCGCTTCTCGGTGATATCAGTTTCATTGTCAAATTTGGACAACAACCGACAGCGACAACTGACGAAGACTTGCGTATCAAGACACATCTTGAGTATGTTGAAAATATTTTAAGACAAAAAGATATTTCTAACCTGAAACTTGCAGAACAAGAAAAAAGAAAACATCTACTTGACTTACTTCACGATTACTGGACTGCTGGAATTTTCCCTCGAAACTACGACCACACAGGCAAACGAGTTCCTTGTTTCATAGACAAAGATGGTAAAATTTGTGCCGTTGGTTATTTAGTTGAGCAGACAGCAGGCAGAAAATCGGCAGAAAAAATTAATGATAATCACAAATACGACAAACTTTTAGCAATGAACGACCGCACAGTTGACAGTTGGATTAGTACAAGCGGACTGACAAAAGAAGAATGCGCAATGATACAACCGACTTATGGACCGCCACCGAGTTATAACTACAATTATATTTCTCCTCAATATGGAATTGTTTCTTCAATTTTGGGTGGCGTAAATCTTTCACTTAATACAATAAATGCTATTCAAATTAGCAAAGGCACAGACAATAAAATCGTTCCAGTAATCAGTTTGCTGACTGGTGCTGGCTCAATTATATATGGAGCATATAATTTCCCAAAAGAAGATTGGACTGGAATGTATGCTAATACGAATGAAAGTCAGAAAACTCTTTCAATGGTTAACATCGGACTTGGCACAACGACTATGATTTTGAGCATTTGGAATTTATCAGCAAACAGACAGAAAAAAAATAAATCAGTTGCTTGGAATATTTACAGTTTCCCGACAACGGACAGACAAATGGGACTTGGACTATGCTTGACAAAGAAACTATAAAAACGGCTTATAACAGCGCCTTTGCGTCAGGCGGGCATTTGGTTACATAAAACTTAATTGGTAATTTTAATATCTCAAACAAATAGAAATCACGCTCCGAGTCCCGCCCGAGCGCAAAGCCCCGGAACGTCAGGCTGTGAAAAAACAGCCTTCCTTGTTTCAATTACTAATTTACGTTCATTAAAAAACCCCATCATGGCATTTTCTTCGATTTAAGGAAGTGATTTTTTATGCTGCTAATGGATGTTGAAAAATTTTGATGACGTACATCGACTTAAAATGCGTCAGTTTTAAAAAAATTGAGTTATCCTTTTGTAATCCGGGGTCCAATTTTTTAGTTTGGTAATAAGTTCTTCTATACCAAGAATATTCATGCATCGTTTGATGTTGTAGACAAGCATTATTAAACTCATTTCTCCATTTACCTTTTCCAAACCGACTAAATTGGTGTGGTTGTATCCCCACTTTAGTTTTATAGTACCAAAGATATGTTCGTTAATTTCT
>JANOPQ010000049.1:0-14043 GCA_031421935.1 Bacteroidota bacterium | reverse complement strand
GATCTGCAAACATCCAACAACTAACAACTAACATCCAAAATCTAAAAAAAGCGCATAAAAAAAGCCTCTGCGAGCAGAGGCTTTTCTGTTAACCCAAGAAGACAATTATTTCTTCTTGGAAGCTTTTCTAGCTGATTTTTTAGCTGCTTTTCTTGGAGCTGCTTTCTTAGCTGCTTTTCTTGGAGCTGCTTTCTTAGCTGCTTTTCTTGGAGCTGCTTTTTTAGAAGCCTTACGAGCAGTTTTCTTAGCTGCTTTTTTAGCTGCTTTTTTAGGAGCTGCTTTTCTTGTAGCTTTTTTAGCTGCTTTTTTAGCTGCCTTTCTTGGAGCTGCTTTTCTTGTAGCTTTTTTAGCAGTCTTTTTAGCTGCTTTTTTAGCAGTTTTCTTTGCTGCTTTTCTTGGAGCTGCTTTTTTAGCTGCTTTCTTTGGTGACTTCTTAGCTGCTTTCTTAGCTGCTTTCTTTTTAGGAGCGGCCATAGCATCAACGTTAGTCATTTTGAAACCGATTACGCGAGTAGCGCCGGCTGCACTTGGTGTAGTGCTTGTTTTCATTTCCATGTTTTGTTTCATGATGATTTTGTTTTGAATTGGGTTAACGATTATTTGTTGTGGTTATACTGTCACTATTAATTTTTTGTTACATTTTCTGTAACCTTTTTCCATCTGACACTTTTCACCTAACATCTTCTCATTAATTCCAACGACATGGTGCAATACTTTTCTTCATCCAGGTTTAGTTTATTTGAGTCACTATTTTATCTACGTTATACTTTCCTGCTTTTAAATTTTCATGTATATCTTTAAATGCACTGATTGTATAATTTACATCTTCTATGGTATGTACAGCAGTTGGAATTAACCGCAGCAATATTACACCTTTTGGAACTACTGGATACACCACCATCGAACAGAAGATGTCATAGTTCTCGCGCAAATCTAATATTAAATTCGTTGCCTCTGGAATGGCACCATTCAAGAAAACGGGAGTAACAGGTGAATCCGTATTTCCAATTTCAAATCCCGCATCTCTCAATCCACGTTGAAGTGCATTGGTGATCTTCCACAAATTTTCTTTTAACTCAGGTCTCGTTCTTAATAATTCCAATCGTTTCAATGCACCCACCACTAAAGGCATCGGCAATGCTTTTGCGAAAATTTGAGAACGCATATTATAACGTAAGTACTCTACAATTTGTGCATCACTACTAATAAAAGCGCCAATCAATGCCATCGATTTAGCAAATGTACCAAAGTAAATGTCAATTCCATCTTGACAACCTTGTTGCTCTCCAACACCAGCACCTGTTTTTCCCATCGTTCCAAATCCATGAGCATCATCAACAAATAATCGGAAGTTGAATTTATCTTTTAATGCAACAATCTCTTTTAATTTTCCTTGATCGCCCGACATTCCAAACACACCTTCCGTAATTACTAAGATGCCACCTGTTGTGTCGGCAACTAATTTAGTTGCACGCTCCAATTGCTTTTCAAGGCTGGACATATCATTATGTGCATACACAAAACGTTTTCCCATATGTAAACGCAATCCATCTATGATACATGCATGCGATTCCGAATCGTAAACAATCACATCATGGCGATCTACTAAACAATCAATAGCGCTCACCATTCCTTGATATCCGTAATTCAAAAGAATGGTATCTTCTTTTTTCATGAATTGACTCAATTCATTTTCTAATTGCTCATGCAAATTAGAATTTCCTGACATCATGCGAGCACCCATCGGTAAAGCCAAACCATAATGAGCCGAAGCTTCCGCATCTGCCTTTCGCACTTCTGGATGATTTGCTAAACCCAAATAATTATTTAAACTCCAAACTAATTTCTCTTTTCCACGAAACACCATCTTATTAGATATATCACCTTCCAATTTTGGAAAAGTGAAATATCCATGTGCATCCTTCGCATGCATTCCAAGCGGACCCCTATTCTTCTGGATCTTTTCGAATATATCTACCATCTCTTTCTTTAATATACTTTTTTTCTTTCGCTAACGTTGTTGTTAATGTGCTCAAGAATGTGACCGAAATATCATAACAATATTAAGATCAAAAGCCTGTGCAACCATAATGTTTTCAACATTCATTTGTTAATCAACTTAATTACAAATTTCTATTCTGTATCTTTGTATCACCAATGAAAAATCAATGAAACGACTACTCTTATTTATTTTTATCGTTCTCACATTTTCATCATGTAGTAAATTCCAACACATGATGAAGAGCACAGATATGGAAGCAAAGTACAATGCGGCTGTGAAATATTATGAGAAAAAAGATTATTATCATGCATTACAATTGTTCGAAGAATTGATAACAGTTTATCGCGGAACATCAAAAGCAGAACAATCCTATTTCTATTATGTGTATTGTACTTATTATGTTGATGACTTTACGATGGCCGCATATCACTTCAATAATTTTGTGCAAAGTTATCCCAATAGTTCGCATGCAGAAGAAATGCAATACATGTATGCATATTGTTATTATTTGGATTCACCCATTCCAAGCCTCGATCAAACAAGCACGATAGATGCCATTGATAAATTTCAAATCTTTATTAATAAGTTTCCAGAAAGTACAAGAGTGGCCGATGCAAATAAGATGATGGATGAACTTCGGGCTAAACTTGAAGAGAAAACTTTCAATAATGCAAAGCTGTATTATCACACAAGTGAATATAATGCAGCCGTGGTAGCCTTCGCAAATTTCCAAAAAGACTTCCCATACTCCTCTTATATGGAGGAGTCCATGTACCTTGGATTGAGAGCATCTTATGAATATGCAAACAATTCAATTGATTCTAAGCGTGTTAACAGATTAAAAGCCGCCCAAGAAGAGTATCAAAAATTAGTGGATAATTTCGGTCAAAGTCGGTATCTTCGCGACGCAGAAAGAATCTTTGATAATATAACCAAGGATTTGGCAGAAATGAATAGCGCTGCAAAGCTCTAACCACAAAATAAAACGTATACATATATATAGTATCCATGGCAAATTATAAATCATCCACCAACACGACAGTAACAAGAGATCTTTTGAGTTTTGAAGATAAGACGCATAATATCTATGAAAGTCTAGTTGTACTTTCTAAAAGAGCGAATCACATCTCTACTGAAATGAAGGAAGAGCTGAATGAAAAACTTTCTGAGTTTGCCTCGATCACGGATAACTTAGAAGAGATTTTTGAGAATAGAGAGCAAATCGAAATTTCAAAACATTATGAAAAGCTTCCGAAGCCAAGTTTAGTGGCGATTCAAGAATTCCTCGACGGTAAAATTTATTACCGTAACCCTGCCAACGATAAATAATCATTATTCATGCGCCTGTCCGGAAAAAGGATAATCCTCGGAGTAACAGGAAGCATTGCTGCTTATAAATCAGCACCACTTTGTCGCCTCTTAAAAGGAGAAGGTGCTGACGTTCAAATTATTACCACGCGATCGGCAGAAGATTTTGTAAGTCCACTTACGCTTTCTGTTTTGTCCGGAAAACCCGTCTTATCAGAAATGATATCGGAAGAAAATACCTGGAATAATCATATTGATTTAGGTATGTGGGCTGATCTTTTTTTGATCGCACCTTTATCCGCTCATACGCTATCAGCCTTCGCAACGGGTACCTGCGAAAATCTTTTACAAGCCGTTTATCTCTCTGCACGTTGCCCTGTTTTCGTGGCACCGGCCATGGATCATGATATGTATTTGCATGCTGCTACAACCCAAAATTTGGAAGTATTGAAGCAACGTGGACAAACCATCATTGGACCTGCTCACGGAGAATTAGCATCCGGATTAGTAGGGGAAGGTAGGATGGAAGAGCCTGAAGTGATTTTAGAAAAAGTCATTTCGTTTTTTTCTGCTAATAAACCACTAGCCGGAAAATCCATTATCGTTACAGCTGGACCCACGCAAGAATCCATCGATCCCGTTCGATTTATAACGAATCATTCTACTGGAAAAATGGGTATTGCCATTGCTACATCGTTGGTGGAGATGGGTGCACAAGTGAAATTGATTGCAGGTCCAGTTCAAGAAAAAATTCCAGCAGGTTTATTTCACATTCCTGTAATTTCTGCAGATGATATGCTGCAAGCTTGCGTACAACATTTTCCAACGGCTGACGCTGCGATCATGACGGCGGCGGTTGCCGATTATCGTCCCAGTACGGTTTCAGATAAAAAAGTGAAAAAGTCGGACGATGATTTACAATTACCATTGAGTAAAACCGTTGATATTGCAGCTACATTAGGAAAGATGAAAACTAAAAACCAATTCCTTGTTGGATTTGCACTTGAAACCAATGATGAATTGATCAACGCTCAAAAAAAGTTAATAAGTAAAAACCTCGATTTCATTGTCCTGAATTCTTTAAATGATAAAGGCGCAGGATTTGGAACCGATACCAATAAAGTCACTTTGATATTCAATGGAAACAAGAGTATTGATCTGCCCTTGATGACAAAATCAAAAGTAGCCTCGAATATTGTAGAATCATTAGTAAATTTGATGCATGCGTAAACTCGTCTTACTTGGTCTTCTTATTTGTGCCGCTCTTCCTGAGCTCATGGCGCAAGAATTAAATTGTTCGGTAAGCGTTATCGCGCCTCGAATTCAAACTTCCGATCGTCGTGTGTTTACTACATTGCAAACTTCTGTGACGGAATTTTTAAATAATACAAAGTGGACCAGCGATAAGTATAAGAATGAAGAAAAAATTGAATGTAGCATTCAAATTGAACTTTCTGAGCGAGTAGGAACCGATGAGTACAAAGGATCCATACAAGTGAGTTCTCGCCGACCTGTATATGGTACTTCATACAATTCACCAATCTTAAATTACAAAGACGACGATTTCAATTTTCGTTACATAGAATATCAACCATTCGAATATAACGACGGACAAACCAATCCAAATTTATTAATGGTACTTGCCTTTTATGCTTTTACCGTTATCGGTTTCGATGCAGAGACTTATGCTCCCAATGGTGGAAATCCATATTTCGCAAAAGCGCAAGCCATCGTTGCCAACTCATCCAATGCTGCAGAGCCAGGATGGAAAGCATTTGAAGGATTAAGAAATCGTTTTTGGTTGATGGAAAATATAAATAATCCAATCTATAAACCGATCCGTACTTTTTATTATGAGTTTCATCGGAAAAGTTTAGATGTGATGTCGAAGAAAACGGATGAATCTGCTCGTTTAGCAGGAGCTTCGCTTGAAAAATTAAGAAAAGTGCATGCCGACAAACCACTTTCTGTCTTCATGAAAACCTTGTTTGATGCGAAGGTAGATGAGATGGTGAACTTATTCACGGGAGCTCCTGCCGATGTGAAAGCCACCGCCAAACAAACGCTGAGTGATATTGACCCTATTAATACTTCTAAATACCAGAAGATAACAGGAAATTAAATTCCACCTCGAATCGTGGAAGCAAACAATATTAGTTTATTACTATTAAATGAATAATTCCTCTGATTCGCCGCAGAGCGGTAAAAAGTCTTCTGACTTTTTAAGGTTAATGAATACTATTTTTCGATAATATTAAATTACATGTTAAAACAACTTTCGGTAAAGAATTATATTCTGATTGACGAGCTAGATATTCGTCTCGAAAAAGGTCTTGGAATTATTACCGGCGAAACAGGAGCGGGCAAATCCATTATTCTTGGAGCACTCGGATTGATGTTAGGGCAACGTGCCGATGTAGGTGAATTGCTCGACAAAAAAAAGAAGTGCATTATTGAAGGTGTGTTTGATGTTCGAGCCTACCAAATGAAAACTTTTTTCGAGGAGAAGGAATTGGATTATGCTGATGAATGTACTATTCGTAGAGAGATCAATCCAGAAGGAAAATCAAGAGCGTTTGTAAACGACACACCCGTAAATCTTACTACACTAAAAGAACTTTCTTCTCGATTGGTAGATATCCATAGTCAACATGAATCTTTGCTTTTAGGTAATAGAAGTTTTCAATTAAATGTATTAGATGCTTATGCTGGAAATCAGGATTTACTAAAGTCGTACAAATTAAATTTTACCTCTTGGAAACAGGCGGAGAAAGCGTATTTGACTTTATTAGACGAAGAAGCCAAAAGCAAGAGTGATTTCGATTATCTAAATTTCCAGTTTAACGAGATTTCAGCTCTCAAGCTGAAGGAAGGAGAGCAAGTTTCGCTTGAATCTGAACAACAGAAATTAGAGCATGGCGAAGAGATTGTAGAACAACTCAACCGTTCGGTGATGATGATTCGTGACGGAGATGAAAATGTAGTTGCACAATTATCGCTCGTGCATCAATTATTGCAAGGAATCAAAAAATTTGATGATCAGTTCGCTAATCAAAGTGACCGACTTCAATCGGTACTCATCGAATTAAAAGACATTCACGCAGAGCTGGAAGATGCTATCGGAAAGCTGCAACTCGATCCAAAAAGATTAGAGGAAGTAAATGAACGATTAAGTTTTATTTATAATCTTCAGAAAAAGCATCGACTCAATACGATCGAGGAATTGCTTCAGTTCGAAGAGGAACTTTCTCAAAAATTGCAACGCATCAGTTCTTTTGAAGATGAAATATTGCGCTTGAAGAAAGAAGTAGACGATAAAAAATCTCAACTTTTAAAATCAGGAAATGCCTTAACTGCATCACGTAAAAAGGCCATTCCTGCTTTAGAAAAAGAAGTGACGCAGCAACTGTCGGAGTTGGCAATGCCGCATGCCGTGTTACGCATTGCGCTCATTGAGGAAAATGAAAACATCTTTACAGCCGATGGAATGGAAAAAATTCAATTCCTATTTTCAGCAAATAAAGGTGGCGACTTCAAAGAATTGGCGAAAGTAGCATCTGGCGGTGAGATGTCGAGGTTAATGCTTTGTATCAAATCCATCATGGCTCGATTAACGGCTATGCCTACCGTTATATTTGATGAAATCGATACTGGAATCTCTGGTGAAACGGCGGCTAGAGTAGGGGCCATCTTAAAGCAAATGGCGAAAGATCATCAAGTGTTGGCGATCACCCATCTGCCCCAAATCGCATCCAAAGGAAATACACATTTCTTAGTCTATAAAGAAGTAAAAAAATCGACCACGCGCTCTCAATTGCGTATTTTGAACGAAGAAGAAAGATTAAATGAAATTGCGAGAATGTTGAGCGGAGAAGTTCTCACCGACGCTGCTTTGGATAATGCACGCGTTTTATTGAGTCAATAAGCGAAATATCAACGAGTTAAAGATGGATTCATCTACCTCGCTTCAAATTATTATTTTTGACACCTAAACTAAGTCTATGTCAAACTCATTGTTGAAAGGAAAAAGAGGAATTATCTTCGGAGCATTAGATCCACAATCCATTGCTTGGAAAGTAGCTATACGAGCTCATGAAGAAGGAGCTCAATTTGTATTATCAAATGCACCGGTTGCATTACGTTTGGGAGCCATCAACCAATTGGCAGAACAATGCAACGCGAAAGTAATTGGCGCGGATGCAACATCGAATGCGGACCTTGAAGCATTATTCACTCAATCGATGGAAGTCCTCGGTGGAAAAATTGATTTCGTTTTACATTCCATTGGCATGTCGCCCAACGTTCGAAAGAATAAACCCTATACTGATTTAGATTATGATTTTTACCATAAAACGCTCGACATTTCAGCCATGTCATTACATCGTGTTTTACAATCGGCAATGAAACTGGATGCCATCAGCGAGTGGGGGAGTGTAGTCGCTTTAACATACATCGCAGCGCAACGTGTTTTCCCTGATTACAACGATATGGCCGATGCCAAATCCATGTTAGAAAGCATTGCTCGAAGCTATGGCTATCACTATGGAAAAGCGAAAAATGTTCGTGTAAATACCATTTCACAATCGCCTACCAAAACTACAGCCGGACAAGGTGTAAAAGGATTTGATAATTTTTACAATTATGCCGATGCACTTTCACCATTAGGAAACGCACCTGCTGAAGCCTGCGCAGATTATTGTCTCACCTTATTTTCCGATTATACAAAACACGTCACCATGCAAAACCTTTTCCATGATGGCGGATTCTCTTATACCGGAGTGAGTCAAGAAGTGATGGAAAAAATGTTCCCGAGTACGTAAAAAATGGATAATTAAAGGGCAGAAAATATTCTGCCCTTTAATTTATATCTATTTACATCCAATAAAAAAGCCCGTTCCGAAGAACAGGCTTTTTTCGCTAATAATTTATAAAATTCTGAATTCCTAATTCTGAATTCTGAATTAATCTAAGATTCTTCCTTCTTCTTCTTTTGTTTCGGCGGTTTCACAATATTAATGCTTAACTGCTCCGTGTCTTTTTCCCATCCTAATTCGATGGTGTCTCCTTCGGAAAGTTGACCTTTAATGATCTCTTCTGCCATTGGATCTTCAATGTATTTTTGAATGGCTCTCTTCAACGGACGCGCACCAAAACTGGAATCATACCCTTTGTCGGTGAGGAATTCTTTTGCTTCATCCGTCAATTTCACTTTGTAGCCTAATTCACCCACACGCTTATAAAGACTTCCTAATTCAAGGTCAATAATTTTGAAGATATCTTCTTTACTCAAGCTGTTGAACACAACTACATCGTCAATACGATTTAAGAATTCAGGAGCAAAGGCTTTCTTCAATGAACTCTCAATCACACTGCGTGAATGCTCATCCACCTGACTTGTTTTCGCAGAGGTTCCAAATCCAACACCCTGACCAAAATCTTTTAATTGACGTGAGCCAATATTAGAAGTCATGATGATAATGGTGTTCTTGAAATCAATCTTACGGCCAAGGCTATCCGTCAATTGTCCTTCATCTAAAACTTGCAATAACAAGTTGAATACATCGGGATGGGCTTTCTCAATCTCATCAAGCAAGATGATAGAGTAGGGCTTGCGACGAACTTTTTCGGTTAACTGTCCACCTTCTTCATATCCTACATATCCGGGAGGCGCTCCAATCAATCTCGACACAGCGAATTTTTCCATGTATTCACTCATGTCGATGCGGATCAAGGCATCTTGTGTATCGAATAAGTATCGGCTTAATTCTTTTGCTAATTCTGTTTTTCCAACTCCGGTCGGACCTAAGAAAATGAAAGTACCAATGGGCTTGTTCGGATCTTTTAATCCAGCGCGATTACGTTGAATGGCTTTCACCACTTTCTTCACGGCTTCGTCCTGACCAATTACCTTTCCTTTCAATTCGTCGGGCATTTGAATCAATCGAGCAGTTTCAGCTTGTGCAATTCGTGTTACTGGAATTCCACTCATCATGGCTACTACTTGCGCCACATCCTCCACATCCACTTTGTAACGTTGGTTCTTGGTTTCTTCTTCCCAAGTTTGCTTTGCGCTTTCCAATTGCTCTAACAATTGCTTTTCAGTATCACGTAAACGTGCTGCTTCTTCGTATTTCTGACTACGCACCACACGATTTTTTTCTACCTTAATATCCGCAACCTTGTTTTCAAGTTCTATGATATTTTGTGGAACGTGGATGTTTGAAATATGTACACGTGAACCGGCCTCATCTAAAGCATCAATTGCTTTGTCTGGAAGGAAACGATCCGTGATATAACGTGCAGTTAATTTAACACAGGCAGCAATGGCTTCATCAGTATAAGTTACATGATGATGTTCTTCGTAGCGCTCCTTAATATTTCCTAAAATTTCGATAGTTTCATCAACCGTAGTTGGATCCACAATTACTTTTTGGAAACGGCGATCTAAGGCACCATCTTTTTCGATGTACTGACGGTACTCATCTAAAGTAGTAGCACCAATACATTGAATTTCTCCACGAGCTAATGCTGGCTTAAACATATTCGATGCGTCAAGAGAACCTGAAGCACCACCAGCACCAATAATGGTGTGGATCTCATCAATAAATAAAATCACATCGGGCGATTTCTCCAATTCGTTCATCACCGCTTTCATTCGCTCTTCAAATTGTCCGCGGTATTTAGTACCAGCAACCAATGAAGCTAAATCAAGGGTAACAATTCGCTTATTAAATAAGACGCGAGAAACTTTGCGTTGGATGATACGTAGTGCAAGACCTTCAGCAATCGCTGATTTACCCACACCGGGCTCACCAATTAAAATGGGATTATTTTTCTTTCTACGTGATAAGATTTGAGAAACACGCTCAATTTCCTTTTCACGACCTACAATAGGATCGAGTTTGCCTTCTTCAGCAGCCTTGGTTAAATCCCTTCCGAAATTATCCAATACAGGCGTTTTTGATTTTGATTCTCCAGGCTTCTTTTGTGATGAACCAAAAGAAGGACCATCATCATCTTTAGAATACGGATCATCATCGTTGGATGATTGAGGTGCTTCTGATTTAAAATTTGATTTAAACAATTCTAATTCTTCTCTCATAATATCATAAGTTATTCCAAACTGATTTAAGATTTGCGTGGCAATATTGTCTTCGTCTTTTAGGATCGCTAATAATAAATGCTCAGTACCGATAATCTCACTTTTGAAAATTTTAGCTTCCAGATAAGTGATCTTAAGCGCTTTTTCAGCTTGTTTTGTAAGTGGAATATTGTTGAGGTTACTCACTGATCCAGAATTGCCTTTTACAGCATTTTCAACGGATTTGCGGAGCTCCACCAAGTTAATGTTTAACGACTTTAGAAATTTTATTGCCATCCCTTCGCCTTCGCGAATAAGACCAAGCAATAAGTGTTCTGTGCCGATATAATCATGTCCCAGACGTAAGGCCTCTTCACGACTGAACGTGATTACATCTTTTACTCTGGGTGAGAATTTTGCTTCCATAAGGATAACTTGCTTTATATTGTTTGAACGTAAGGGAATTAAAAAAGTTTTACTGTGATTTGTTTTGGTATCTCAAGGACGTTTAATCGTGTCAATTATTGTACCTTACAAGTGTAATGTACAACCATAGATGCTCGTAAACCAAGCTTTTTTTTAGCTTCTTACAGAATTCTTACATTGTTGATAATTATGAGGGAACTTGTCCAAAAATATGCTACACTTTCGCTACCTTCGTGCATCATTGAAAATCTTTATCAACATCCTGATTAACAAAATTAATATACTCTTGGTCAGCACCTTGTTGCAACTTCAGGAATCCCAATTAAACTAAGATCTTACTAAAAATATAAAAATGGCAGAAGGCGAAAAAATCGTCCGTATTAACATTGAAGATGAAATGAAAACCGCTTATATCGATTATTCGATGTCAGTGATCGTTTCTCGAGCATTACCGGATGTGCGCGATGGATTGAAACCAGTACACCGTCGTGTGCTTTTTGGGATGTTGGACTTGGGCGTGTTATCTAATCGCGCTCATAAGAAATCAGCAAGAATTGTTGGAGAAGTATTGGGAAAGTATCATCCTCATGGAGATAGCTCCGTTTATGATGCGATGGTGCGTATGGCTCAGCCATGGTCCTTGCGTTATATGCTCGTTGATGGGCAGGGTAACTTCGGATCGGTGGATGGAGATAGTCCAGCAGCCATGCGTTATACCGAGGCCCGACTTCGCAAAATTGCGGAGGAGATGTTGGCGGATATCGACAAGGATACCGTCGATTTCAGATTGAATTTTGATGATACTTTAGAAGAACCAACGGTTTTACCAGCTAAAATTCCTTGCCTTTTGGTGAATGGAGCATCTGGAATTGCCGTAGGAATGGCCACAAACATGGCCCCGCATAATTTGACGGAAGCCTTGGATGCGGTTATCGCCTATATTGACAATAACGATATTACGATTGAAGAGCTTACTAAATATGTGAAAGCTCCTGATTTCCCGACTGGTGGAATTATCTACGGTCACTCAGGTGTGAGAGATGCTTATGAGACAGGTCGTGGACGTGTAGTGATCCGTGCGAAAACGCTGATTGAGACTACGCCAAGCGGTCGTGAGCGAATTATCGTTACTGAGATTCCTTATCAGGTGAATAAGGCGGATATGATCAAGAAAACCGCTGATCTCATCAACGATAAGAAGATTGAAGGAATTAGCGATATCCGTGACGAGTCTGACCGTACCGGAATGCGCATCATTTATGAGATTAAGCGTGATGCCATGGCATCGGTGGTGTTAAACCATCTTTACAAACATACAGAATTACAGAATTCATTCAGTATCAATAACATCGCTTTAGTTGGCGGTCGACCCATGATGCTGAATTTGAAAGATATGTTGGTTCACTTTGTGGCACATCGTCACGAAGTTTTGATTCGTAAAACGAAGTATGAATTAGCAGAAGCTGAAAAAAGAGCCCATATTTTAGAGGGATTATTGATTGCCCTGGATCATTTGGATGAGGTAATCGCTTTGATTCGTAAATCTCAAACTCCTGATGAAGCAAAATCTGGTTTGATGGAAACTTTCCAATTGAGCGAGATTCAGTCGAAGGCTATTTTGGAGATGCGTTTACAGCGTTTAACGGGATTAGAGCGCGACAAGATTAAAGCAGAATATGCGGAGATCAAGAAAATGATTGATTTCTATCTGGAAGTATTGGCTGACGAGGCCTTGAGAATGAAGATTCTGAAGGATGAAATGCTCGAAATGCGTGAGAAATACGGTGATGAGCGTCGCACAGAAATCGTTTATAGCGCCGATGATTTGAGTATGGAAGATATGATTGCCAATGAACCGGTAGTTGTAACCATTTCTCATCTTGGGTATATCAAACGTACTTCTTTGGATGAGTACCGTACGCAAGGTCGTGGCGGTCGTGGTTCTTCTGGAGCTGCTACCCGTGATGAAGATTTTGTAGAGCATTTGTTTATTGCTACCAACCATAATTACTTGTTGCTCTTTACAGAGAAAGGAAAGTGTTTCTGGTTGCGTGTTTTTGAAATTCCGGAAGGAGCTAAAAATACCAAAGGAAGAGCACTGCAAAATTTGATCAGCATTACGCCTGATGATAAGGTGAAAGCATTTGTGAATGTGATGAATTTAAATGTGGAAGATTATTTAAATAATAACCATATCATCCTTTGTACAAAGAAAGGTACCATCAAGAAAACATTGCTTGAAGCGTATTCACGTCCACGTCAAAATGGTATTAATGCCATTACGATTATTGAGGGAGATGAGTTAATCGAAGCTAGATTGACCAATGGAAATAACGAGATTTTGTTAGCCATTAAATCGGGGAGAGCGATTCGTTTCAATGAGTCCAAAGTTCGACCAATGGGTAGAAATGCTTCTGGTGTGCGTGGAGTGAGTCTGGATAGCGACAATGATGAGGTAATTGGAATGGTATGTATTGATATTGCCAAGCCGGATACCATCTTAGTAGTTTCAGAAAAAGGATATGGAAAACGTACTGATATTGAAGATTATCGCGTAACGAACCGTGGCGGAAAAGGAGTGAAGACCTTACAAGTAACGGAGAAAACGGGACAATTAGTGGGGATAAAGTCGGTGGTAGATGGTGACGATTTGATGATCATTACCAAGAAGGGAACTACGATACGTACTCCGGTTGATGAATTACGCGTTATGGGACGTGCAACTCAGGGTGTGAAGTTGATTCGTTTGGATGGGGAAGATGAAATTGCGTCCATTGCTAAAGTGGAAGAACATCTTCTAAAAGCCATCGAAATAGCGGCGGTTGAAGGAGCTGATATCTTGGATGAGTACGGAAACGTAATCGTACCGGCCGTGGTTGAAACTTCAGGAGAAGCTTCCATAGAAACGTCGGAAGAATCGTCCGTAGAAAATTCGATAGATTCATCAGAAGAAAGTCCAATGGATGCAACTGATTCTGACGAAACGGAAAATCCATCTGAAGGAAATGACGAAGAAGAAGGTGAAGGAGATACTAAAGAAAACGACGAAAATAATTAATCAAATCTAATTTATAATATATTCATTATGAAACGTATATTGATTTTATTGGGAGTAATACTTTCACTTAATGCATCTGGTCAAAAGGCCGCAGTTCAAACCGCGTTTAACTACCTTCGTTACGATGACTTAGACAAAGCGAAGGAAGCTATTGATGGTGCATCAACG
>JANOPQ010000048.1:0-34167 GCA_031421935.1 Bacteroidota bacterium | reverse complement strand
AATTGTTAAATTCTAGTTTTACTTTTTCAGTTGAACAATCATGAACTAATGCAAGTACTTTACTAGCGTACGTTTTGCTAAAGGAAGTAACGTGTCTTCAAAAGGTAAGGTCAACTCCGACTCAATCACATATGTCGCAGGATTAGGTAGATTTTTATTGTAGCGCAATAAATCTCCCTTTATGTTTTCATAGGTGTTGCGCAATGTCTTCTCAAAGGAATTTACATATTGCACACCAATCGCACGGTAACGTTCGGTAGGTTGATCGAAAATAGTAATTTGATATTCGAAGACAACTGTTTCGTTTTTGTCGCCATTTTTTAAAAGCAAATAACCGGCATCTGTATGCAAGGGAACAATGCCAATCGGATAAATGTTGAGTTTTGATTCTATAAAATCATAAATCTTTTTTCCTTCTGCTAAATGTTGTTCAAATTGTGGAATGCTAAAATTGATGATGGATTCTAATTCAGTCATCAAGCGATCATCAGTACTTAACTTTTCATATACCAATTTGAAATTTTGTAGGTCGGCGGAATTTAATTTTTCGGGAAAGCTGTTGTACAAACTATTTTTTTGATCTCTTAATGCCACCAAGTTTCGGTAGTGTTTTACCAGTTCACTGAGTGCTGGATACAATTTGGTTTCTTCAAAACAGTCATTTACATGTTGAAGGTAAGCCAGTAAAATGTACTTCTTGTATTCGAAGTCGATGTGATTCGTTGTAATCCAATTGTCGCTTAATCTTTGTTCCATAATCGTTGTGAGATTGGTGCGCGTTTGATAAATTCAATTTTAATATTGTTAATTCAGTACAATTTTCTAGCCGTAATTTTATGCTTCTCCCTTCCCTCTCTAATGGTAAGCCGCTATTGTCAAGCCCCTTAACTTCTCCCTTTCACATTACTTAATCTAGTAAAGAGAACGAATAACATCCTTTATTAGCGTATTTTGACCGCATGAGTTTCAACAGAATTGTGTTGAATATTACATTAAATTCTCTTCTGACATCGCTCTTCTCTACCTAATTTAGGGCATTCAATGTTAAACATGAAGAAAATAATCCCATTGCTCCTCTTAGTGGCCTTTACGGCCGTTTCCTGTGTTCCTGCACGATTACACAATGAATTGAAAGCTAAAAAATCGGCCTGCGATAAGGAAAACGAAGAATTGAAAGCTTCTAATCTGAACTTAACAACAAAGCAAGGCGAGCTTTCAGCCATGATGGATGACCTCAAAAATCGTATCAATATCTTACAAGTCGATACAGGTGCTAAAGGAAGTGAATTGCGTACTTTGCAAGGAAATTACGAACGCATCAACTCCGCTTATCAAACTTTATTGAAGGATGGCCCAGCCTCCGCGGCTAACTCCGAGGCCACCAAGCAACTTATTCGCGATCTGCAAAAAACACAAGAGAAATTGCAGAAGAAAGAAGATGAATTAAGCATCAAAGCAAAAATGTTGAAGTTGAAGGAAGATTCCTTGTCGATGTTGTCGGATGACCTCACTATTAAAAATCGCCGCTTAGCCGAGCTTGAACAAATTTTAGCCAGCAAAGATTCTGCAGTGAAAGCATTGCGTAACTCAGTAGCAAATGCGCTCTTGGGATATAAAGATAAAGGACTCACTGTCGAAATGAAAAATGGAAAAGTGTATGTGATGATGGAGGAGCGTTTGCTTTTTGCATCGGGAAGCACTGTCGTTGATCCGAAGGGAGTGGAAGCATTGAGCGATCTTGGGAAAGTATTGGAGAAGAATCCAGATATTAATATTCAGATAGAAGGACATACCGATAATGTTCCCATGAAAGGCGCTGGAGAAATTAAAGACAATTGGGATTTGAGCGTTATGCGAGCAACTTCTGTCGTGAAAATTGTTTTAGCAAATAGTAAAGTAAATCCACTTCGTCTCACTGCTGGAGGTAGAGGTGAATTTATGCCTATCGACAAAACTAATTCTTCTGATGGTCGCAAGAAAAATCGTCGCATCGAAGTGATCCTGACCCCAAAGTTGGATGAAATATTAAAATTACTTGAAACACATTAAGAGAATTCTCATCGTGCTTTGCTGTTGCTCTTTTACTGCACCGGCAGGAGACGAGGTTCCTAACTTTGTACAAGGCTATTCGGATTTCAGAAACTTTCTTTTTGTTTTCGAGAATGGTGTTCCTCTTCAGCTCGAACAGCAAGCCGTTCGCTCTTTTAAATCCAATGGTTCAATCATAGGATATGCGAATAGCGCGAATGATTTGATTGCGTATTACAAAGGTCAAAAATTCAAATTAGGTGACATGACGGCAACGACCTACAATGTCACGCAGAGTTTTTTGTTTTATCAAAGAGATCAATTGCTCAATGTTTTTCAAAATGGTGAAACTACGCAACTTACTTTTTTTATGCAAGACATGAAAGTCAGTGATAGCTTAATAGCGTTTCGTGATTTGAATGTGGATATTTTGCGAGTGTATAAAGATGGAAAAGTACACGATTTGGAAATGACTTTAGTAGGGGAGTTGCAAGAGTATCAAGTGGGAGAAAATACCGTTGGGTATGTTAATAATACAGGATTTTTCAGAGCTTATTTGGATAATCAAGTGTATGATTTGGATAATGTAGCTCCCGAATCATTTGATCCCGGAGGAAATTTAGTGGCTTATGTAGATGGGTTATACAACTACCTAAAAGTTTTTTACAATAAGAAAATTTTGGTGCTCGAACAGTTGTTCCCGCAGTCGTATCAGTCGGGAGTTGATGTTGTCGCTTATATTGCTGCTGATAATTCATTTAAAGTTTTTACCAATGGGAAATTGCTCAAAGTGGAGTCTTATATCCCTGATTTTTACAAAGTGCGCGATCGTTCGGTCGTTTTCTTTTTTAATAATAAGTTTCAATTGATGTTAGATGGGCAACGATTTATTTTAGATGAGTTTCTTCCTCAAAGTTATCAGATGAGTGAAAATAATATTGCTTGGATGGATATCAATAATCGTTTGCATATCTTCACAGAAGGAAAATCGTGGGAAGTATCTATGGAAGTCATCACAGGATATCAACTCAACGGAAATACATTGAAATACGATTTACCTGATGGGACGTCTCGCATCTGGTACAAAGGAAAAATATTTGGTAATAATTAATGATCATGAAAAAACTTCGTATACTCTTTACCGTTATCTTTTGTCAATCCATTCTATTTGGAAATGCACAATCGGCGTTTATCCCACTCAGCAATGAAGTGGAACAATCCTTTGTGAAGGATATGAACCGAGTTGGCAATGGTGTGCATACTTCTTTCAAACCTTATTTGAGAAGTGATATCGTACGTGCCTCGATGAGTACATCTGAAGAAACCGACTTGGACGAAATAGATTATGGAAAAGCATACGATTCTTTAATTCGTATCAACGTTCGATCCGATCGAAAATTTAACCAAAGATGGATCGGTAGAAAATTATTTACGGAGCATTTGGTACAAGTGGAAGAAGAAGATTTTCGATTGTATTTAGATCCTGTTTTTGAATTTGCTGGAGGACAAGACCAAGAAAACAATCGTAATTTTCATACGAATACACGAGGCGTTTGGGTGAATGGATCCATCGGCAAAAGATTCGGATTCAATGCTACTTTTTATGAGAACCAAAGTTTATTTCCCATGTATCTTGACTCCGCTGCTCGTAAAAGTAGAGTTGTGCCTGGACAAGGTCGCGTGAAAAAATTTGATACGGATGCTTTCGATTACGCATTCTCTACAGGTACCATCAACTTTCAACTCAACAAACATTTTACATTTGAGTTTGGACAAGATCGTCACTTTATTGGTGATGGTTATCGTTCTTTATTGCTTTCTGATAATGCATTTCATTATCCCTATTTTAAAATCATCACCGATTTCTGGAAAATTAGATACGTAAATTTATTCATGCAGTTGCGCAACTTGGATCGCATTGACCAAAACGATACATATCCTTTTGAAAGTAAATACGCATCGATGCATTACCTTGATGTGGATATTGGAAAGCGATTGACAGTAGGATTGTTCGAGTCTGTAATTTGGCATGCCGATACCAATAATAATTCGCGTGGATTTGATTTTGGGTATCTAAATCCATTTATTTTTTTACGCCCTGTTGAGTTTAGCATTGGCTCTCCTGACAATGTGTTAATGGGATTAAATTTGAAGTATAAACTCAACAGCAAAAATTCCTTGTACGGCCAAATTATGTTGGATGAATTCTTGTTCGACAATGTGAAGTCTGGAAACGGTTGGTGGGCGAATAAACAAGGTATACAAGCTGGATTTAAAAGCATGGATGTGTTTGGTGTAAAATCACTGTATTTGCAAGGTGAGATAAATTACGTTAGACCGTATACCTATCAGCATCGAGATGTTATGGGAAGTTATAGCCACCATCGTGCAGCTTTGGCGCATCCATTAGGTGCTAACTTTTGGGAAATGGTTGGAATTGCTCGCTATACCTATAAGCGATGGAATTTCGATGCAAAAGTGAGTTATGCAGAAGTTGGATACGATACTTCTGGTTCAAATTGGGGACAAAATGTTTTTCTTCCCTATGTAACCCGTCAACAAGAGTATCAAAATGAAGTAGGTCAGGGTCTTAAGACAAAATTAATGTGGGCTAGTCTGAACATTAGCTTCTTATTAAATCCATCCAATCGAATGAATCTTTTCTTGAATTTGGCCTCTCGTAGTGCTGTTCAGCCGAATAAAACGGATAATACAATCTTGGTGCAAGGTGGTTTTCGGACGAATTTGTTCAATAGGTACTACGATTTTTAAAAAAGAAGCCAAAAATCCCCGAATTCGATGACTCTTTTACTTGACTTATAATACCTGTATGTTATAGCTTTGCAAGAAATTAATCATCCCTAAAATTAGTTATTAGCTTCTCTATAATTATCCTTCCCTTAGTAAACGGGAACGTTCACCATAATTATACTCAGTGAATCGCTTTTAAATTTAAATTGGGACAAAATCTTTCTATGTTAAACTTAACTTTTGCTTGCATCTCTGCCTTTCTCATCACCTTTTTGGCGATTCCATCTATTATTCGTGTTTCTGTAATTAAAAATTTGTTTGATGAGCCAAGCGAAAGAAAGAAACACTCTTCAAGTATTCCAACATTAGGCGGTTTGGCCATTTTTGCTGGAGTTGTGTTCTCTTATACGCTTTGGTCGGCTGGACTTGAAACTTTCTCAACGCAATATATTATTGCAGCCATTATTGTGATGTTTTTTATTGGAATAAAGGATGATATCGTTGAATTGACCGCGCATAAAAAATTATATGGGCAGTTGTTTGCGTCTCTAATCATTGTCTTTTTTGCCGACATGCGAATTACGAGCTTATATGGAGTGGGAGGTATTTATCAAATTCCGTATTGGTTGAGTGTATTTGTAACTATTGTAACGATGATTACTATTATCAACGCCTATAATTTAATTGATGGTATTGATGGTTTAGCTGGGGGAATTGGAGCCATCGCTGCCTTTACTTTTGGATTGTGGTTTTATAATTATAATCAAATTGCACTCTGTATATTGGCGTTTTCGTTGTTTAGTTCACTCTTAGCGTTCTTAGTTTATAATTTCTCTCCGGCCAATATTTTTATGGGTGATACAGGTTCATTAGTGGTAGGATTAATTCTATCCATTCTTTGCGTAAATTTCGTGGAGATGAGTTTCGACTCTTTACCTTATGCATTTCCTTTCAGATCGAGTCCAGCTATGGCCGTTGCTATTTTAATGATTCCTTTGGCGGATACCCTTCGAATTTTCTGTATTCGATTGATGAACGGTCGATCTCCTTTTGCGGCAGATCGAAATCATATCCATCATCAGTTATTGGATTTAGGATTAACCCATCGCGAGGCAGCCCTGACTTTATACTTAGTGAACATCTCCTTTATTCTTATAGCATTGGTTTTGAGAAATATATCTAGCCTTATGCTGTTAACTGTGCTTACATTTTTAGGCGCTTTGTTCGCAGTTTCTCCTTACCTGATAAAAGTACTTAGGTCGAAGAGTAGAGTTTCTATGGTCGATTAGATCTATCTCTTCACCCAACTTTCACTACAATTCACCCATTTTTTTTAAATTTGCCTACCGAGGCAAAAGTTCTGCTATTTCATACCATGGATGAAATATTGTAAGAAGTTTTGAAAATAGGTTCTCCACAGAGTAAGAATTAGTAAAATCTCATTGTTTTGAAGCTTTAATTAGCAAGTTATCAAGACAATCGTCATTATAACTTATGTGCTATATGGAGAATAATAATTATCATTACCCATAGATTTACCATATCTTAAATGGAATATTTCCGTTTAACTAAAAAACTGTCCTGTCGATGAAGATAACACTGAAATTAGCCCTTCTTGCTTTAACCCATACCTTGATGATCTCAAGCGTGTTAGCTCAAGCACCCAGAGAAATTAGCAATGTATCTTCCAGCGTTGAAGAAGAATACGATCCCATTTCTTCCTTGTTAGATAGTCTGGTTACAATTAATAATGTTGTAAGATACAATCAGTTAGAAGCAAATTGTTTCGATCCTAACGCTATCATCCCAGGTGAGATTCCTCAATTTTCAACTCAGGTTTATGAACAAAGAATGGCAGCAATTCATTCACCAATTCCTCTATCTTATAATTCGCATGTAAAAGGATTTATAGATATGTATGCGGTGAAAAAGCGCGGCTTAACTCAACGAGTGATGGGATTATCTAATCTCTATTTTCCAATATTTGAAGAAGCTCTTGACCGTGAAGGTTTGCCATTAGAGTTTAAATATTTGTCGATTGTTGAATCTGCACTGAATCCAATTGCGGTTTCTCGAGTAGGAGCTACTGGTATTTGGCAGTTTATGTACAATACAGGTTTACAATACAATCTGAAAGTAAACTCTTATACCGATGAGCGTCGTGATCCCATCAAATCTACACAAGCAGCCTGTCAGTATTTCAAGGATATGTACAACATTTATGGCGATTGGTTATTGGTGATTGCTGCCTATAACTGCGGTGCAGGAAATGTTAATAAAGCCATTAAGCGTTCAGGTGGAAAAACCAACTTTTGGGACATCATGAATTATCTTCCCAATGAAACGAAGAATTATGTACCCGCATTTATTGCAATCACCTATGTGATGGAACATGCACGTGAACATAATTTGTATCCCGTAAGTCCTGCCTATTCTTATTTTGAAGTGGATACGGTAGTGGTTAATCAACCCATCAATTTTAAAACATTAGCTGCAACATTGGATTTACCGTTAGATGTGATTTCGTATTTAAATCCAATTTATAAGCGCGGATTAATTCCTGATGTAGGTGGAAATTATATTCTTCGTCTTCCTACCAATAAGATGGCGATCTATATGTTGAGCCAGGAAAGCATTTATGCTGAGTCCTTACCAGCCGCTCGACCAGTAATGAACAGTTATAAGAACAGAGCAAGTCAAGTTGAAGAAGAAGATGGAGATGAAGTTGCGACTTATGATACTCAAACCAAGCGAGTGAAGAAAACGCATACTGTGCGTAGAGGTGAAAGTTTGGGAAAAATCGCTTCTAAATACGATATGACGTTGGCTCAGGTGAAAAAAATGAACAAGTTGCGTTCAAGTACAGTTCGTTCAGGTCAGCGATTAACAGTTTACAATTGGGTAAAAACTAAAGTTCCTGTGAAAGCGGTTTCCAAAGAAGAATTGACGGCTAAAAAAGAGGATACTCATAAGGTAGATACCGTTCAAAAAACAGAAGTCGATGAACAAGCTGATGCAATAAACGACACTCAAAAGGTATCTAATGAAACTGCAGAAGTAAAAAATTCTCCAAAACCAGCTTTCAAATACTATATTGTTCAACCTGGAGATACACTTTGGAACATTGCTAAACGTTACGAAGGTCTTACTGTAGAGATGATTAAGAATATTAATAATCTCTCTAACACCAACATTAAGCCGGGTACAAAATTAAAAGTGCTAGTTAACGGTTAATCCTATAATTTCTCTTTTTAGAAAGAGAGAATTTTATAAATTTGCACCGCCAAGTTAGGATTGACCGATGGTGTAACTGGCAACACGTCTGATTTTGATTCAGAAGAGTCCAGGTTCGAGCCCTGGTCGGTCAACATAAAAAGGGATGAAGCGAAAGCTTTGTCCCTTTGTCTTTTTTGCTGCCCTCGAGGGCCTCTTTGCTGCCCTCGAGAGCCTCAGGCAGCGGATAACAGTGTGAGAAATAGTGTGAGAGTGAAATCCTGAAGTTGCAGCAAAGCGAAATACTTCAGGACGGAGAGACATCCTTCAATCAATCATCGCAGAGATTCGTTTACCTCGCACTCTTTCTCTCCCGATAGCTATCGGGACTCGCTCTGTAGTTGCTGCCCTCGAGATCCTCAGGCAGCGGATAACAGTGTGAGAAACAGTGTGAGAGCGTGAAGGCAGAGTGAGAAAGAGTGAGAGTGCGGAAATCAGTCCCGAAAGCTCGAATTATTCGCATGTGTTCAATTTTTGCACGCGATAATTTTCAGGATCTACATCCGCGCTTTCGCGTTTTCGTATGATTCGTATTTCGTAAATTCGTATCGATTCGTAATTCGTAACCTAAATGCCATCTAAAGCCAAAACCGTTTCCGATTACCTCAACGAGCTCCCCGAAGAGCGCATGATCGCCATAGACAAACTCCGTAAGGTAATTCTCAAAAATCTTCCCAAAGGATTTAAAGAAGAAATGAATTATGGAATGATCGGATATGTGGTTCCGCATTCTCTATATAAAATGGGATATCATTGCGATCCGCTGATGCCTTTGCCTTTTATGAATATTGCTTCACAGAAAAATTTTGTGGCGGTGTATCATATGGGAATTTATGCGAATCCGAAATTGTTAAATTGGTTTGTGGAGGAGTATCCCAAGCATTGCAAAACGAAACTCGATATGGGAAAAAGTTGTTTGCGTTTTAAAAAGGTAGATGATATTCCGTTCAAACTCATCGGTGAATTAGCAAGTAAAATGTCGCCAAAGGAATGGATCACGCTTTATGAAACGCAATTTATTAAATAAGTAAATTAAGTTTCTGGAACTTTTATTTAAGAAAGTGCAGAACATCCATTTCCAATTCATGCACTAATTTGAATCCCGCCATTCTCCATTTTAATTCCCCATCTTTAAAAATCATCAAGGTGGGCACACTGCGAATTCCATAAAGGGTTGCAAGTTCTTTTTGTTCATCTACATCTAACTTTACAATGGCTGCTTTTTCCCCGAGACGAATTTCTAGGTCTTTCAAAATCTCATCTAAATATTTGCAAGGCTCACACCACGTTGCATAAAAATCAACCAACACCGGTTTACCAGTGGGTAATGATTTCAAAAAATCTTCTTCCGATAATTGTGGTGAGAGATATTGCATTCCGCAAAGATAGAGCATTTTAAAAAACACAAGAGGCACAAGAGGACACTGAGTTTCACAAACCTTTCTCTTGTGTTCTTTAGTGTGCTCTAGTGCCTTGTTAGTCGCGAGGCTTCGCAATTAGATTATTGTTTAATCAATAAATACTAATTGCTCGAAATGAAAAAAATATTGCCACATAATGTTCTAGCCTCTCCCCCAACCCCTCTCCAAAGGCGAGGGGCTATAGAAAAATAAAATTTCTCAAGTGTACTCAAGTGCACTTTGTGTCTTTAGTGTTTAAAAGGAAGTTCATCTAAATCGTAATTTCTGATACGAAGTTAAAATATATAATTGCCAAAATTTGCTAAAGCTTTCTACTTCCTGCTGAGCGAATTCAGTAATGACTAAAGCTTCTTCTAGCAGCCAGCAGCCAGAAGCTAGCAGCCACAATAAAGCGTGCGATAAACACCTTTCAACGAAAGTCCATGCGTAAAAAAAAATCACTTCTTCAAAAGCGAAAACTTCCCTCGTCCTCCTAACATTCTCCACATCAAAGCAAAAAAGACTAGCAACAATACTCCTCCTAAAATCCATCCTGTTGCTAAATTAATTTCTAAATTCGATTTCAACAATTCAAATCCTTGCCAAAAAACAAATGTACCTAATAATAGAAAAATAATTTTTCCGGTTTCGTAGGGAATCGGAAAAACTTTTTGCCCTTTCCAATACGATAATAACATCATGGATACATAACAAATAAAGGTAGCCCACGCCGATCCCATATACCCCATAATCGGAATTAACCACAAATTAAACACAATGGTGATGAGCGCTCCAATGATGGAAAGCCAAGCACCATACCTTGTATTTCCACTAAGCTTGTACCAAATGCTCATGTTTAAATAGATGCCTAAAAATAAATTCGCGGCTAGTAAAACCGGAACTACCTTTAATCCTTCGAAGTATTTTTCACCAATGAAATGTTTTACGATGTCTAAATAGTACATCACACCTAAAAAGATGATGCATCCAACCAACACAAAATAATTCATCACATTGGCAAATAATTTTTTGCTGTTTTCTTTGTGTTGTTGCGAAAAATAAAAAGGGTCAGCAGCATAGCGAAATGTTTGTACAAATAAAGTCATCAATATACTTAACTTGTAACAGGCGCTATAGATACCCAATTGTTGCATGGCAATGGATTTGTCCGTAATTAAATATTTTAAAATGGCACGGTCCAACGTTTCATTAATCATTCCCGCGAATCCAGCAATCAAAATAGGAAATCCATAAATGAGCATTTCTCGAATGAGAGCTTTGTCGATGTCGAATTTCATGGATCTCAACTCAGGAAAAAGTAATACCAAGGTAATTCCACTCGCCGCTAAGTTGGCTAAAAACACATAGCCGATACCGAGAGTCGGATCAACGAGTCCTGGAAAATACTTGGGGAAGATTAAAAGGAACAAAACATTCAATGCGATGTTTATGAAAATTCCCACTAATTTTATCATGGCAAAACGAAAAGGTTTATTTTGCTGTCGAAGTCGCGCGAAAGGCAACATGGTCAATGTATCAAAAGCCATAATCAATGCAAACCACTGTACATACTCTGCATTGTTCGGGTATCCCAAAAAATTAGCAATGGAATGTGAAAAGAGAAGTAGCAGAATGGTGATGAATCCTGTGCTGCACATCAACATGAATTGTGCGTTGCCAAAAACATCGTCTTGTTTTTGTTTTTTATTTACGAAATGAAAGAATGCCGTTTCTAATCCCAAAGCTAAAATCACCATCAAGAAAGTGATGTAGGCATAAAACTCCGAAACTACACCATAATCTTCAGGCGCAAAAATACGCGTGTAAATGGGCACCAATAAATAATTGAGTAGCCTACCCACAATACTACTGAGTCCGTAAACGGCGGTTTGTCCGGCTAAGGTTTTTAGTTGCCCCACAAATGGTTCTTCATTATTTTTAGCAAAGTTAATAGATTGAATTGATTTGATCCTGCTTGCATCGCTTTTGCTATAGCTTGTGCCTCCGCTAATGCTTGTGCCGCCGCTAAAGCTTCATCGACATGCAGTCATCGACATGCAGTCAGCGACATGCGGTCAGCATAGCAAAGCAGCAGGCAGGTGCGAAGCCTCGCGATTTAAAATGATTTGAAATTCCAGTGCTGAGGGACTGGTTTGCTTGCCTGGTCTCAAGGTAAAATTTGAATCTTCCTCCGAGCTGAAAATTATTTTTTGATAGAACAAAGACCTTAGTTACTTTTATAGCAAATAGGATGAAGTGTATTTCAGAGCGAATTGAAGCGATAAAAAAACTGCAATAATGAACTCGGAGCACAAAAGTTGAGAAGGTAGTTTGAGATTTATAACGAAATGAAAAAGCTGATATTATTATTTTGTTTGTTCTTTACCCACCAATCTTGGTGCACTTTATCAATTGTTTATAACCTGTTAGCAACTTAAAAAAAAGGGGGGGGGTAATATCTACAATTTTTGAATGTAGATTTGATTCGGCTTTTATAAAGTAAAGTTCAAATGAGGCCAACTCTTTTAGTAAACTGCTGTTTTCTGATTATTTAGGAGGGAGAAAACACTTACAATTTGTGTCGATTGATTTAGTCGGTTTGTAATTCTTAAAGTAAATATTGTTTCACTCTTCTAAAAAATTCATCTAATTATGAGGAAATCATGCATTAAAGCAACCTGCTTTCTTATCTTTGTTTTAGTAAACCATTTTAATTTGAAAGCTCAACAAATTATTTTTACAACATCAAATTTCGCTAGTGGATTTGACATTAGTTGCCATGGAGCCGCTGATGGCAAGGTGGAAGCCGCAATGATATGGGAATATCCTCCCTTTACATTTCAATGGAGTAATGGAGCTTATACATCGCAGCTTAACAATATAACTGCCGGGCAGTATATACTTACTGTTACTAATGCAATCGCACAAACCTACACCGATACAATAAACTTATTAGAGCCTGAACCGTTAGATGCCTTTGTTTATTTGTCTGATTATTTTGGTTCAAACATCAGCGGAAATGGACGTTCGGATGGTGAAATTATTTTGGAGACGTATGGCGGTGCTCCAGAGTATTCTTATTTATGGAGTAATGGCGCCTCAGAATCAAGAATTAGTAATATTCTAGCCGGCACTTATACTGTAACAATTACAGATGGAAATGAATGTACTAAAACTATTTCGCGAACGTTAATAGAGCCGCAGGTTTTACAAATAACCGGTATTGTAAAATCAAATTACAACGGATACAATGTATCTTGTAAAGATAATAATAATGGATGGGCAGAGGTTAATGTAATAGGTGGCAAAACACCTTACTCCTATAGATGGAGCAACGGACAGTTCGCTATACGCGCCGTTGATTTAAGTAGCGGTAGTCATCAAATAGAAGTAACAGATGCTAATAATATTAAAGTAGTTGCCAATATTGTTTTAACACAACCAACTTCGTTGTTTGGTGGGCTAACAGCTCCTATTGGAGTGAATGGATATCATATTACCTGTTTTCAATGCGCCAATGGTACTGCAAGTACAAGTGCGAATGGAGGTGTTACACCGTATACCTATCAATGGAGTAATGGTTCAACGGCATCAAGTGTGTCCGGACTTTCGAAGGGAGAATATATTGTAACTGTAACTGATAAGAATGGATGTCCCCATCAAAGCGAATTTGAAATTACAGAGCCATTGCGAGAAAATTGGACGATGACTGGAAATGCAAATACAAACGCTGCACAGGAGTTTATTGGTACAACCGACAGTACAGACTTTACATTCAAAACAAATTCAACAGACCGCCTAAAAATTGGCAGTAATGGTAAAATAAAATTTCCAGGTTATACAAGTCAATTTAGTCAAGTCGTGATGATTGATCCTAATGGAGAAATGAGAACTGTAGATATACCTTATGTTCCATGTGCAGGCGGAATAGCATTCCCTTGGCAACAAAGTGTGAATGACCCTACTGATGTGTTTAGTTGTTGGAGGCGTTTCGGAATTGGTACAGACGATCCACAAGTTAGATTAGAAGTAAAGGGAGGACTTTCAAGATTTACGAGTGCTTATTCTTCTCTTTCTTATGTAGAAATTGGACATGATGGTAGTGCAAGTGGAGGTGGCAACGCAATGATAAATAATGTTGGGGATGGGAGTTTGATGATAAACTACAACATTGTAAAGGATGTTAAAATTTGCACTGGAAATTCTGGGAATTTAGAAGTGGGAGGCAATACTTTTTTGGCAACACAATCAGGTAGTGTGGGGATTGGTACCGTTAATCCTCAAGTTAAATTTGAAGTAAAGGGAGGGCTTTCGAGATTTACAAGTGCTCATTCTTCGCTTTCGTATGTAGAAATTGGCCATGATGGTGGTTCAAATGGAGGAGGAAGTGCTATGATAAATAATGTGGGTGACGGTAGTTTAATGATAAACTACAACAATGCGAAGGATGTCAAAATTTGCACAGGAAATTCAGGGAATGTAGAAGTAGGTGGAAATACTTTTTTAGCAACACAATTGGGCAAGGTGGGGATTGGCACTTCGAATCCAAATCATTCATTAGATGTGGTTGGAGGCATAAATGCCTCAGACATTTTAATAGACAATTTATCAATTAAAAATGGGCTTTGGAGTTCAAACTCTAATAATGCTTTTAGATTGACAGGAAATATTGGAATTTATACAGCTACTCCTTTAGAAGCACTGCAAATTGGTGATCGCTTTGTTATTCACAATGGAGGAAATAAGGTAATCGGGTATAATTTTAATTTTGACAATTTTGATAAAAGAATAGTTGATGGTTTTTCAAGTGCAATTTATTTTCACAATACAGGGGAGTTGTCGTTTAAAACAGCTAATAATGATCTCGCAAATTCTCAAATCACATGGATTGAAAGCATGACAATTTCTAATAATGGCGAAGTTGGCATTGGTACAAATCCACAAGTTGGATATAAGCTTGTTGTCGACGGGAAAATTGGAGCAAGAGGTTTAAATTTGACTGCAGCAGCACAATGGCCAGATTATGTTTTTGATGTGGAATATGTAATAGTTCCTTTTGAAGAAAGAATGAAAAGTTTAAAGTCACAGAAACATTTAGAAGGAATAAATACTGCCTCGTCTATTCAAGCAAACGGAATTGAAGTATCAAATACTTTGCTAGCGTTAACTAAACACGTTGAAGAATTATATCTTTACATTGAACAATTGATTAAAAAAGTAGAAGCACTTGAGAAAGAATAGAACATTCTTTTCCGTATTATTAATGTTTACTCAAACATTTTGCTTTGGGCAGCTTAATTATTATTTGAAAGGCGGTGGAAATATGAGCAATGTATTTCGTGAGTCAATTTATCATCCAATTGATACACTTAGTACACAGGGAAGTTATTATAGTTCTAATCTTGAATCGAAAAGGGCTTTCGGAGGATATTTAACTTTCGAAACTTTAAAAAAGAGTAAGGATCTAGAATATGGTATCGGGTTACAATTTGAATTAATTCGCGAGCATTACTTTGTTGAGGATGGGAAAGTTTACTTTGATTCAAATTCAGAATTGAAAAATTTTTTTATGGCAAATTTTTCAGTTGCCGTTGTCCCTCAATTAAAGTACAATTTTAATAAATTCAGCGTAGCATTTACAATTGAAATCCCGTTTTTTAATTATTCAAGGAGAAAAGAAGTTAGTAAAGAAGGCGAAGTTAAAATAGAAAACAATAGTTTTAAAAGTAGAAGAAATACATTATGTCCAACTTTAAACCTATTATTTCCTTTATCAAAAAAGATATATGCAATTACAAATCTTTCACTTTATAAATCAAATAACATATTACTGAGATTGGGAATTAATATTCATTTAAACTAAAAATTCAAAAGACATGTTAAAATTTAGCAAAATATTTTTAATTAGATTTAGTATTTTTAATTTAATGTTAATTCATTGTCTAAATACTTCAAAAGCTCAAAATTATATTAGGAATGGTGGTTTTGAGAATATGATACAATCAACAAACGATCAAGGGCAATTCGATGGTTATGTTTACGATTGGGATGCTGATAGATGTGAATGTGATAATAATGGTTCTAGTGAAACAAATACTCATTCTCCTGATATGCATGGTATGAGTACATTTGGATCACCAGGTAGTTTCCCTAATGGACCGCATTCTGGTGTGCGGTTCGCAGGCTTTGGTGCTTATGAAATTATTGAACAACAAATTAATACTTTACCGAATAATGAGGAAATGATTTTTACTATGTATATTAAGCTAGATAATACAGTTCAAGCAGCTAATTATTCATCTCTTTTTTTAAAAGTGTATTTGGCTAAGCAAAAGATAGAATATAAAGAAGAGAAGTTTTGTGAACCTGATTATACTGAATATGCAGATCCATTTCCTTGGGTTACACAAAATATTGTTGAAGTGTTTTCGACCCCAATTACTTTAAGTGCTTATCCAATATTTGATTCATGGTATGAAGTGAAATTTATTTTCACTACGCCTTCTAATGGGGACTATGATTGGATAGGTATAGACTTGAGAACATCTAACTCAAGTGGTTTATGCAATGATGGATATCTTGGTGTAGATGATATTAGTTTAATTCCTTTATGCGACAATTTTTGTGTTAGTCCAACCAACCTTCCACCAACATTTGGGTATTTCACTAATGTTACCGGTGGAGGTTGTATTCAATCTGGAATTTGGCATCAAAATTCTTGGTTACCAGATCCAGTTCCTGTAGGGGGTCCTCCTAATGCAAAATTTGCTTTTTATGTTACAGGCGCTACTAAGATTGATTTTAGTATATTTAATAATTTGCAGAATTTGACTTATTCTGCAAATAATTATGACCTTGCAGGATTAAAAGATGCTCCTTATAATTGTCTTGGAAATACATATTATCCATCAGATAAATTTATCTTTTGGGACGGAAAGCATAATGATGGAAGTAATGTACCTATTGGTGTATATGTCTATAAAATTAATATAGAAAATTGTGATGGAAAATTCAATCATGTAGGAGTAATTGCCTTTGCCGGCCCAGGCCAGTTTGGTACGCATAATGATGTAGTAATTAGTAATAAAGATCTCCCAAATTGTTGCCCTCTATATGAGATTGTAAATAATGTTACTGTTCAAAATCTTAGTAGAATAGATGTAAATGATTTTATATCTGCGGGTAATTCTGGGCCAGTAACATGTGTTGCTGGAGCAAACATTGTTTGGCATGCAGGTAATACTATAGACTTAGGTAATCAGTTTTCATCTGCTGGTGCTAGTAATTGGGAGCTTGCTATTGTGCCATGTGGTACGTTGAGAAATGCGGTAATTCATTCATTTTTCGATTTAAGAAATTATATTCTTGAATCAAGTACCAATGATTCAAATTTTGAAGTTCGATTATTAAAAAACCCTACTGAAGACTTTATAGAATATCAATGTAATTTGGGCATTTCACATGTTGAAATGTTTACACTTGATGGTAAAAAAATTCCTTTAATTGATTCAAATATTTCTGAACAGAAAATAAATTTGGGTTTCCTAAAGGCCGGTCTTTATTTATTAAAATTCACAAGTGTCAATGGAAATATTATCACATTAAAAGCAGTTAAAATATAAGTCTTGAAGCAAATTAAATTAAAGAGAATTATTGTAGTATTATTTTTAGTAATAGTTTCATTTGTTAAATCGTTTTCTCAAGAATCTGGATCGCTAGTCTTTGGGACTCATTTAAATATTCGTCATCAACCAAAAAGTGTAAAATTTGACTTATCCGCAGAAGTTGGTTGTTCATTTTATTTAACACAAAAAATTGGTTTGACTACTACCGTAATTTATTATTCATATAAATTGTCAGAAACTTATGATCCTGATTTTGAATATAGATTAAGTCAAAACATTGGTTCAGATTTTTACACACGAATGTATTCTCAAAAACAGAACTTTCAACAATTGGCTCTAAGTACAGATATATGTTTTTCAATTGTAAAATTTAAAAGAATTGATTTAGGTGTTTTATCAGGTATTCAATTTTCTTTTTTTGAGTCTTATAGCGCAAAAACTTATACTGTAATTGATATTAATATTATTGATTATGGTCCAAATATAATTGGTGAATCATTTGATAATGGTTTAAACTCAATGGCGCAAATAAAGAACATTAATCAACAAAAAACAAAGCAAAATGAAATCTATTAAACTTAAATTCATCATCTTGTTCTTGTTGACGTCCTACATGTTATCAGCACAAAACACCTTTTATTACTATCAAGGAGAAAAAGTTTTTCTGAAAGAAAGGAACGACAAGATGCTTCTTAAGCTTTCAAAGGACGCTAACAAAAGTAGGCTTATAAACCTCATAATGACTGATTTGACTGTCGAAATAACGTCTAAAGGAAAAACAATAGAAAATATTTCCTCCTTTGTTATTGTCGGATCGAAAAACAAAAATAATCTTTCTATCTTAACAATTGACAAATACCAAAAAAGCCTTGACGTAATGTTTGCTTTGCCTATGTTGGAATACGAAGATGGAAAGCTACAAGGAATAACTGACGAATTTATTGTAAAGCTTAAAACTGGAACTTTGTTTGAACAACTTCAAAATTTGGTGAAAGAGAAAAACTGCTCTATTGTAAATGAAAATCAGTTTGTTAAAAATCAGTTTTTAATTTCAGTATCCAAGACATCAAGTTTAAATTCTTTGCAACTTTCTAATTTCTTCTATGAAACAGGTTTGTTTGAATTTTCAGAGCCCAATTTCTTCCGCGAAAAATCTCTTCATTCCAATGACTTTTTTTTGGAAATCAGTGGCCATTGAAAAATACTGGACAAGGTGGAGGAACTTCAGGCGCAGACATTAAAATCGAGCAAGCGTGGACAATAACACAAGGACGACCTGAAATTCACATTGCAGTGGTTGATGAAGGAGTAGATTTAACTCACCCTGATTTATCACCAAATCTTTTAACTGGATTTGATGCAACAGGGAATGGAACAGCAGGAGGACCATTAACTGGTGAGTTTCATGGAACAGCTTGCGCAGGTATTATTGCAGCAGTTAAAGACAATAGTATAGGTATAGCGGGAGTTGCACCTAATTGTAAGATACTTCCTGTTCATGCAAGTTTTGGAAGTGGTCAAACAGATCAATGGTTAGCCGATGGTCTTGAGTGGTCTTGGCAGCCATCTTTTGGCAATGCTGATGTGATAAGTAATTCATGGGGAGGCGGGTCTCCTTCTTCCTCAATTACAAATGCTATAAATAGTGCTGTAACCCAAGGTAGAGGCGGCTTGGGAAGTGTAGTTTTGTTTTCAAGTGGTAATGACGGAAATTTCATAGTTAGTTATCCTGCAAATCTATCGAATGTTATAGCCGTTGGAGCAACTTCAATAAATGATAGTAGAGAAAGCTATTCTAATTATGGCATTGCATTAGACGTTGTTGCACCGGGTGGAAATAATAATGTCTTTACAACAGATATTGTAGGTCCTGCGGGGTATTCAACTTCGGATTATGCTTCCAATTTTGATGGAACTTCTGCCGCTTGTCCACATGCTGCTGGTGTGGCAGCATTGATTTTGTCTGTAAATCGTTGTTTGACTGGAATACAGGTGAAACGGATTTTAGAATTAAGTTGTGATAAACCAGGAGGACTTTGTTACAACCCTGGACAACCTAATGGTTCTTGGAATAATCAAATGGGTTATGGTAGGATTAATGCGTATAGAGCAGTTCAATTTGCTTTTAGCTTAGAAACAAACATCTTTACCAACATAGGAGGAATCGACCAAGGTGCTTCAAGTGAATACCAATGGGTTTTATTTAACGGAGGGTGCTCTGGTTTGGCAGCAGCAACATATATAGTGAAAAGACACGAGGTAAAAACCACTGTTTCTTATCCTTATACACAAGCACCTATATTAGTAGGAAGCTCTAACGGTTTTTCTGCTGCAAATCCTAATAATGGAAATTACTATATGAATATAGTAAATGTTTCACCAACATCTGCAACTCTACGAACTTGGGTTTATGAAGTTGAAAATACGATTACAGGGCAACAACTTTCTTGGGTTCCGACTACACCTTCAAATGTTAGATTTAATTTTACGGTTTTAAGTTCGTTATCTAATGATTTGTATTTCCAAAACCAAACTGTTACAGTAACGGAAACTCACAACGCAATGAATAAAATTGAAGCAGGAAGAAATGTTACAAGTGCAGTTCCTGTCGGAGATTATGTTGTGCAGAGTGGTGCAAACGTAACTTTCCAAGCCGGAAACGAAATTTTTCTTTCAGATGGATTTGTGGCGGAACCTGGAAGTGATTTTCAAGCATACGTTGACCCCTTTTTCACTTGCACCCAATATCCAATGGGGAAAATGGCAAAAGATGATAGCAACTCCTATCCCATTATTAAAGTTTATGAAGTAGACTTAATCGAAGAATCACAAACGATCTCTGCGTATAATCCTACTGAAGCAATTTTTAAAACATATCCCAATCCGTCCAATGGTGATGTTTCAATTGAGTACAATTTAAATAAATCTGATTTTGTGGAAATTACTTTACATGATAATTGCGGGAGACCACTTTATAAACTCAAAAATAAATCACCGCACGAAGCAGGAACCTATCTAATAAAACTAAATGGCATTGACCTTCCATCGGGTGTCTATTATTGTGTATTACAAGCAAATGACATTATTAAAACAAAAGAAATAATAATTGCTAAATAAATAAATCATGAAAAATATAATTTTAATAACAACACTCTTACTATTTACTATTATTTCGTGCAAAAAGGAAATATTTCCTAAAGTTGATGACTTAGCTGGGAGTTGGGTTGAACAAACTGGTAATTCATTTAAACATAGATTAAAGTTCGAAAATGAAACTTTGTATTTTTTCAAATCAGCTATTATAGATACACTCTCGTACCGACTGGACGAAAAACAAGAGCTAATTATTTTAAGACTGAAAAACAATTCCTCTGCGGGTGAAAGCACCCATAAAATTTTAATAAATAAAAAAAAGAAAGAATTAACTATTTGGGGACTTTTTGTTGGTGTTAATACAAGTGAAACTGTATTTAAAAAAGAATAACTAGCCTCCTTGGAAAGAAATTTTTAATGTACCACCGCTCGACAAACAGAAGGACATTAAGAAAAGAAAACGGACAAAATCATGGACACAACAGCAAAGTATTCCTGAGTTCTGACATTGTCAAAGAACAAAAAAATGAATTTTGAAGTTATTGAATTGCTATGCTGTAGAGTTTGCTTTAAGAATTTTGCAGCACTAATGTCTATTTTGTGGGATGTTTTCAATTAGAATGGGGCGAATCGCTTCGGGCTCCATTGCAATTCAGGTGGTGGTATACCAAGGGAACAAATCAATAATAATTAAGCACCTTTGTAGTAGTATAGATATGGATGAAGTATCTGTTTTAATTATAAAAGCCAAAGAATGGATTGCCACTGAAACTAAGCAAAGTTCATTATTTGTTGAACTACAACAGAAAATTTTATTTGCATATAGAGGAGAATGTGTTGGTATAACTCATCAGTATGCTAGGCAATTTTTAATGTGTTGAATATGTGAATGTGGCCTATTAAGTCTAAATCCATTTCTGCTTGACTAAGTTGTCATGCGGCTTATTGAACCAGCATCCAAACGAAGAACAGTAGAATTGCTGTCACATTATTTTGGAATCACAAACTCACAACGAATCTATCGTAACATTCCCGATTTAGTAAAACAAAAATATTTAGTTGAGCTATATGCTTTCAGAGTAGCCGTAGAAAAATTTAAGGGACCTTACTATTTTGTACTTTATGATGTAACTTCACTTTATTTTAAAATTTTTCAATCTAATGAATTACGGATATCAGACTTTTCAATAGACAATAAATCTCAACAACCTCAAATCTTTGTTGGATTATTGATAACCCAGTTTGGTTTCCCATTGGTCTTTGAAGTTTTTCCGGGCAATACATATGAAGGAAAAGCGATGCTGCCAATTCTTGAGAACTTCATGAATGAACACATAGACATAAGGCCAATCGTGTTAATCGATACTGCATTGATGTCAGAAGAAAGATTAACAGAGCTCAATGCAAAAATATCTCCTATATTGTCGGAGCTAGGTTCCAAATGCCAATCTGGATTTGATGAGAAAATAGGCTTCGATCAATTTTATTAGAACCTACATCTCTACCTCAAGCAACACCGGACAATGATCCGAATGTTTTGCTTCTGGTAGAATGACACATCGCTTCAATGACTTTTCTAAATTTTGAGTGGCCATTAAATAATCAATACGCCATCCCATGTTTTTTGCTCTTGCATTGGCTCTAAATGTCCACCACGTGTAGTGATGTGGTTCTTGGTTAAAGTGTCTAAACGAATCAATGAATCCAGTTTTTAAAAATTCTTCCATCCATTCTCTTTCTTCTGGCAAGAATCCAGATGACTTTGCATTGCTAATGGGATTGTGAATGTCAATAGCTTTATGACAAATATTGACATCGCCACCAATAATGAGTTGCGTTTTTTTCTTGCGTAGCTTCTGAATATAGTCGTTGAACCAAGCCAGCCATTCCATTTTGTAATCCTGTCGCGCATCACCACTCGATCCGCTGGGAATGTACACACTCATCACTGAAGTTTTTCCGTAATCGGCACGAATGATTCTTCCTTCTTTGTCAATATCTGCGTTTCCCGATCCATATTCGACATGATCAGGTTCCGTTTTGCTCAAAAGAGCCACTCCGCTGTATCCCTTCTTCTCCGCCGAATGCCAATAATGATGATAACCTTCGTTTTCAAAGATGGATACATCCAATTGCCCCGGCTCTGCTTTGATCTCTTGTAAAAGAACAATGTCAGGATTTACAGTCTTGGTCCAGTCGAGCCAACCCTTGTTAAGTGCTGCTCGTATCCCGTTAACGTTATAGGTAATGATTTTCTTAGTTGCCATAAATATAGACTGCGAATGTAATACCTATTGGAAATATAATCGAGTCTAATGCATTTTTTGGTATCATGCGCCCCGTTTATTTTGAATTAACCCATTAAAAAATAGTTAACCCTATAATCGTAGTTACGCACTATTATGTCACTTGATTCACTTGAGAAATTTAATTTTTCTATAGCCCCTCGCCTTTGGAGAGGGTCGCGAAGCCTCGCGAGGGGAGAGGCTTGAACATTAATGTGGTAACAAGCTGTTTTCATTTCGAGAAATAATTATTTATTAATTAACCTTTAATTTTATCGCAAGGCTTCCCGACAGACCAACGAGTTTAAGTGAAAAAAGTATTCTACAAGAATGTGAAATCCTGTATCCCGCGTGTAACGCAAGAAAGGGTGAAATCCTGCTTTGCTCCGCTGACCGCATGTCGCTGACCGCATGTCGCTGAAGCTTTAGCGGAGGCACAAGCTACACGAAAGCGATGTAGTCTGCGTGTAATGATCGAAAGGGTGAAACCCGGCTTTGCTCCGCTGACCGCATGTCGCTGACCGCATGTCGCTGAAGCTTTAGCGGAGGCACAAGCTTTAGCGGAGGCACAAGCTACGCGAAAGCGATGTAGTCTGCGTGAAACGCTGTACTACCGGGGACTTTTACACAATCCATAGACTGAAAATTACTCATTAACCGTTACTATCATTCACTTGAGGTATGTATTTTTAAGCGATTGAATAATTTACGGTATTTAGGTCTTGTTTTGGTGCTCCTGTTTTTCGGGCAGATGGGCTATGCGCAAGAGCTAACTAATTTACGTACCTTAAAATTGATGGCGTCAAAAGATACCATCATCCTTGATTCCTTGAGTGTTATCCCTGGATCCTTCGTGTTGATGAAGGGTGAAGAAGTGATTCCGTCAAGTAATTATTTTTTAGATGAGTTCGCATCTAAATTTTATTTGAGGTCGACTCTTTTCGATTCTTCAGGTACAAATGATTCTCTTTCGATGGTTTTTCGGGTGTATCCCATGTCTTTTTCCAAGCCTCGTTATCTCCGCGATCGCAGAGTGTTGGATAAGAAAGACGCCAAGGCCGGTGATATTTTTTATACGGAACGCCCATCTGAAAAAAACTCTTCCTTGTTTGGTCTGGAAGGATTGACTCGAAGTGGGTCCATCTCCCGCGGAATAAGCATTGGTAATAATCAAGATGCCGTGGTGAACTCAAGTTTGAATTTACAAATTGCAGGAAAGATCGCAGGCAACATTGAGATCTTAGCGGCCATCACCGATGAAAATATTCCAGTACAAGCGGATGGAAATACACAGCAGCTTCAAGAGTTCGATCGCGTATTTATCCAGCTAAATAACGAAAAACATAAACTCATCGCAGGTGATTATGATGTGAAAAATCCAGATGGATATTTCATGCGGTATTTTAAAAAGTCGCAAGGAGGATTGTATTCGTATACTGAATCTTTGCAACGTGAAGGAAAATCTCCACTTCAAGTTTCAGGTGGATTAGGAGCCGCCGTTTCTCGTGGAAAGTTTGCACGGAATGTATTGAACGGCATCGAATCAAACCAAGGCCCTTACCGATTGCGTGGTGCCGAAAATGAACTTTTCATTGTGGTGATGTCGAATTCGGAACGCGTTTTTATTGATGGACAAAAATTAGATCGCGGGCAAGATCGCGATTACATCATCGATTATAATACTGCCGAAGTTACCTTCACCACGCGCCGACTCATCAACAAAGACATGCGTATCGTGATCGAGTTTCAATACGCGGATCGAAATTATGCAAGAACCTTGTTGACCGGATTTGCAGCCGTGAAAAGCGAGAAACTACAAGCGGGAATTAATTTATATTCGGAGCAAGACAGCAAGAACCAACCCTTGCAGCAAGATTTAACTCCAGAAGACAAAGCCATTTTAGCAGCTGCTGGTGATAGTTTGCAATTGGCATTTTCAACCAGTGGCGATAGCGTTGCATTTAATGTGAACGAAACCTTATATGCTCGGATAGACACCACCGTTAGTTCGGTTCTGTATCCTGGAGTTTATATGTACACTGCTAATCCAGATAGTGCCTACTATCGAGTTTCGTTTAGTAATGTGGGAGCAGGTAATGGAGATTATATTGCAGTGGATGGTGTAGCAAACGGTAGAATATATCAGTGGGTAGCTCCAGTGAATGGCGTATCGCAAGGATCATATGCTCCTAAAACGTTATTGGTATCACCCAAGCAACGTCAAATGGCAACGGGTTATATCAATTATGCATTTACAAAGAATACGAGGATGGGAGTGGAGTTGGCAGCCAGTAAAGACGATATCAATCGATTTTCAACGAAAGACAAAAGGAATGATGATGGTGTCGCCGCTAAATTTTTTCTGGATCATCGTCAGGCATTGAGTAAAAATAAAACCGATGGCTGGGATTTTGTGGCTTCGCTTCAAACAGAAATGAACGATGAAAAATTTCGCCCTGTGGAGGTGTATCGTTCCGTAGAGTTTGCGCGCGATTGGAATACTGGAACGTTATTAACCTTCGACAAAGAATTATTATCGAATGTGCAAGTAGGATTGAGTCAAGCGAAAACGGGTGATATGAAGTACGGATTCCGTTCTTTGTTTCGAGGAAATTCTTACCGTGGACTTATGCATACTTTGAACGGAAATGTACATCCCGGAAAATGGACTGCCAAATGGGATGCAAGTTTGCTCAGTAGTGATGGTCCTGTTTTTAAATCTACCTTTTTACGTCACCGCGATGAGATAACACGAAGTTTCGGTTCTTGGATTCCAGGAATTCGCTTTGAACAGGAACGTAACGAGCAGTTACTCGAAGGAAAAGATTCTTTATCAGCGAGCTCATTTCATTTCCGTATTGCCGATGTGTTTTTTAGTCGACCCGACACCGTCAAGTTAAGTGTGAAAGGAGGATTCACCCGAAGAGAGGACGATGGCATCAAAGGAAACACCTTTGTACATGTCACCACGGCCGATATGGCTAACTTCGGAATTGGATGGAACAAAAATGCGAATCAGCGCATTGCCTTTTTAGTGAATTATCGGAATTTGAAAGTCATTGATACATTGTACACCCAGGTGAATCCAGAAGAAAGTGCAACAGGCCGACTCGATTATTCGCTTACCGCATGGAAGGGCGCCTTGAATTTAAGTTCATTTTACGAGGGCGGAACAGGGAGAGAGCCACGTCGATTGTATTCCTTTATTGAAGTGACGCCGGGTACAGGATCTTATTCATGGAACGACTATAACGGTGATGGTGTACCGCAACTTAACGAATTTGAAATTGCTGTCTTTAGTGATCAAGCAAATTATATTCGCATCTTTTCAACGACCGATGAGTATGTAAAAGTTTTTTTCAATCAGTTTAATGCGATCGTGAATTTTAATCCGGCTGCTTTATTTACCAATCAGAAAAAACCCTTCTGGACTAAATTCAGCCTTTTATCATCCGTTCGATTTGATAATCGCATCACGGCCAGTGGTGGATTAGATGCATGGAATCCTTTTCCTCGAAGTATTGCGGACACTGTATTGTTAAGTACTCAATCAAATAGCCGACACAGTTTATTCTTCGACCGTTCCAGTTCAAAATTTGCTGCGGATGTAAGTTGGCAAGATCAACAAACGCGTCAACTTTTGGCAAGTGGTTTAGAAACGCGTGCGCAGGAAGCCTATTCGATGACCATTCGTTGGAACATGACCACATGGTTGGGGTTACAACAAAAAGTGGAAGTGAGTAGTAAGTCGAGCAATGCTGATGCGTATGTAAGTCGGAATTTCATCATCGATGGAAATGAAAATAATACACAACTTAGTTTCCAGCCGGGGAGTACCTATCGATTCACCTTGTCGTATCGATTTAAAGAAAAGGAAAATGTGGCCATTGAGGGATTGAACGAGAGGGCAAGTCTTAACGATTTTGGTTTGGAGTGGCGATACAATTCTGTAAAGAAAGGATTGATCAATGCAAAATTCAATTTAGTAAGCATTGGATATAACGGTGATGCCAATACGTCAATTGCTTTTGAGATGCTGGAAGGATTAAAAGAAGGACAAAACTTAACATGGGGTTTAAGTATACAACGCAATTTAGGTTCAGGATTACAACTCAGTTTAAATTACGACGGACGAAAACCAGCCGGCACTAAAATGATTCACACCGGCGGCGCTCAAGTTCGAGCTTATTTTTAGAAGGTGCTTTTTATTTTGAATTCTTATTCATTCCGAAATCAGAACTTCATTTTCAGAAAATATTTGAGCCATCTCATTGCCTTGAAATGCGAGAAAAATCGTTGAATAAAATTAAGCGAAGAAAAGATTAACTTTCGAATACAATTAAATAGTAGTTAACCTAAAGTTCAAGCCTCTCCCTAACCCTCTCCAGGGGAGAGGGAATTATTAAATAATAGTTGTCAAAAGAAATTTTGAATTAAAATTACAACTCTAAGCGAGAAAATTTAGCGAGAAAAAAAGCGATTGAATGGCTTAAAGCCGAAAAAATCTAAAATCTAATCGCGAATCCTCGCGCCTAACAACTAACAACTAACAACTAACAACTAACAACTAACAACCAACAACTATTTCAACTCCAGCGAAACAACTCCAATCTGATTACTTTCACAATACAATTCAATGGTGTATTTTCCGGGATTGTAGGTATTTCCTTTTTCCCAATACACACAAAGTTCAGTGTTACGATTTTCGTACATGATTGATTCCTTCGTTGTATAAAGAGTGGCTTGTCCGTTAAAAATGAAGGTCTCACTTGTAGTAGACATCACGGCACCATCTGGACTTAATACTCGCACAAAAATATCCTTAGGACCTTTCTCTACCACTAAGTTTTCCATGATGGTAAAGCAGGTCTTAATACGGTCGGTACTTTTTGAACGATTTGTCTCGGTTTCTTTACCACTGTTTTTGTAACGAACTCCAAGTGCTTTTAGGTTCGTAGTTTTTAAAACCGACGCAATAGCTACCTTATTTGATAAAACTGAATTCTCTTGTGTTAACGAAGACACCTTTGTATTAGCTGAAGATAAATTTTCATTAAGTGAAAAATTCTGTTCGCTAAGTATTTTGTTGGAGGCATTCAATGAATCAATTTGAGCTATAAAATTCTGGTTTAATAGACGTAAAGAATTCAACTCTTCCTTTGCCTTTTTCAATTGTGCCGCATCGCCTGTGTTAATCAGCTTTTGTATTTGAGCAATCTTTAATCGAATTTCTTCATCTTTAGCTGAAAGTTGGTTTTGAAGGCTCGCATTTTCCTGATTTAGCTTTTCGTACTCTGTTTTCACCCTCTGCAATTCAGCCGATAAACTCTCCTTTTCAGCCATGGTCGTGTCCAATTCACGACTCACTTGCTCTAAATGGGTCTTCTTATCAAAGAACTGCCAAAGCAGTAAGGCGTTGACACCTAATAAAATAGTTATAACAATGATGACGATGACCTTTTTTGAATCCTGGTCTTTTTCCGGTGTAGGGGTTGTCATATAAGGTAATTGGTTTAGGGGCTATGTTGGACTCAGGCTTCGAAATTATAATAATTTCTTTGTGATTCATCTATTTTCTAATGATTTTATCCATTTTAGTTAATGAATCATTGTTCTATTTGAGAAAAAAAATGAAATTTTGTAGGCCTTTTGGGTCTTGTACGCTGATTATTATCAGAAAGTTCTGATTTTAAATTGTCTAAGCTTGAGAATGTAACTTTACCCAAAACGGGGAAAAGTTGAGAATTTGATCTTAAACGTCCTGAGCTAAAGAAAGTAAACTTTTCAACCATCACAGAGTTAATTGGATGTAATGTCTGACTATAGCCATAACTTTAAATTATCATTAAGCATACAGTATATTCTATTTTGAAACCTTGTTTTGCATTTGAAGAAATACTACCTTGCTAAGCCTTATTTTGGGTGGATTGAATCATCTAAGATAATTCCAACTCAGTGAAAAAAACAACCTATAATATGAAACCAATCATTACTAAATCAACATTTGCATTCATTGGGACGATCATCTTCCTGCTTTTTTTATTGGGTGTTACCACAACAGTAAATGCGCAAACATTAATTGCAGGCTGGGATTTTCAAACTACAACTACTGGTGGTACTGCAACTGCAGCATCTCCAGCTACTCCAAAAGTGTACAATGCAAATTTTGGAAGTGGAACTATATATTTTAATGGGACGAATAATTCCAGCAACTGGTTTGTGGGAGCAAGTAATTCAGAGTTAAGTGCATTTACGGGTACTGCAATTAATGCGGGTGCCGGATTTTCTACCACTACAACTTCTCCTGCTTGTTTAGCAATTCTTGGTGGTGCAGCAAGCGTCGCTAACGGAAAATTTGGAGTATTTAGCTTTAGCATGACAGGATATATCAATCTCGTTGTTAGTTATGCTTCACAAAGAACTACCACTGGATTTAATACTCATATTTGGGAATACAGTACAAACGGTACTACCTGGTCACCCTTAAGTACGGTTGCTACTATCCCTGCCGCATTTGGTGTAATTACTTTGCCCACTACTACCGGATTGGATGGTGCTAATACTGCTTACTTACGTTTTTCTGCAACGGGCGCCACGGCATTTTCTGGAAATAATCGCTTAGATAATATCCAGTTGAGTGCAACAGCTGGTTTTCCATTTAATGTAGGTCCCATAAGCGGTTCAACATTTTGCATCAGCGATGATAATGGCGCACTCGTAAATGTTCCTTACACGTATGGTGGAACTTTTAATCCAGGAAATATTTTAACAGCTCAGTTAAGTTCATCTACAGGTAGCTTTGCATCTCCAGTAAGTATTGGAACTTTGTCAACGACATCTAGTACAGGAACTATTTCAGCAACAATTCCTGCCGGAACTGCATCCGGTAATGGATACAGAATTCGTGTAGTGAGTAGTGATCCTATTGCTACGAGTAACAACAATGGCGCTAATTTAACTATTGATAAAGTGGTTGCTGTTGCATCGAATAACGGTCCGGTATGCGCTGGTTTAAGTCTACAGCTTTTCTCAAATGGTGGATCAACGTATAGTTGGACGGGTCCAAATGGATTTTCAAATTCAAATCAAAACCCAACTATTGCAACAACTGTTGCAGCCGATTCAGGTGTTTTTATTGCTACCGTTGTTTCAACATTGGGTTGTACGGATACTGCCTCTACACTTGCTATTGTTCAAACTTGTGGATGTCTTCCTCCAACCATTACATCTTCTGTTCAGCAGCCTTCTTGTAATGGTGGATCAAATGGTAGTATAGACATCACCGTTAGTGGTGGTGTATCTCCTTACACTTTTCAATGGAGTACCACGGCAGTTACCGAAGATATTTCTGGTGTTTCTGCTGGAGTGTATTCGGTAATAGTTACAGATTTTATTTTGTGTGTTGACACTTTTTATATCACAGTTGGCGAACCAAGTTTGATGTCTCCTATTGTCGTTGTTACGAATCCGGGATGTCCTGGTACTTCTGATGGTAGCATCGATTTGTCCGTGAGTGGAGGTACTCCTGGATATACTTACGGTTGGGATACTGGCGCAATAACGGAAGATATTAGTGGTCTTCCAGCCGGACTTTATAGTGTTACTATTACCGATAATAATGGTTGTATCACTTTTGCATTTGGAGTTTTAATTAATCCAGGTGTATTTTCGCTCACTTCCATAAATTCAAATGTTACTTGTGCAGGAATCAATAATGGTTCTATTAATTTGGTTGCTTCTAACGATACATCAAATAATGGAAACCCAGGTATCTTGATTTCTGAATTTTTAGCAAATCCTGCTGGAACAGATTCATCGAAAGAATGGGTGGAACTGATTGCTACTAAATTCATCAACTTTGCAAATACACCCTATACGGTTATAGTATCGAATAACGGGGGCGGCACTACGAAAGGATGGGTTCAAGGCGGAGTTGCTTCTGCAACTACCAATGGAACTTACGCATTCGAAATTTCCTCAGGAACTGTTTCCGCTGGAACTGTTTTTTATATAGGTGGTTCTAACATGACAGTAACAGGGTTAAAGTTGCGTACCATTGATGTTTCAACAACAGGTGGTGATGGTGGTATTGGAACCGCTACTACAGGCGGAATTCTTGGAAACGGAGGAACGAATGCAGATGGTATTGCCGTTTTTAATGCTCCTGTTGCAACACTTGATTCTAACTCTGTTCCAGTAGATGCTATTTTCTTTGGAACAGGTACTGGAACTGCTGTAGTAAATGCTGGGGTTAATGGTTTTACTTTGCCAACTAATGATCGCTATGCGGGTGGTCGTTTGCAAACCGCAAGTTTTATTGGTCCAGACGCCGGTACGAATGATATTCATGTTAAAGCAACTGGTGGATACAATTCTTTAAGTGGTTCTTATTCTCAAAGAGTATGGTCTACTTCAGTTCCTGCTTCTCATGGAAGTTCCTCGGTTAATGTAACAAGTAGCAATACTTATTTATGGTCGATCGGAGCAACATCAGAAGATATTACTGGATTGGCAGCAGGAACATATACTGTTACCGCTACTACTAATACAGGTTGTACTGCGACATTGTCAGCCACTATTAATGCTCCTTCCGCATTATCATTGAGCGGAACTGTTTTTAATGTGAGTTGTTTCGGAGGAAGTAATGGATCTATTGATCTAACCGTAAGCGGCGGACAAGCTCCTTATACTTTTTTATGGAATGATGCTGACATCAATGAAGATCGTAGTGCTATCATGGCTGGTACGTATATGGTTACTGTTACAGATGCTAATGGTTGTTTTGATACCGTTTCATTTGTAGTAAATCAGCCTAGTGATTTAACCTATATTTCCGTAGTTACGCATACATCATGTTTTGGTGCTAGTGATGGAGCCATCGACTTAACAGTAACTGGAGGAACGCCACCTTATAATTTTAGTTGGTCAACAGGCGATGTTACAGAAGATATAATTAACCAACCAGCGAATTTCTATTTCTTTAATATTGACGATGCGAATGGTTGTGTCACAGGCGGAATTGATTTCATCAACGATCCTGCGCAAATTGTAATTAATAATTTTGTACCCAATAGCGGAGGTGCAGGTGTACTAGTAACTATAAATGGAAGTGGATTTACTGGAGCTACAAATGTGGCGTTTGATGGTGTTTCTGCAACTTCATTTACAGTAGTAAGCGATTTTCAAATTGATGCCATCGTACCTCCTGGTTCTGATACCGGTTTTGTATATGTGTTTACAAGTCCTACCTGTTTCACCATGAGTGTAGACACCTTCTTTTATAATCCTGCTGCATGTATTCCTCCCAGTGTTTCTGGAGTTGCTCTACCTGCAACCTGTTTCGGCGCTTCTGATGGTAGTGTTAATTTAACTGTCAGTGGAGGCTTGCTTCCATACACTTTTACATGGAGTAATGGAGCAAATTCAGAAGATATTTTTGGATTAACTGCCAATGCATATACAGTGACAGTTAGCGATGCTAATAATTGTCCAACAACAAGTTCTTATGTTGTGAATGAGCCAGGCCTTATCAACGGAGCAGGAATTATCACTAACGTAACTTGTAATGGTTATCTAGATGGAAATATTGATTTAACAGTAACAGGTGGAACAGGTCCTTATACTTTTTCATGGAGTAATGGAGCCTTAACAGAAGATATCAGTGGGCTTGCAGCAGGAGTATATACGGTTACCATTATTGATAATAATTCATGTGCTGGTCAATCGATGTTTACTTTGATTGATCCTCCTGTTTTAACAGTGTCATTAATGAGTGTGGATCCTAATTGTGTAGGCGCTGTAAATGGCAGCATAACATCTACAATTACTGGTGGCGTAACACCTTACACATATCTATGGAGTACGGCATCTACCAATAGCAATTTATCAAATGTGGCTGCTGGCACTTACACTTTAATAGTAACAGATGCCTATGGTTGTAGTATTTCTTCTAGTCATACCCTCATCGATCCAGCACCATTTACATTATCTGTAAATGCAAATATTGATGTTGATTGCTTCGGCGGATCAACAGGTGCAATTGATATTGCCGCGTCAAATGATCCCATCAATCCTGCAGCAAATCCTGGTTTATTAATCTCAGAGTTTCTAGCTGATCCAACAGGAACCGACGCTCCATTTGAATGGGTCGAGCTCATCGCCACAAAAAATATTGATTTTGCTGTTACCCCTTATACTATTGTTGTAGCAAACAATGGCACGGGTACAACAAAAGGTTGGAGAGCAGGTGGTACGTTAACATATGCTTTTCAAATTAGTACTGGTCAAGTAATTAAAGGAGATGTATTTTATGTAGGAGGATCTTCCATGGCTCCAACAGGAACTAAATTGAGAATAATCAACACTACGACTACTGCTGGTGATGGATTTGGAAATTCAAGTGCTTCGGGATCCTTTGGAAATGGAGGAGCAAATGCAGATGCAGTAGGCGTATTTAATGTAGCGGCAGCAATGATTGATTCGAGTACTATTCCAGTGGATGCTATTTTCTATGGATCTGGATTAGGAAGTGCTATTGTAAATGCTGGGGCAAATGGGTACACATTGCCAACGAATGATCGCTATTCAAATGGAAATTTAAATGCGAGTTCTTTCATTGCACCTAATAGTGTTTCGGGTTCTCATTTCAAAGCTACAGGTTCTTTTAATTTTGAATCGGGTATTTACACTACTCCTCGAGTATGGACAGTTCAACCTGCATTCACAAACGGTACTTCTGCCGTTTCTCTCATTGGAAATAACACTTATTTATGGTCAAATGGAAGTACTACACAAGATGTTTCTGGATTAACTGCAGGTACTTATTCAGTGTTGGCAACCAATCCAAATGGATGTACAGCATCATTAAGTGTAGTAATTAATCAGCCTAATGATTTAGTCATTTCCAACTTTACACCTGCTTCTGGAAATATTGGTACAGTTGTAACGATAACTGGAACTGGTTTTAATGGTGTAGATGTCGTTAACTTTAATGGAACGAGTGCATCTTTCTCAATTGTTAATGATGGAGAAATTAATGCCACTGTTCCTGCCGGAGCAAGTACAGGTACTATTGAATTGATAAATAATACTTGTGATACAGTGGTTTCTACGAGTCCTTTTGTGATTTCTACTGCAACTACAACATTAAACGTGACGGCATTCTTCGAAGGCTTCTATGATGGTGTGAGTGGTTTAGTTCCCGCATTATTTAACTCAGGAGTTGGATTAAGTGCTACGGAGTGTGATACGATTTATGTTGAATTACGTGATCAGTTATCGCCAACTACAGTAATAGCAAGCGGAACAGCTGTAATGAATACAAGTGGTCAAGCTAGCTTTACATTCCCAGGATCCGTAGTGGGTCAAAATGGATACATCGCGATCTTCCATCGTAATGCAGTTCAAACATGGAGTGATGTTATCACCTTCGGCGGAGTAACTAACTACAACTTCACTACAGCAGCAACACAAGCATTTGGTTCAAACCAAGTACAAGTGGCACCTGGTGTATGGGCGATGTATAGTGGTGACTTAAGTCCACAGGATGAGTTTATCGATATCTTGGATCAAGGTGTAATCGACAATGATATCTTCAATTTCGCAGGCGGCTATGTAGTTTCTGACTTAAATGGAGATGGATTCGTAGATATCGTTGACCAATCAATCGTTGACAACAACATCTTCAACTTTATCGGATCTGTGCATCCATAA
>JANOPQ010000047.1:0-14021 GCA_031421935.1 Bacteroidota bacterium | reverse complement strand
TTATTTCCGTCCTACTATTAAATCAAATATATTGGCCAATGCCAAGAATCTGACAATTTCTGCATTGGATTCAGTTATTATTAATTCTCCAACACCAAGTGCGAATCCTTTAAAATTAAGAGGAGATTTAATTAATAATGGAAGAGTAAAAGTAGTTTCATCTTTCACGAATAATGTAGCTTATGGCAACGGTACCTTAGTGAATAATATTTACACTCCGTTTAAAGCTCAAAGTACCGACGCACGAACACAAATTATTTATTCGCAAGCTGAATTAACGTTAGCGGGTTTGGTTCCTAATGATAATATTACAGGATTGCAATTTAGTCTTGGTGCTAAAGGTAGCTCTGCCGCCTTTGGTGGATTTGCAGTCAGTTATGCATTGGTACCATTTACACAACATGCGAGTAATATGCCCTATGCAGGTCCATTTACAACCATATATGGCCCCTTAGCTTATACTACTACATTCCCAGGTGTAAATACAATCAATCTAGCAACACCCATCGTATGGGATGGAATTAATAATATTTTGATTCAATATTGTTTTGATAATGCTTCTAACGTCGGATCAACTGATGACCGAATCAATATCACCCAAACCACAGGTATAAAATCAACACTAATTTTATCTTCAACAACAAATGCTGGAGCAGGATGTGCATTGATCCCGGGAGCAGGTGTAACGGATAATTTCTTTAGTGGACATTCTTCACTTCGACCTAACTTCACATTCCTAATTAATCGTCCTTATGGTAAAGCTTTAATTGCCATTCAGGAAGATTGGTTGAACAACGGATTCTTTGAGGCGGGTTATAGTCGCGTGAGAATGGATAGTACCGTTGCACAAACGATTGCTGGTACACAACCTACTACTTTCAACGAGTTAGAAATAAATAAGGGTGCAGCATCGCAATTTGTAACCATGATGCGTGCAATAACTGTTGATACATCTGTTGTACTTACGCAAGGACAGTTACGAATGAATACCTATACTTTAACTATGAACAATCCAGCAGTAATGGGTGCATCTGGAAATTTAGTTTCTCCCAAAGGTGCATTTGAAAGAACCAATGGATTTTTGATTTCTGAAAGTGCTACGGCATCTGTGATTTGGAAGAATATTAATTCAGTTACAGGATATCGTGTCGTGCCTTTTGGTAGCGGTGCCATTGCCGCTCCTCTTTATATTCCTTTCTCTTTTACACATAATGCAGGTAGCTTGGGCGATTTATCTATCTCTACCTACAACGCTCCTGGAAATGTGCCATTTCCTCCAACGGTTACTCATATTAATTCTATTGCAGGTGTAAATAACGCAGCAGCGGTTGTTGACCGTTATTGGATGTTAAGTAAAACAGGAGCTAATCCAAATGTTAATATTGTTTACAGATTTACAACAACAGAGAGACCCGCAGGTATGTCCGCATTTAATCAGGGGAAAGCTCAACCTTATCGTATTGCTCCAGTAGTGGATTTATGGTTACGATTAATTACACCATATACTTCTGTCTCATATGTTCAAAGCTATGGAACTAATGCTTCTCCTGCTTATGATTCTGTTAGAGTTTCAAGTTGGGATTGGCCAATTATACCAGTGGGGCCAGCCCCTTATTTTGATCCTTCTAGTCCGATAGGGAATTCAAACCCATGGTTGATTTCACTTAATAGTTCTCCTTGCGGATATGGATCCATTGCGACTCCTGTTGTTAGTGGAACGGTTACACATGTAACTTGTCCCGGAGGAAATGATGGAGCTATTGTGCTCTCAGTGACGGGCGGAGTAACTCCCTATACTTATTTGTGGAATGATGGAAGTACTGTTGCCAATAGAAGTAATTTAACTGCTGCTACGTATACCGTTACCGTTACTGACGGGAATGGATTAACGTCATCTGCTTCTTTCACCTTAAATGTGCTCAATCAACCTCCCGCTCCATTAGGGAATATTAGTGGTTCTTCTTCAGTTTGTGCTGGTGCTTCTAACATAACTTTCACAGTTCCCACCTCTCTTGGAGCTACCAATTATCAATGGACAGTTCCTGCAAACACAACCATCGTATCTGGAAATGGAACGAACACTCTTGTTGTAAATTTCGCTGGTAACTTCACCACGGGAGTGTTATGTGTAGCTGCATCCAATGTTTGTGGTACAACGGCTCCTGTCTGTTTGAATTTAATTTCCAATTCAGGAATTCCATCAACTCCCTCTACCATTACCGGTTCAGCGAATGGTGTGTGTGGTTTAACACGTAGCTATTCAGTAGCCAATGTCGCGAATGTTATTTATTTGTGGACAGTACCTGTTGGCGCTACCATTTTATCAGGACAAGGAACGAATGCTGTTAGCATACAATACAGCACTTCATTTGTTACGGGTGTGATCTCAGTTGTTGCTTCAAATGTTTGTGGTAACAGTAATGCGCGCACGAAAACGATTTATGGTAAACCCGCTAAACCAACTTCAGTGAATGGTCCAATACTTTTTTGTGTTTCTGATACCGTTGTGTTTTCAACGAATGTTGTATTTGGAAGTAGTTCCTATAACTGGACAGTTCCATCTGGTTTAATTATATTAAATGGAAATGGAACGAATTCAATTACAGTTACAGGAAATGCAACGAATGCACAGGGTGATGTTTGTGTTCGGACTCAAAATACTTGTGGCAATTCTGGCTATCGTTGTTTAACCGTTGAAGCAACGGCAAGCTTAAGTTCTATTGGAAATATTACAGGTACTGCAAATGGAATTTGTGGTCTTTCAAAAAGTTATTCAGTTGTAAATCTACCTGGAATAAATTATAGTTGGACCGTTCCTGTTGGTGCAAATCTTAATTCAGGTCAAGGTACAAATTCAGTAAATGTTACTTTTAATAATATCTTCTCAAGTGGCGACATCATTGTTTCGGCTACCAGTTTATGTGGAAGCGCAGTAACATCTTTTAAAACTTTATATGGAAGACCTTCTTCGCCTTCTACCATTACTGGTCCTTCCAATCCATGTTTTAATGGACAAAGTGTTATGTATTCATGCAGTGCTTCAGCAGGAGCGAGTAGCTACACATGGACGATCCCTGCAGGTGCAAGTTTGATAAGTGGGCAAGGAACAAATTCTATTTTATTGAATTTTGCCGGGTCTGTTGGAAATATATTGGCATTAAAAGTTAAAGCAATTAATAGTTGTGGCGCCAGTTCAAATCGAACATTAAATGTCACTTTAATTAATTGCCCTCGATTGTTGAATGAAGAAAGCAACAGTCTAATACTTTATCCTAATCCAGCCCAAGACGAGCTTAACGTTTCATGGAATTCATTGAGAAATGAAAAAGTCCAACTGTCATGTATCGATATTCTTGGACAAACTATTTATCAAAGAGAAATGGATGTGAATGAAGGAAGGAATGAATTTAAATTAAATACTAGTTTATTTTCTGATGGAGTGTATTTCATGCGGATATCTAAAGACGGTAGAACACAAAGTAGAAAGTTTGTGGTGAAGCATTGAGGAAGTTAGATATTGGTCGCGAGGTTTCGCGATTAGATATTATATTTGCAATCTCATAGCGAAGAACGACTAATGTAACATCCAACCTCTAACCTCTAACATCTAACATCCAACATCTAACATCCAACATCTAACATCCAACATCCAACATCTAACATCCAACATCTAACATCTAACATCCAAAATCCAGCATGAAAAACTTCAAATCGTATTTCATCATTCCAGCCGAACCTTCGGATGTATTTGCAGCTATTACTAATCCGCTCACCATTCAGTTGTGGACCGGTGATGAAGCGGTAATGTCGACAGAGCCAGGATCGGAGTTCTCGATGTGGGAAGGAAGCATTACTGGTAAAAATTTAGAGTTTGAACCCAATAAAAAAATTGTACAGCAGTGGTATTTTGGTGATCAGGAAGAATCGTCCATTGTAACGATCAAATTGCATTCGCATAAGCACTGTACCTCAGCCGAATTAGTTCACACCAATATTCCCGATGAAGCTTTTGATGATATTACCGATGGATGGAAAGAATCTTATTTCGGTGAGTTGGAAGATTTTTTTGCGGGGGAGTAATATTTAAGCAAGTTAAGATTTCTTCAACTCTAATAAACTCAAGCTTCCTCTTTTTCCTCTTCGTGATTTTCTTTTCCTGAAAAAAAATTGGAAAGTTTTTCTTTTATTTTATCAATGGATATTTCCTGTTTAGAAACATAAGTAGCAATGAGAAATTGGAAAAGCAATCCACCTATCATCTTTAATGGATTTCTTGTTTTGCCGAAGAGTAGTTTGCTTGTAAGTGCTCCAGTAGCAATGCCCGCGATTTCACTGACTATAGAACTTTTTACATCGGGTGAACTCGTGAGTTGAGAAAATGTTCTTTTAATAATATTAATGGGTTTGAGGCTTTCGTATTTCTCACGTAACGATTGTTTAAGTTCGAGCAATTCTACCTCTTGTTTTTTTTCAAGATTGGCAATTTCGATGCTAAGAAGTTCAGCGGCTGAGGGAGATTTCATAGTCATTATTTTTTCAAAAAACGGGTGATGATCGCATCGTTCAAAGGATCTTTAATCCAATCATTTCTGAAAGCATAAAAACAAATAGCTAGTATTCCATAGAAACCAGCTACAATTAAAAATCCATAATAAGTCTTGCCTAACATTTCTCCAATCCAAAGTGCAATACCAATATTAAGTAGCATCGCAAACGCACCAGCGAATAGAAAAAGTATAAAATACCCTGCTAAATAAGATAATACATCGGCAGTTTTATCAATTGATTTTAAACGAATCAACTCTAACGTTGTCTTGCCGTAGGCTTCCGCCTTGTCAATGAGTTGTTCTGCCGATGTAAGATCCTCTTGCATATTTAAATTATGGCCTAAAGATAATAAAATCTAAGTCTACGAAGTAGCATTATGCGTTGCTTTACGAAAGTCTTCTGTTTTCGCTTTAGCTTTGTTCGCCATTTCTTCTCCTGACTCAATCACTGATTCGGATTTGTCAAGAATTGAATGATAAACATCATTTAATTTTTCTTTAATGTCATCAATGTACTTTGAGCCTTTTCCAGTAATCTTCTTTCTAGTAGCCGAGCCTTTATCTGGTGCAAGCAAGATGCCTAAGACTGCACCAGCAGCTAATCCTGCTAATACACCTAATACTATTTTTCCTTCTTTCATGATGGTTTGTGTTTTTTTGATTTAACTTATTTAACTATTTTATTTCCTGAGATAATTCTAAGTAGTACTGCAATAATTGCAATTACGAATAAGATGTGAATGATTCCACCGGTATTGAATGCGAAGTATCCAATAGCCCAACTAATTAATAATAGAACGGCAATGGTATATAATATATTATTCATTTTAGTATGATTTTAATTGGTAAATACTTAGTTTAAACCTACCGAAACATAGAAGTTAAGCACTCCGTTTTTTGAATCGGGGAAGGTCTCTAATGATCCTGCAAAATCCTTTTGCTTACCCACCGTTTTTGTACCGTAACAATATCTTCCACCTATTCCAATTCTACCAATGTCTACACCTCCACCAACTATAATTCCTAGATCATAATCGCTGTAATCTTCTCTTTTAATGTTGTGTTCGTAGTCAAAGAGTACGGTGTTGGATTTGTTTTTTACTTTACCACTTACTAATGCAGATGCATACGGTCCAGCATACACATTAAAATTTTCATCGAGATTTACGATGAGTAATAAAGGAATTTCAATATAGTTTAACGTGAACTTTGCTGTACCTTGTGCAACAAGATTGTTATAAGTTACTTCAGATCCTTTTGTTGTGTAATAAATCTCTGGTTGAATTGCTATAAATCTAAAGATTGGTAATTTTGCAAATCCACCTACATTAAATCCAACTAACATTTTAGACTTGTCACTGTTTTTAGTGTGTAGATCGGCAAAGTTAATTCCAGCTTTCACTCCATATCGAACAGGATATTTATTGCGAGTGCCGGTTGAATCCTGAGCAATACTTTGGATACTGGTTGCAAAAATCGTTAATACGATCAGTGCAATTAATTTTGAGGTTTTCATGTGTTTGTTTATGTTTTATTTTGAATAAAAACTGTGATTTAATAGTTTGTTATTTTTAAAATAGTTTCAGAATTGTTTTGAGTTTGAATTAATGAATGGCAAGTCCAAGCGTCGATACTCCGGTTGATAAATCAAGAAATAGTCCAACACGTTTTGATAAGTGATATTCTGTACCAATGTGAAAGTCTAAGAATACAGAATTACCATGACGAAAGTAATTTTTGTCACCATAATAATCATTGTCCCATGAGCGTGACACGATGGCAAAGCCGAGCGAGCTAGCTAAATAGAAATCCCATTTCGAATTTGCATTTAAGATATCATCGAAATAGTAAGTGCCTTTTACTCCGATAGGGATCACTACTTCACGGTAGGTGTAATTTTTATAGGGGTGATTTAAGGAGCTATTGCCGTAGTAATACCTTCTACTGAACGAGTAGTAGCTTATAAAGGGAGCTAAGGTAAAATCCTTTGCTACATCTAATTCGTAGTTCAAATGTAAGACAGGTAATGTTTGACCCGCATAACCATAGTAACCCGCATAACCCCCAATTCCCAGTCCGAGATTTAGCGTTTTGCCATAGGAATTGTTCTGAGTTGTTTCTTGTGCGATACTAGCAGTGGAGTTACTTAAAGTTATTGATAAAGTAAGTACGATACAACTTGTATATAATTTTAATTTATTCATAAGTAGAGGATATATTTTATGTATCTGCAAAGGTGAGGTCAATGAAATGAACTTCTATTACATAATAAATTCTATTATTTACATTATTCCCACATTCTGTCATTTTGCTCATTGCGGATTTAAGAAATTGGGGATGTTTCATATAGTTTCCCGCAATTAATGGGTGACTGGTCTTAAGCTGTTTGACTAAGGTGGAAATGCAATTTGTGAAAAGATAAATTAATCATAAATTACTTTCGAAATTATGAATTAGCAATATTGTTCGATTGAGATTTCTTTATTCTTTAAAAGTATTGGCTGCACCTTAATTCCAGTTTTATAAACGACAAGAAGAAAATCGGTATTTATTTTAGATTTTTTCCATCTGCTATAAATTATACTATATTAAAATTGAAATAGAAAAGTAGTTGATGTGAAATATAATTAAAAGGAGGATGGGTGACTATTACATGTTGATTCGATGCTGCACCCAATTATCAGTATCTATTAAGTATATAGTTTAATTCAAAGTTGCGACGTATTTTTTTGCCACTACGATTTAAAAAAATCGTTACATAGCCTCAGCCTGCCAAACTATTTTTTTAAGAAGTATTGGTGAAAAAGATTCCCGATAGCTATGGGGAAGCAGATAGGACTAAAATACTTGTATTTTGTATAAGCCTTGAAATGTGAACTGATTTCAGTAAAAACGTGAAAACCTCTTCATTCAATGGAGTTGAATGAAGAGGTTTTAAATTAGAACTATCTAGATTTAATTAGTAGTTTTAGTACTTAATAGTTGACAGTAAAGGCTCCATTGGTAATACTATAAGTAGAAGAACCTCCAGAAATATCAACTGCATTAAAATTAAATGTCCCAACGATCGTATTCGTAGAGAAATTATGTGAAGTAATATTAAGTGTTCCAGCTGATGCAGTAGCAGCGGTAGCAATGTTTGGAAAATAGTACGCATCAACAACACCTGTTCCGTCTAGTGTGTAAGCACCTGGAGCAATGTTATCTGGAATACTTAGAAGTATTGATTTATCACCAGCCGTATTTGAAGCTTCAATATCAATAGATCCACCGCTTGAATTTCCAAGAATAAGATCAGGCACCCAATTTACATTGTTAATTTTTACAGTGAAAGTATTGCTTCCGCTTGTTGTCCCTGTTTGATATGCTACATTTGTAAATACACCTACGGTAATATTTTTATAAGTATTGTTTGAAGCGCGATATCCTTTGAATGTGAAAGTTCCTGACATGCGTTTTGTAGTTGTGTTTAACGCCGTAATTGTTAAAGTTCCAGTACAAGAAACATCTCCATTCGAAAACCAAGCTGCAGTTGAAGCTGAGGCAGCATAGGTGGCTACATTGCCACTACCAAACCCGATATCATAAGTTCCATTTAAGGCGACACTTTGAAGTACGGTAAATGAAATTCTTGATGAATCTGCAGCAATTCCATTGCAAGTGGAAACATTGTTAATGATACTACCTGTAGTTTGATTACTAAGAGAAGTCCAATCTACTCCGTCTACTTTTGCACTCATGGCACTTGAAGGAGTAGGTGTGGATGTTCCACTACTTGAATCGTCTTTTTTGCAAGAGCCAAATCCGAAGAGAATTGTTAGAATAATTAATGTTGAAAGTTGTTTTTTCATTGTTGTTTGTTTTAAGTTGAAAGCAAATATATTAAAAATCCAGTTTGTCAAATGGGATGTTCTGGTTTTAAATTATGGTTAACGATTTCGTATTGTCTGACGCAAATTTTTAAATTTTTTTCTATTTCGTCCTCTAAAAGTTAAAATCGCTTCGTGAGCAGATTCTCTAGCATTGCTCAAGCAAGCCTGCCTTGTCGGCAGGTAAACTTGGCAAGCTAAAAACAAAAATCCCCATCCCGCGGAGCGGGATAGGGACGTTTTTGTTGAGGTCGCGAGCAGATTTGAACTGCTGTACAAGGTTTTGCAGACCTCTGCCTAACCGCTCGGCCACGCGACCAATTGAACGGGTGCAAACATAGTGAATTCTTGTTTTATCAACCCCATTTTTTTGGATACTTTATGCTAAACGATGTCGGGGTTCTAAGGTTGCACTTGAGAATCAATTTTCTGCACTTTAAGCTACTATATGTCAGAAAATCGTGATTTTTAGAGGAATACCAAAATGGATGTCGTACTTTAGCTACTCTAATTATTTATGTCATGAAGAATAAAGCTATTGCTGGTTACCATATGTTAATGATCCTATCCGCTGTAGATGAGTATTTTAACGGGAAAGAGGATCAAGTGATCCGCGATTATATTATCGAAAACTTTCCTCCAAAAACGAATTTGGACGACGAAATGGAGGTTTTAAGCAAAATGGATCCATCCGATTATCCCATCCATTTTAATAATGCCATGAACGATTTTTATATGGATTCTACCGCGGATGAACGTTCTCACTTTATAGATTTTGCCGTAAAGCTGGTTATTGCCGATAAAAACATCACCCCCAAAGAGAACCTTTACCTGAATGAACTTTATAATGCTTGGGAAGAAAATTATTCTTTGTAAACCCATCCGCTGCGTACAACGTTGATTGCACGACCTACTTTGTACATCCTAAGTTTTGACCGAAGTAGAAAAAAAGAAACCCCGAATTTTTTACATCCGAGGTTTTTATTAAAACTTGTATTTTATTTTAATTTCCTACCATCAGCAGGAAAAAATTAATTGAATGCATTGAAGCCCGTTACATCCATTCCGGTAATTAATAGATGGATGTCATGCGTTCCTTCGTAAGTAATCACACTCTCTAAATTCATCATGTGACGCATAATTGGATATTCGCCGCTGATGCCCATGCCGCCTAACATTTGTCGCGCTTCACGTGCAATTTGTAATGCCATGTTTACATTGTTACGCTTGGCCATGCTGATTTGTCCAGGAGTAGCGCGGTTCTCGTTTTTCAAAACACCTAATCGCCAAGTCAACAATTGCGCCTTGGTAATTTCGGTAATCATCTCTGCTAATTTTTTCTGTTGCAATTGAAATGCACCAATCGGTTTTCCAAATTGAATTCGCTCTTGAGAATAACGAAGAGCGGTATCGTAACAATCCATCGCAGCTCCAATCGCTCCCCATGCAATGCCATAACGGGCAGAATTTAAACATCCCAACGGACCTTTTAATCCTTTTACATTTGGGAAAATATTTGCCTTTGGAACTTTTACATTATCGAAAACTAATTCGCCGGTAGCACTCGCACGCAGCGACCATTTATTATGCGTTTCAGGAGTAGAAAATCCTTCCATTCCGCGCTCAACTACCATTCCACGAATGATACCTTCTTCGTCTTTTCCCCACACCACTGCGATGTCAGCAAAAGGAGCATTGCTGATCCACATCTTCGCACCATTTAAAATAAAATGATCGCCTGCATCTTTGATGTTGGTAGTCATGCCAGACGGATTCGATCCATGATCCGGCTCTGTTAATCCAAAGCAACCCATCATCTCTCCAGTAGCAAGCTTCGGTAAATATTTTTTACGCTGCTCTTCTGATCCATACGTGTAAATGGGATACATCACCAGTGAACTTTGCACTGAAGCGGTTGAACGCACTCCTGAATCGCCACGCTCAATTTCTTGCATGATGAGTCCGTAAGAGATTTGATCCATTCCACCACCGCCGTATTCAGCAGGAATGTATGGACCAAAGGCACCTATGCCGGCTAATCCTTTTATAATTTGCGTAGGAAACTCAGCACGCTGAGCGTAATCTTCAATAATTGGAGACACATCGCGCTTTACCCATTCACGAACGGAGTCGCGCACAAGGCGATGTTCTTCGGTAAGTAGCTCATCCATGAGGTAATAATCATGGCCCTGGAAACGATCTTTTGACATAATATTGTTTTGCTTTTTCCCTTTAGATGGGATTCTAGTTGGGTCGCAAAAATAATAAAAACGAAGCTTAGAATTGGATCTAAGCTTCAGTAGTATTGATTATCTGAGGAATGAAGTTTTTGTTGTTCATTTTTTTGGCGATCAATCAGTAAAAAGGCCTTACGGGGCCTTTGAAAAGGGTACTGTTTACTCCATTAAACAAATAATCGAAATGTAATCATCAGTGATTTTGAGTGGGTAAAAACCTCGTTTTAGTTCCACTTCTCCTCTAATTCCAAGTTTGTAACTGACTTCAGTAGGCAAAATGGTTCCTGCTTCTACTGGGAATTGGGTGAGACGGAGCAGCTCTCGTTCGAGTCCTTCTGGTAGGCTGGATCTGTTTAAGTGAAATTGAATGCCTTGTCCTTCTGTTGTAATTCCAGCTTCAACGGTTCGAAAAGTAAATTTTGGAGGAATAAAACAAAGTCCAAATCCACTTTCGCAGTTATTGGAATACGATGCAATATCAAAATGAAAGGTCCATGTGAATTTAAATTTTTCTACTTGTGCAGAACTTGTTTTTGTGATTCCAACTAGAATCAACATGAGTAATAGTATGTTTTTTTTCATGAATTCATTTTTAAGAATGGGTTACTAAATAATTTTCTAAAAGAATTTTTAATTTTTTCCGAATTAATTTTACAAAAAGGCCTTACGGGGCCTCCGTGCAATTTATTCAATGGCACAAGTAATGGAAATGTAATCATCAGAAATTTGGATGGGATAGCGTCCCGGAATAATAGTAACCTCTCTCGTCATTCCAATTTTATTTACAATGTCCATTGGAAGTTGAGTTTCTTCTTCAATGTGGAATTGATGTAGATGAAGCAGTTCATTTTCTAAAGTTTCATGCATCGTACTTCGCAGTAAGTGAAATTGAATTTGATTTTCTGTAGAGGTAATTCCTGCATCCACTTGTCTGAAGTGGTAGATATCATAAGTTACGCAGAAATTTAATCCGCCATCACAGTCTTTTCTTGGAGAGGCAATCTTAACTTTGAATATAGGTTTTGGTCGATCTGCTTGTGCAACACACGTAAATGAAATGCTAAGCAGAAAAAGGATTTGTAGTAAAATGTTTTTTTTCATAAGATGGTTTTTTTGTTATTAATATTTTTTTAGAATTTACTTGAATGTCATATCTGTCTGTGCAAAGATATTGTCGTTATTGATGTAAATGATTCTGTAGGGCTTATTGCATTTTTCTAGATTTTCTTTTAATAATTTATGAAGTCGTTTTGTTTCACGAAACATGAATCGATTCCAGATAAATACTACTGTGTAAGGTTCATTTTTTCCTACTTGTTGTTTATCATGATTTTTAAAAGTTTGCGCATGGTTAATTAATCTATCGAAACTTAAAATCGAGTCTAATGGTGCGGCTGTTTTCGGAGGGAAAGTTGCAAAGTTGTTATTTATATTCCAGTTTAACTTTGGATATCCGTATGCATAGCAATTAATAAACCAGGCCTCTTGAAATTGATTGTGACCATAATAAATGGCTTGAATGGATTGATAGTGGTTTTTCTTTTCTTTGCGGAAATGAAGAGTATCTTTTATTTCCAAGAAATGAACGTAATTGGTATCAATCAAGTAGGCAAGATCTGCAGGTGCTTTAAGTTTTCTCAAGTAACGAGTATGAAGTTTTTCATCCATTACTTTGGGGTCTCTAATGCCCATTTTTAATTTTATGATAGTGAAGCAACTGCTTTGTGAAAGCATGGCTATTCCGAAGAACAAATACAGAATATTTATTTTGAATTTTCTTTGCATAAGTTTTTTTTAAGAAGCCGGTAAGTGGTTCAATGCTTACCGGCTCGGGGTTTTTGTTATTGGAAGATGGCGTTAAGCATTACGGTCCCCAATCGATTTCTCGATTTGTCGAGACGGTATTCACCTTTGCGAACTATGACTTTGCTAAATCCTAATTGTTCAGAAGATTCTTGTGGTAATATTTTGTCTTCATAAACAAAAAAGATATTTTCATTTCCTTCTGCTGGAGAAGGGTCGCTAATGATATTAAATTTTAGTTGGCCACGTTCAAATTGAATTTCTGCAATACCTAATGTGGGATCTACAATTTTAGTGGAGGAGCCGAAAATGAGACATATTCCTTTGTCTGGATCGCAACCATCACCTGACGCATTTGGATGCGATCGTGTGCCAAAGATTAGACGAATTTTGCCGTTTGTTTGAGCGAATGATTCAAGTGAAAGAAAGGCAAAGATTCCAAGAATGAAAATTATTTTTTTGAAGTTGATGGATACAAGTGTTTTCATGATTGTTTTTATTTTTTTAAAGTTTTTTATAGAAAAATATTTTGTGAAACGTTTAGGCACGTCGGAGCCGATTCATAATGCTGTCATGACAGATTATAAAATCATAAAGATGGAATAGGTGCAGTGCACCTAATTCCTTCTTGTTAATACCGTATTCATTTTTTTGAGCATCGTTGGCAGTTTTTACATAAGGGTTTAGTTGTCCCTGCCGTTGTCGCTATTCGCTCTCTATAAAAATTCTCTCTTCACAAAATGCTTAATTTGAAAACAAATGTAAACTAAGTATTTGACTTTCCAAATTTATTTCATCAAAGAAATGAACATGTAATTGTTAATTGGAAATTCGGTGTGATTTTTTTCTGTCTCACCAATATACAAGTAAATGTGGTGACAAATTTCTCAAGTGACCTTTAGTGCTCTCTTGTGCCTCTAGTGTTAAAAAAAGTTTATATGATAGAGGAAATAATTATTATCCACTAAAATTTCTTTGCTATTAATATAGTATGCAATTCTTGTTTTGAATTCGCATCTCCATAATGGATATGTAACATAGTGGGAGTTTCAAATCCCACATCAATAATCCCTTTTGTTAATCTAGTCACTTCATGATAATAAAAATACGTGCGATCTCCTGTGCTAGCAGTTTGAAACCCCGATTGCGTGGGATCCCCTTCTACAAAACTGATATATAAAACTCCATTTTTGTTTAATAACGTTGATGCATCCGCAATCAGTTGAATGCTCTCTTCGCTCGACAAATACGGCAAACAGAATCCTGCGATAATTCCATCAAAGGTTGTATTTAGTTTTAAAATGTAGCGTGCATCCATCACTTCAAATGTTGCCGTAGGATTATTTTTCTGAGCCAAAGCAATCATTGTTTCAGAAAAATCAATTCCATGAATTGAAAAGTCGTTTCGTAACGACAAAATTTGTTTGGTGATATTTCCCGGACCACATCCAATTTCCAAGATAGAAGCATTCGACTTTTCAATGGCATCACAAAATAAAGCATAGCTTTCATTATACATTTCCAAGTCCATAAATTTTTCTTGATAAAGTTGTGCAACCTTATTC
>JANOPQ010000046.1:0-20961 GCA_031421935.1 Bacteroidota bacterium | reverse complement strand
AGTTCCATGGCATATTTATTTAACATTGGAGAAAACAAGGTGGCCATTGATCCCTTGCAAGGGCTGGTCCTTGCCGATCAAAGTAAGCGAAAGCAACAGCAAGCTTTTACAGAAAAAATTTTAGAGCATACTTCAACCATTCAACAAAAAACAATACTGATTGCAGGATGGTGGAACGCAGAACTACAAGTATTATCCAAAAATAATCAAAACGATTCACTTATCATTCGACATTACATTGACGAACCTGAATTAATATGGCTAAAAGAAAGCGGGTATGAAATATTTTATATTGAGGACCAAGGGGCTTATAATGATTTACGTTTTAATAAAAAGATGACGGATAGTTATGCTCAACAACTTAAACTATAATATTAATCTAACAAAATATTATCTTCAAAATTCAACATGTATTTTCTCCATTCGTCGGGCATTTTCATGGATTTATTCGTTTCATAATTAAAACAAACCTGAACTGATTTTCCTACTGCAGCGATTTGTGAAACTCCTTCAACAATTCTTACAATAACATACTCCATATCGTAACTTGAGTTTCCAATCTTACTCACTCTTGAATGGACCCAAACTTCATCCTCTAAATAAATTGGGCTTTTATAATCCACCTCGATGTGGGCTAAAATAATTCCTTCCTTACTCCAATCAATCAATTGTTTAAACACATCATTCAAATAATTAACGCGGGACAATTCCAGATAAGTAATGTGATTCGCATTATTCACATGTCCGAGTTTATCGATATCTTTAAATCGAATTTGAATCCGTGTTTTATGTTTAAAATCTGCTAATTCCATCATTTCCATTCTTTCTACAAATATACTCTTGTCAAATCAAACAAAGTACAATACCTTCGCTAAAATCAACCATGAAAGCATCCAAAAGTCTATTCCTTAAACTATTCCTCTTATTAGGATTATTTCATAGCAGTTGCCAACGGCCCATCACTGGAGAGGGGGAACTGATCAAAGAATCTAGAAACATTAAAAGCTTCAACAATCTTGTTTTAAATATTCCAGCACATGTTTCCATTGTGGTTACCGATTCAAATTCATTAACCCTAGTTGCCCAAGAAAACATTGTTGAAAACATTGATATAAAAAGAAAAAACAACCGACTCATCATTCAATCGAATCGAATTCTTAAGAGTGATAAGCCCATTGAAATACTTATCACTTGCACCTCTTTAAAAGGAATTGAATTAAACGGATCAGGTAAAATAGATATCATTAATCAGTATTCGACTCCAAAAGCGAATTTTCTTGTTAGTGGATCGGGGAAAATTCAAACGAATTTAAATGCCAAAGAAATCAAATCCCAAATTAACGGGTCAGGAGAGATGAACTTTAGTGGTACAGTACAAAAGCTGAATATTGAAATTAACGGTTCGGGCGATATTAATGCACAGGACTTAGCTGCGAATTCATGTGATATCGACATCAATGGTTCAGGAAAAGCCTATCTCACCGTAAAAGATAAATTAGATATCAGAATTGTTGGAAGTGGAGATGTAATTTATGCTGGTGAGCCCGTCATTAAAAGCAATGTAACGGGAAATGGAAAGATTAAATCTATAACCGAAGAAAAATAAAATCAACCTTTCCATTCGAAATTTAAATTAAGATTCTACAGTAACTTGAATAAGCAAAAACTTTTATTTCTCACCTCTCGCTTTCCCTATCCATTGGAAAAAGGCGATAAATTAAGGGCTTATTATTTAATAAAAGAGCTAAGTAAATATTATGACATCTGTTTATATGCAGTGAATGAAGTAGAACCAAAATCGAAATGGATTGAAGCGCTTTCTCCGTATTGTTTGCATATTCGTACAGGAGTCATTTCAAAAAACAGATCTATTTTCAATTTACTCCGATTAAAAAGAACACCTTTTCAAGTTGCTTATTTTTATGACCACAAAATATCAGATCAAATTCAACAGTTTGCGAAAGAGTGTGATGCATCCATTTTGTATTGTCACTTAATTCGTATGGCGGAATATGGCCGAACATTAAAAATCAATTATAAAATACTGGATTACATGGATGCGTTTTCCAAGGGAATGGAGCGCATCAAAAATCAAGGTGTTTGGTGGATGCGCATTCCGGCGTATTTAGAATGGAAACGATTGGTAAAATATGAACACGAAGTTTTTAATTTATTCCAACATAAAATTATCATTTCAGAACAAGATCGTGATTTAATACCCCATCCTCAGCATTCGGAAATTCAAGTAATTCCGAATGGAGTTGATTTTGATTATTACAAACCAAAGGAAACAGAGAAGAAATACGATTTGCTTTTCAATGGCAATATGTCTTATCCACCTAATATTGCGAGTACGCTTTATACCGTTGCAGAGCTTTTACCAGAAATTAAAAAAACAAATCCTGCGATTACTTTTCTAATTGCAGGAGCAACACCTACTGTTAAAATTCAAAACTTAGCCAATGATCGAATTACCGTTAGTGGATGGATGGAAGATATTCGAGATTCTTTTTACACTTCTAAAATATTAATTGCACCCATGTTAATCAGCATTGGATTGCAAAATAAAATACTACAAGCCATGGCTATGAAAATTCCATGCATTATCTCAACCATGGCCAACAATGCATTAGGAGCCACTCATGAAAAGGAAGTTTTTGTAGCCAATACTCCTGAAGAATACAGTCATTACATACACCTACTTTTGACAGACAAAGAAAAATACAATCAATTAACCAATGCAGCTTATGATTTTGTTCGAAAAAATTTCAATTGGGAACAATCCGTTAAAGACATCATTCAAAAAATAACATCCGAGCAATGAAATTATTTTTCTTCTTCTTTTAATTTATCAATTTCACTTTTAAACGCAACTACTACTTCTCCTATTACTTTTTGAATTCGTTCTAAATCCGTTTTCAACTGAATATCACTTCTCTTTCTTTCCTTATAGTCTTCTACATTACGAATACATTCCTTCAATACTAAAATTCCGGCACCTTCAATTGATGGTTTAATTTTATGGGCTACTTTACTGACTTGGTCAAATTGATTTTTTTCAAAGTACACCATCATATTCTCAACAGAGACGGGAATAGTTTCAATAAATAGCGAAAGCATCTTTATCAAGAAGGCTCTATTTGAGGGATGATCATTTTTTAGTGAAGATAAATCGTACAATAATTCATCTGGAAAAACAACTGGTTTTTTACGAGCAGGAAACTTCCTTTTCTTCATCGATTCCGATATCCATTCCTTACCGCTAATATGCATGGCCAATTTCCGATACAACGTTTCTTCTTTAAAAGGTTTAACCACCCAATCGTTCATACCTAATGACATCAATTGCTTATGAGCTTGGCGACCTGTATTGGCTGTTAAAGCAATGACAGGAACTCGAGATTTAGCAGGATCTCTCATCTCACGAATTTTTTTTGTTGCTTCCAATCCATCCATAATTGGCATTTGAATATCCATCAACACCAAATCATAATTATTCGTTTCCATCAGCTGCAACACTTCTTCGCCATTTCCGGCTACATCTACATGAAATCCCCAATCAGTTAACATGGATTCTGTAATAAATACATTCACCTTATTATCTTCTGCCAATAAAATATTTAGTGTTCCCAAATCTTGCAATTCAATTGCCGACATTCTATCGGGCTCCACGTTCAACTTCGCCTTTTTGTACTTAATAATAAAATGAAATGCACTTCCTACGTTTTCCTTACTTTCCACCCAAATTTTTCCACCTTGCTTTTCTATCAGATTTCTTGAAATTGCTAATCCCAGACCCACTCCACTTTGCTTATTCCCTACGGAATCAATTTGAGTAAAACTTTCAAATATTTTTGCTTGATGAGGAAGTGGAATACCAATTCCAGTATCCTGAACAGTAAATTGAATTTCTACATACTCACTATCCTCCTCTATCACTTGATGAGTAAGTAAAACTTCTCCATAATTTGTAAACTTAATTGCGTTATTCAAAAGATTTAATAATACCTGACTCAACCGATAGGGATCACCTATCACTTTTGGAATAGGCGTACTCCCAAGATGTTTATGACGCAATAAAACATCTTTCTCTTCGGCCTTAAACATTTGCAGATTGATGGCAGTATCAGAAACACGAGAGGGGTCGAAATTCACTTCTTCCAATGTCAATTTACCTTCTTCAATGCGGGTGAAATCCAAAATTTCACTGATGATGACAAGTAGATTTTCTGCTGTTTGATGAAGGACATCAGTATAATTTCTTTGAACGCTACTTAAAGAAGATTTTCTAAGTAGCCGAGACATTCCCAAAATACCATTGAGCGGTGTTCTTAACTCATGACTAATATTCGCTAAAAAAAGTTCCTTTGCCTTTGAAGATTCCTCTGCAGCCTTTCTTGCTTTAATTAATTCTTGTTCTACCGACTTTCTTTCTGTGATGTCGACCACAGTTCCAAATATTTTTTTAGCTTTCCCTTTATCATAATCAGAAACACGCAATCGGGCTTCAATAAACTTAACTTTTTCCTGTCCAACATGAATGCGAAATTCAAGCATTTGCTTATGCCCAGATGTCGATGTCATATCAAAAATCTCTTTAAAATTCGCTTTATCATCAGGGTGAACGGTACTCACTATTTCTTCAAAATCAGGTTCGGTCGACGACGGATCTCTTTCCCAAATATAATACACCCCTTCAGCCCAATCAAATGTTCTATCTACAATATCAAAATAAAAAGAACCAAGTTTAGCAATGCGCTGTGCTTGCAACAAACTATTTTCACTAAATTTTATTTTCTCTTCTGCATTATGGCGTTCAGTAACGTCTGTATTTGTTCCAAATATTTTAACCACTTTTCCACTTTCATCCTTAACGGCTTTTCCTTTCGAATAAAATACTTTGGATTTATTAGCCCAAGTATTTACACGGAATTGAACTTCTACTGGCTCCCCTGATTCGATAAGTGATTTAAAAACTGCACGAACTTTTTCCTGATCATCTTTATGCACGTGGGTAAAGAAATTTTCTTGAGTAGGGATGTCAACACCTTGATCCATATCCCATATTGCATAGGTGCCGGGTGACCATTCAATTTGCAACTCAGGAATCAAAGTCACTTCCCAACTTCCCGATTTCGATAACTCTTGAGCTTCTAAAAGTCGAGCCTCATTCAATTTCAACTTTTCTTCCGATTCCTTTGCAGCAGTAACATCAATACATGAACCGATAATCAACATCGAATCATCTGTAGATGATTTAGCAATTTTCAAAAAGGTATCGATATGCTTTACTTTTCCTGTTGCTGTTATAATTCTATACTCATGAAGCCAGGGATCCATAGCTGGGTGAATCAACTTTTCATGATCTTGAAGACTAGAAAGATCATCTGGATGCACTGATGAATAAAACAAATTTACTGAAGGCACAATATTACTATCCAACTCCCAGATGGCATACATACCCAATGACCAAGTAAGCATACCTGTATCCCAATTCAATTCAAAACTACCTGTTTTAGAAAGTTGTTGAGCTTCCACTAGACGTTGCTCATTTTTATAAATGAGAGCGTCTGCTAATTTTCTTTCGGTTACGTCAGAGATAATTCCAACAATTCGAGATAATTCACCTTTACTATTTCGCTCGAGTTTGTTAATTGTATGAATATGTTTTAACGAACCTGACTTCGTAATTATTCTAAAATACGCATCAAACGTTTCCCTTCTTTCAGGAAGCAACTTCCAAAGATTGGTAAAATAATCACGATCGCCAGGATGTACCATCTCTTCGAACTTCAAAGCATCGGGCATGGCGTCATTTTCATCCCATTCATAAATTTGATACGTTGACTTTGAGTAAAAAACTTTATTAGTGGTTAAGTCCAACTCAAAATTTCCCAACTTGGCTAACTCTTGTGCCTCGTTTAATCGAGCTTCATTTAATCTAAGTTTTTCTTCGATCACCATTCGCTCAGTAATATCTACATAAGAGCCTACGATGGTGACTGCTCCTGTTAATGCAGATCTAGAAAATTTATTAAACACTTCAATATGCTTTAATTTACTTGAAGCGCTAATTAATCTAAAAGTATAAGACCATGGTTCCGATCCAATAACCAAACTCTTATTTAATTCATCAATTTTAAATCTATCCTCGGGACATAGATGTTGATTAAACAAATCCCAGCTTGGTTTAACCCTTTTATCTATCTCAAAAATCAAATACATTCCATGCGACCAAAAAATTTCGTGCGTCTCCGTGTTATACTCAAAACTACCCGTTTTTGAAAGTTCTTGCGCTTCATTCAAGCGCATTTCATTTAAAATAATTTCTTCTTGAGCAAGAACTTGATCACTGATATCAATGAGGGATCCAAAAATCGCAATCACCCTTCCGTCCGTGTCAAAAATTCCTCTATTAAAACACTTTACATGTTTTATTAAATTATTTACTACCAATCTAAATTCACACAGGTCTTCACTTCTCTTTTCTATTACTGATTTCAAATGTTCTCTGACTATTTCTTGATCCTCGTGATGAGTAATGCTTAATAAAGATTCAAAATTTAAATGATCATCACTTTTCACCTTACCACAAATTGTATACATTCCAACTGACCAACTCATACTATTGTCGTTCAACTGCAAATACCAGCTTCCCGATTTTGTCAATTGTTGTGCTTCGATCAATTGCTTTTCACTCTCTTTTAATTGATCTTCACTTTTCCTTTTATCCGTTATATCGGTTGAAATTCCAAGTACATTGACAGATCCATCTTCCCCTACAATTGGAACTTTTACAGTATCGAACCAAATTACTGTTCCATCCATTTTTGTAAAAGTTTCTTCGACTCGTTTCAATTTTCGAGTTTTAATTACATCAGCATCAACCTTCAAATAACGTGATGCTTCTCCTGAATTTGAATGAATTTCCGTGTTGTTTTTATAAATTAAATCTTCTGGAGTGGTATTATAAAGATTCGCAACCGCTTTATTTACTAGAATGAATTGCCCCTCAGAATTTTTAATAAATATAGAATTGGGACTTTCATTTAATATGGCATCCGTTACTCGTTTGTTTTCCTCTAATTGTCTACGAATAGTTTGTCGTGCTGTAATTTCAATCCCATGCCCAATAAAATAGATTAACTCTTGTGATTCGTCACTAAAAACAGGTGAAACTCTTCGTAAATAATATCTTTCCTTTCCTTCAGCATCAACAAGGCTTTCCTCCCAAGCTACTTCACTTTTTGAAATAATGGCTGCCTCTAATTTACTTTGGCGATTTAAACCAATTGACTCGTCGAGTCCTCTAAAATTACAATACTCAATATCTGTTTTGCCAATGATCCATTCTCGCATCTCCACACTTTTCACTGCGTATGGATTAATATACAAGTATCTAAAATTTTTATCCAAAATAGCGATATCGCCATGTAGGTTTTCCAACACAGCTTTGTAGAACAAGGGATTTATTTTATCATCCATATAAAAAATAAATTTACAATTTACCTTCTTTCATTAACCGATAAATAGTGGATTTTCCAATATCTAGTTTCTTAGCTGTCTCTATTACATTATTATCATAGCGATCCAAATAATAGCGTATAATCTTATGATTAAATTCATCCAATGTACAATCTTGATCTAACAAATCAACGGGCGTTCGAGTGGCTGTAAATGAAATATCATCGACATCAATTTGATCGCTGATGGTCATAACAGCAGCTAACTCAACCACTGCTTTTAATTCTCTTACATTTCCTGGGTATTGATACGCTAATAACTTTTCTTTCGCTGCAACACTAAAAGTCTTTTTAGATAATTTGTTCAATGAACAAAATGAATCAAGAAATTGCTTTGCTAACAGTAAGATATCATTTCCTCTATCTTTTAATGGGGGCAATTGGATGGGCAATCCTAACAAGCGATAAAATAAATCTTCGCGAAAGAGACCTACTCTTACTTCTTCCGATAAATTTTTGTGCGTAGCGGTAATGATGCGCACATCGATTGGAATAATTTGATTACTTCCCACCCGTGTAATTTCTCGCTCTTGCAATACACGTAACAATTTAACTTGAATAGAAAAATCCAAATCGGCGATTTCATCCAGGAACAAAGTACCACCACTCGCCTCCTCAAATTTTCCGATGCGCGTATTAATTGCTCCTGTGAAAGATCCTTTCTCATGACCAAAAAGCTCACTTTCCATTAAGTCACGTGGAATAGCCGTAGCATTAACAGCAACAAATGGCCTATTGGCTCGAGATGAATTAAGATGAATAGCTCTTGCTACCAACTCTTTTCCGGTTCCAGTTTCTCCAGTAAGAGACACATTGATAGTGGTAGTTGTTGCTTTTGAAATTAAATTAAAAACATGATTCATTTGCTCACTGTTTCCAATAATCATATTTCGAAGATCATTTTTATCTCCAATTTGCAAACGCAAATGTTTCACTTCATCTTCTAAAGTAACTTTATTTCGAATATGATGCACCGCATTCCATAGTCGTTCCTTCGTTTCTTCATTCTTAACAATATAATCATAAACACCAAAGCGCATCATGGCTAATGCAGTATTTATATCTTCTTGTCCAGAAACAATTACAATTTCCGACTCCGGAACTTTAGATTTTAATACTTTTAATAATTCATCACCTTTAATGTCAGGTAAGGAATAGTCTAAAGTAATAATATTTGGTTTTTCATCCAACGCCTTTATCAATTCTTTCCCCGACTCGAAACGCTTTACTTTATTCTCTGGATTCAATTGTAAATGATGAACCAAAAGCTCTCCATACCATAAATCATCTTCCACCACAAAAATAGTGAGTGGTTTTTCCGATGCATTCGACTTCATTGTATTCATAATTGTTCAAAGATAAAAAAGTATGGAGATACCGAGCGTAAAAGTCAAATTCAATTCAATTCATATAACTTTGCGGAATGCAGAAAAATCACGATCCTTTTGAAGCCCTTCGATTCAGGGACTTCCGATTTTTTCTGAGTGGTAAACTTTTATTGACCATTGCCTTGCAGATGCAAGCCATTGTTGCCAGTTGGATGATTTATGATCAAACAAAAGACCCATTTGCACTGGGATTAATCGGATTAACGGAAGCAATTCCAGCTCTATCACTTGCCCTACCAGGAGGTTTTCTTGCTGATCGTTATAATCGCAAAAAACTAATGCTAGTGGCTGTGTTTATAATGCTATTAGCCTCTATTGGTTTAGTATATTACACGCTATCCGATGTTCAAACCATTGGCACCTGGCCGGCCTATTTAGTAATTTTCTTTATTGGGCTCGCTCGGGGATTTTTCAATCCTGCCCAATCGGCCTTTTGGGCACAGCTAGTACCCAATGATAAATACATTAACGCTTCTGTCTGGAACAGCAGTTTATGGCAGGTGGGAGCGGTGACGGGTCCCGCTTTAGGTGGATTAGCGTATGGATGGTACGGAGCAGCGGTAACTAGTGCGGCAGTTTGCGTTTTAATGATTGTAGTTTTTATTAGTTATGCATTTATACACCATCAACCGATGCCCATCAGCGATCGATCCGAATCGATGCGCGCTTCGCTAAAAACGGGTATAAAGTTTTTCTTTAAGCAACAACTTTTATTGTCGGCAGTAAGTTTAGATTTATTCGCCGTATTATTTGGTGGAGCCGTTGCATTATTACCCGCATTTGCAGATCAAATTTTAAATGTAGGTCCAGAAGGCTTAGGATTTCTTCGTTCTGCTCCTGCTATTGGAGCGGTTTTGATGGCGGCCTATATGGCTTTTCGACCACCGGCGAAAGGAGCAGGAAGATTAATGCTATGGTGTGTAGCTGGATTTGGTTTATGTATGATTGCTTTTGCTTTATCGCAAAGCTTCATATTTTCCATTTTAGTATTGATCTTAAGTGGAATGCTCGATAATGTAAGTGTGGTGATTCGATCTACCATTCTACAAACCCATACACCCAATGAAATGAGAGGACGAGTATCTGCTGTCAATAGCATTTTTGTTGGATCCTCCAATGAAATTGGTGCTTTCGAATCGGGATTAGCTGCTAAATTTTTAGGGTTAGTTAATTCAGTGGTTTTTGGAGGCATCATGACATTAGGCGTTGTCGCCATTACATGGAAAAAAGCACCCAAGTTGAGAGATTTAGATTTATAATAATTTTATTTCTTAGCTCCTAAATTCTTAAAAAGATTCCACCCATCATCCATATCATTTTTGCGATCAAATGTAGAAATCCACTCTAGAAACTTCTCTCTAAACTCTTCAATTTCATCTCTCAATACTTTTAAATAAGCGGGGTCTGCTAAATTCAATAAACTCAAACCAGCTTCTTGTGCTAACAAATTTTGAGCAGCGACTTTTACTAAGACAGCGTTTTCCATTTTAGTAGAAAAATAATTGGCGTCCTCTGCCGCTACTATCCCTTTCCGCAATTTTTTTATATTAGAGAACATTATTTCTTTATAGTGTAATGAGATATCATCTACATTGGAAAATGTTTCTACAATTCCATTTACCACATCAAAAATTTGACGTGCTTTAATCATCAATGGCAAACAAGAAATTCTTTCCTGTTCTCTTTTGATTTCATTTAATGCTTCACCACTGGCAGTGTCATCATTTAAAAAATCATCGTCGAAATCGTTGTTTAAGTTCAAATGCATATTTTGAGTATAATTTTAAATCTTACTATAAAACCAAAGTTATGTTCCGAATCAATACAAGTCAAGTGCCTTTCAAAAACTACAAAATTATTTTACATATTTATCACATCTAAATCCAATTAATTAAACCTCTAAATCCAAGAAAAATTAGAAATAATACAAGATTTACTTAAGCAGTGGAGAGTTAAAAAGGCAAATCTCAATTCATTTTTTTTACTGTTAGAATATTCCATCTCCGTCGATTCAAAATCGTATACCCTTTGTTATCAATTTGCTTTAAAATCCAAGCGTTTCTTTTACAATATGTTAAATGACTGTTCGTCCCATGAAGAAGGGCAAAATTCTCCCTAATTAAACTTACCTTTGCACTTCTTAGAATTCTTATAAAAAATGTTAGATTTTATCAATAAAATACTTAAATCCTTCTTAGGCAGTAAGTCGGATCGTGATTTCAAGGAAACGCTTCCTTATGTGGAGAAGGTGAACAGTTCATTTTCAGGCTTAGCGCAGCTAAGTAATGATGAGCTTCGTGCCAAGACTGAATCCTTCAAGCAACATATTCAAAACCATATTTCAGAGATTGGAATTGAATTGACTCAATTGACCGAGAGTGCTGAATCCAATTTAGAAATGGATTTACACGAAAAGGAAAAAATATTTACTCGTGTTGACGAATTAAAAAAAGAACGCAACAAAAAAATTGAAGAAGCATTGATGGAAATTCATGCCGATGCTTTTGCTGTTGTGAAAGAAACTGCTCGTCGATTTACTGAGATTGGTGACTTACAAGTTACTGCTACGCAACATGACAGAGATATTGCTGTAAAGAGATCTGGTGTTGTGATCAATGGCGATCAAGCAACGTATAAAAAAACATGGCTTGCCGCTGGAATTGAAGTGACTTGGGACATGATACATTACGACGTACAGCTGATTGGCGGAACGGTTTTGCATCAGGGAAAAATTGCAGAGATGGGAACTGGAGAAGGAAAAACTTTAGTTGCTACGCTTCCTCTTTACTTAAATGCACTTGCAGGAAGAGGCGTTCATGTAGTAACCGTAAATGATTACCTCGCTAAGCGTGACTCGGAATGGAACGGACCTATTTTTGAATTTTTAGGATTGTCGGTGGATTGCATCGACAAACACCAACCGAATTCGCCTGAACGTCGCAAAGCTTATTTAGCAGATATTACTTACGGAACCAATAACGAATTTGGTTTTGATTATCTCAGAGATAATATGGCACGTAGTCCGGAAGATATCGTACAACGTGAACATCATTTTGCCATTGTGGATGAGGTCGATTCTGTTTTAATTGATGATGCCCGTACGCCTTTAATTATTTCGGGTCCTACACCAAAAGGAAATGATCAAGAGTTTCATGCACTGAAACCGAAGGTGGAAACTTTAGTGAATTCACAAAAAAATTATGTGAATACTTTAATTGCTGAAGCGAAAAAGAATTTTGAAAATAAAGATAAACAGGAAGATGTCGGTATCATGCTATTGCGTGCACATCGTGGAATGCCTCGTCATCGTGCATTGATTAAATTCTTGAGTGAACCCGGTGTGAAAGCACTGCTTTTAAAAACAGAAAATTCGTACATGGCCGATCAAGGTCGACAGATGCGATTAAAGATTGATCCGGAATTATTTTTTGTGATTGATGAAAAAAATCATAGCATTGAATTATCCGAAAAAGGTGTTGACTTAATTAGTACGAATACGAGTGATGCACATTTCTTTGAAATGCCTGATGTAGGTTCCATCATGGCTGACTTAGAAAAATCTACTTTGCCTGCAGAAGAGAAAGCGCAAAAGAAAGAATCACTGATGCTTGACTTCTCTATTAAGAGCGAGCGGATCCATACTATTAATCAATTATTGCGTGCTTATACGCTCTATGAAAAAGATACGGAGTATATTATTCAAGAGGGGAAAATCAAAATTGTTGATGAGCAAACAGGTCGTGTCTTAGATGGTAGAAGATACAGTGATGGATTACATCAAGCGATTGAAGCGAAAGAAAATGTGAAGGTAGAAGCAGCAACACAAACGTACGCTACCGTTACTTTACAGAATTATTTCCGTATGTATCACAAGCTTTCCGGAATGACAGGTACTGCAGAAACAGAAGCGGGTGAGTTCTGGGAAATTTATAAACTCGATGTAGTGGTAATTCCAACCAATCGAAGTATTGCTAGAAAGGACGAAGAAGATTTAGTTTATAAAACAACGCGTGAAAAGTACAATGCCGTAATTGATGAGATTGTAAAACTCACAGAGGCAAAACGCCCGGTCTTAGTAGGAACTACATCGGTAGAAATTTCGGAATTGTTGAGTCGAATGCTTTCTCAACGTAAGATTACTCACAATGTATTGAATGCAAAAAAGCATCAATCAGAAGCTGAGATTGTATCGCAAGCAGGATTTGCGGGAACCGTAACCATTGCTACCAACATGGCAGGTCGTGGTACCGATATTAAATTAGGACCTGGAGTGAAAGAGGCGGGTGGATTAGCCATCATTGGTACGGAGCGACATGAGTCAAGACGTGTAGATAGACAGTTGCGCGGTCGTGCGGGTCGACAAGGTGACCCAGGATCGTCACAGTTTTTTGTTTCGTTGGAAGATAGCTTGATGCGATTATTCGGATCAGAGCGTATAGCAGGTCTGATGGATCGCATGGGATTGAAAGAAGGCGAGGTGATTCAGCACAGCATGATTTCAAAGAGTATTGAACGTGCTCAACGTAAGGTAGAAGAAAATCATTTTGGAACTCGTAAGCGTTTGTTAGAGTACGATGATGTGATGAATGCGCAACGTGAAGTAATTTACAAAAAGCGTCGACATGCATTATACGGAGAACGGTTAGCACTCGATTTGCAAAACATGTTATTCGATTTGAATGAAAGCATGGTGGTTGCTCATCAGGAAGATCGTGATTTTAATGGATATAATTTTGAGTTGATGCGAAATTTCGCTGTGGATAGTCCTGTGACCGAACAGGAATTCATGGGTGGAAAAGCAGAAGACGTTGCCGATACCATTTACCATTCCCTCGATCATCATTACCGCACAAAATCATCTGCTATTTCAGAGCGTGCTTTCCCTATTATAAAGCAAGTGTATGAGCAACAAGGGCAGCAGTTTGAAAATATTGTAGTTCCCTTTAGCGATGGAATTCGCACGGTACAAGTTTTAGCGAATTTGAAAAAATCGTATGAGACCAATGGAAGTGAAATGATTCGTGCATTTGAAAGAAGCATTGCATTAAGTTTCATTGACGATTCATGGAAGGAGCATTTGCGTGAGATGGATGATTTGAAGCAAAGTGTTCAAAACGCCGTTTACGAGCAGAAAGATCCATTGTTGATTTACAAATTTGAATCGTTTGAATTATTTAAAAAGATGTTGGATACGGTGAACCGTGATACATTGTCGTTCCTATTTAAAGGAAAAGTTGCCATTGATGAACCACTGCAAGTAAAACAAGCGCCGCAACCTCAACGAAGCGACATGAGTAAGTTAAAAGCGACGCATGATGAGTTTCAACAAAATGTTTCTAGTAGCGCAGGACAACAAAACAATATGCCTCCGCAAGGACCTCCTCCTCCTGTAAAGCATGAACCTGTTCGTGTAGAGAAGCAAGTGGGAAGAAATGAACCGTGTCCGTGTGGATCGGGGAAGAAGTATAAAAGTTGCCACGGAGCGATGGTGGAAGGGTAACCTGCCTGCCGGCAGGCAGGTTCTGAATTCAGAATTCAGAATTCAGAATTTTTTGTTTTACTCGTGTGATTTAGATAACGCTTCGAATATTTTTTCTTGTTGCTGGTCGCTAAGGTTTGAGAATGGATGTTAGGTAGGATATAATATCAGTTTGTCTGTTCAATACGTTTATATGTTAATCTCTGCAAAAAAAAATCAACATTACTTATACCCAATTTTGCGGGCGGGTGTGGTCGGGGGAGTGAGAAGTTGTTTTAATGCATGAAAGATATTTCGGATATCCGCACTGTTATTCACTACTTGCTTTTCCAGCGCTTCCATCTTCAACAATATATCTTTGTGTGTCATCAGCATCTCCCTAATCTTTGTAAATACTCTGATGATACGAATATTCATTTCTATAGCTCGCTCACTGTTTAAAACGCATGCCAACATCGTTACTCCTTGTTCCGAAAAACAAAAGGGTGCATGTCGTAGACCTTTTCTGTCGTCTTCGACATTTAAATTTTCTCGTCTCCATATTTCAAATTCTCTGTTGTCCATTTCGAACATAAAATCCAATGGGAATCTTGCTGCGTTTCTTCGGACAGCTTCTTTCAATCGCTTAGTTTCCACGCCATATAACACGGCGAGATCTCGATCTATCATTACTTTCTGATTGCGGATTAGATAAATGCGACTGATAATACTTTCATCCGGAATTGACATGATATTATTCATAAGTATTTGTTTTTTATTGATTTACAAATTGGAGGACGCAAATTGCGTCCTCCAATTTATAAGAGATTGTATTTTAGTTAGTTGTAATTATTAATGTTTGATTTTGAGATGATTAGAACTATAACGCCATGCCTCATTTCCCCCAATTCGCGCGATCCATAGATCGGTAATTGATGGCTTCGGCGAGGTGTTCATTGCGGATATATTTTTTTAGGGATCTGGATTCAAAGAGTTCATGTTTCAATCCAATCGAACAAATAGCGTTGTTGATATTCAATTTCAAATTTGTTTAATAGTATCATGAATTCATCCTTAAAGTTTTTTCTTCTATGATGTTCCTTTTGATTTAATATGTATTTAACTACGTTTCCCAAACTTGATTGACTGCAAGAAAATGCACCATATCCACTTTGCCAATTGAATTTATTACTACACAAATTATTTTCCTTAATAAATTCAGTACTTGATTTTTTTATTTCTCGTACTAAATCAGATATGCGACAATTCGGTTTCATTCCAATTAAAATATGAATATGGTCGGGCATTCCGTTTATCGCTAACATTTTTTGATCTTGCTTTTGAACGATTCCAGTGATGTACTTGTGCAGTTTTTCTTCCCATGATTGGTGAATTAGGCTGTCTCTTCCATTTACCGCGAATACTAGATGAATGAGAATTTGAGAATAGGTGTTTGACATATTATCGTTTTTGATTAATTAAATTGGTTAAATAAAATTTACATTTTTTTTCGACGCTTTGTGCGACCCCCAGCTGGGGTCGGATGGTGGGGAGATGGTAATTCTTTTTCTAATGAGGTTAAACCTCTCCGAGGTTTTTTTGCGACCCGCTGGGGTCGGATGGTGGGGAGATGGTATTTCTTTTTCTAATGAGGTTAAACCTCTCCGAGGTTTTTTGTGGAATTTGATTGTAGGTTCTTTGTGTCTTCCGAAAGGAAGTTATTTAACCGCATTGCAACTTCTAGAATAGAGAATCTCAGAGAGATTCAACCTTATTAGAATAATTAAATGGTAGATAATCCCGACCCCAGCGGGGTCGCATATTATTGCATGATTGTTCTACAAACAAAAAATAATATTGTGATTATCAAATTAACCCTTCTATAATTTCATCCTATTTCCCCCAATTCGCGCGATCCATAGATCGGTAATTGATGGCTTCGGCGAGGTGTTCATTGCGGATATCTGCACTGTTAGAGAGGTCGGCGATGGTGCGTGCTACTTTTAAGATGCGGTCGTAGGCGCGGGCGCTGAGGTCAAGACGCTCCATGGCTACTTTTAATAATTGTTGTCCTGCTTCGTCAATGCGACAATGCGTTCGAATGTGTTTGCTGCTCATCATGGCATTGCTGTGCACGCCCTGTTCATTTTTGAATCGTAGCGATTGAATATCACGTGCAGCCATCACACGCTTACGAATGATTGAACTTGACTCGGATGATTGTAATGAATTCAATTCTCGAAAAGGAACAGGCACCACTTCAATATGCAAATCGATGCGATCTAATAACGGTCCGGATATCCGTTGTAAGTATCGATCAACAACTCCGAAGCCGCAGGTGCAATCTTTTTCGGGATGATTTAAAAATCCGCAGGGACACGGATTCATACTCGCCAATAGCATAAAGCTGCTTGGGTATTCTACTGCGAATTTAGCTCGGGAGATGGTCACTTTGCGATCTTCTAATGGTTGCCGCATTACTTCGAGTACGGTTCGTTTAAATTCGGGAAGCTCATCTAAAAAAAGTACGCCATTGTGTGCTAATGAAATTTCACCGGGCTTTGGAAATCCCCCTCCTCCTACTAATGCCACATCACTGATGGTATGATGCGGCGAACGAAAGGGTCGCTGACGAATTAATCCGATATCGCGCCCTAGTTTTCCGGCTACCGAATGAATTTTTGTGGTTTCCAATGCTTCTTCGGCGGTGAGTTCTGGAAGGATCCCCGGCATACGTCGGGCCAACATTGTTTTTCCAGCTCCGGGTGGACCAATCAAAATTACATTATGACTTCCTGCCGCTGCAATTTCCAATGCACGCTTAATATTTTCTTGTCCTTTCACATCTGAAAAATCCATCTCAGGATGATCAGGATATTTTAGTGCATTGAGCAAATCAAATTTCACGGGCTCGCGCTTCTTGAGTCCAATCAAAAAACCAATTACCTCCTTGAGTGTATCCATTCCATACACTTCTAGCCCATCTACCACGGCTGCTTCCATCTCATTCGCTTGCGGAACAATAATTCCCTTGAAGCCTTCATTTCGCGCTTGTATCGCTACGGGAAGAACACCCTTTACTGGAACTATTTTCCCATCTAAAGAAAGCTCGCCCATCATCATGAATGAGGCAAACATGCTCGACGAAACTTGACTCGATGCAGCTAAAATAGCGAGGGCGATGGGCAAGTCGTAGCCCGAACCTTCTTTGCGTATATCAGCAGGTGCGAGATTGATGACCATCCGCATTCCAGGCCAACGAAAGCCGTTTACTTTTAAGGCAGCTTCAATACGCGATTGGCTTTCACGCACTGCGATATCGGGAAGTCCGGACCAAAATGTTTTGGGCAACCCTTGCGCGGCGTGCACCTCCACATGTACCGTGGTGGCATCTACTCCCATAATGGTGGCCGAATACGTTTTTACGAGTTTGGAAGGCAAGACTTCCTTTACTTCAAATTCTTCTTGAGTTTCTTCGTTGCTCATAGTTTTAAAATTATTGTGGACCTAGAAAAATGATCCGATAGAGCGCGAAATTCGTAATTAAAAAATGAAATACCCGTAAATAAACATTTGTATCCGTTTAATAACGGCTACGGCATAACGAAAACTGATTTGACGCTACCCCTCGGCAAGCTCAGGGTGAAATTTTCTCGCTAAGGCGCTAAGCCATTCGGACGCTTTCTCTTCGCTAAATTTTCTCGCAAAGGCGCTAAGGCGCTAAGCCATTCGGACGCTTTCTCTTCGCTAAATTTTCTCGCAAAGGGCGCTAAGGCGCTAAGCCATTCGGACGCTTTCTCTTCGCTAAATTTTCTCGCCAAGGCGCTAAGGCGCTAAGCCATTCGGACGCTTTCTCTTCGCCAAATTTTCTCGCAAAGGCGCAATCCCGATAGCTAGCGGGACGCTAAGGCTGCGCTATGATAAATTTTCTCGCAACAGGTCGTAATTAAAATTACTGATTGAAATAGATTAACTTCATTGGGAATAGATAAAACTCCTTTACAATTAAATTACAAGACAATAGAGATTCTCAAATTTCAACCTGCCTGCCGGCAGGCAGGCACTAAAGACACAATAGAGTACTAGAGAACACTTGAGGAATTTGATTTTTCTATAGCCCCTCGCCTGCCTGCCGGCAGGCAGGCCATTGGAGAGGGTCGCGAAGCCACGCGCGGGGAGAGGCTAGAACTTTAATTTGACAATAATCTTTTTCATTTCGAGCAATTAAGTATTTCTTGAACAACCCACAAAAAAAGAATGCTGCCTCTTTTTAAAGAGACAGCATCCGTTGTAATTAATTTCAATCAGCGCTTAATAAAAGAACTTTTGAGAAACTTTCTTCTCTTGGTTTTGCAAGATGATGAAGTAGATTCCTTGCGACAAGCTTTGATCTAATTGAATTTTATTCATTCCAGGTACTGCAGGAATTCCACCTTGGTTGTAAATTACTCGACCTGTTGCATCAGTAATGATTGCCGACAATGGCAATTCACTATCATATACAAACTCAATTTGGAATTGACCATTGTTTAATGAGTTGCCATACACATTTGTAATTTCAAATGTTTTCACGGCGCCAACAAATACTGGTCGCAAATCGGAGTAGGTAAATTCACCATCCATATCCGTTTGTTTCAAGCGATAGTATTGTAAACCTTGCAAAGGATAATCATCCCATGTCTCGTAATTTAACATCACGGTACTATTGTGCATGTATGAATTAACTTTCGCTATAAAATCAAACTTGGTTAAATCTTTATCTGCTCTTTCCACCGTGAAGAAATCGTTGTTGATTTCACTAGCCGTAGTCCATGATAATTTTACGCGTGTATCAATAAGCTTTGCATCGAAATCAACTAACTCTACAGGTAGAGGGGTTTGAGCAGCAGTAATTGCCCAAGGGTTAGAATTGCCAATAGGACCTCCTGCTGAAAAATAAGGAGCTGTTAATTGTGTTGGAAGGGTTGGCCAATCCCAACTTACAACTCGCACCGAGTCAAAAGCGGGGGTAATATTTACACCCCAACCTTGTGTATAAGTAGCAGTAGTAGAAGGAGTTGTTAATCGAATCCAAGCTCTTGTTTGACCTAAAGCCCACCAAGGTTGCGCTTTACCTGGATTTAAGGGAAAGGGACTGCTAAGAGCTATCCCTGCTTTTTCAGCTGCAGTGAAACGAAAAGTAATATCTGCCACTGGATTCGCTCCTGTTTTACTTAATATCCAAAAACGATCTATCGCACCTGTGGCATTATTTGCTCCCGCTAAATTATTAATATGTGTAACTGACGGAGGCAAAGGCAAGTTACTTGGCGGCGTATTATAGGTTGAAATACTCATATCACCCATATCACCACTCTTTAGTAAGTTCGAGAAAGGAATGTATAATGGCGCCGCTATTGCACCGCTACCGAATGGTACAACCCGATACCCAAATCCAGATATAGGACCTGTGGGCCCAGGTATAGTGATATTTATATTTTTCCAAATTACAGATGCCGTTGTACTTTCAGAAATCAAGAATCCGTTGGTGCGCGTAAAGGCTCCGACCGGTGCTACTGAGTTTCCTGTAGTTACACGAGGGTTATTCATTGTCAATGTATACGTATTCATTCGTAATTGGCCTTGTAAAAGAGCAACGGATGTATCCACCGTAATGGCACGCATCATAGTTACAAATTGATCAGCCGCACCTTTATTTACTTCCAACTCATTGAAAGTAGTAGGCTGTGTACCTGCAATAGTTTGCGCTATGGTACTATCCATTTGAACACGACTATACCCCGCATCAAAGAATCCATTATTCAACCAATCTTCCTGCACTCTAATTAATGCTTTGCCGTAAGGACGATTAATTAAGAAGGTGAAATTAGGACGGAAAGTAGCTAATCCACTAAAGAAATTATCTTGAACCCCTGCTCCAGGAACCAATGCACAGCCAGAGCCGGAGTTAGTAGTTGTTGAAAGAATTAATGTTGACTTTATACCTGTCGTTTGTGTGATATTGATTCGGTCATCAGTGGATCCGACGTTAGACGCATTATCAAAACAATATTGAATCAATATATTATTAATTCCATCCCATACGATGGGTGTAGCTAAATTGATGGGATTTACACCGGGGAATGTAGTTGTGTATGCCAAGGGACCATACACCGTTGTGAATGGACCTGCATAGGGAACATTACTGGCATGCTGTGAAAACGGCACTAATGCATAACTAACAGTGAATCCACCAAAGGCGGCAGAGCTACCTTTAGCACCAAGACTAAACTGTAATCCCGTAATATTATCATTGGGAACTAAGCCAGCCAATGTCAATTCAGCTTGCGAATAAATAATTTGTGTTCGAGCATCCGTACTTTGAGCTTTAAACGGAGTATAAATATTATTCACTAAGGTACCGTTGCTGTAAACTACGTTATTTGAGAAAGAAGAAATAACTTTTACTCTACCATTATTAATTAAATCTCCTCTTAATTTTAAAGGATTCGCACTTGGTGTTGGAGAATTAATAATAACTGAATCCAATGCAGAAATTGTCAGATTCTTGGCATTGGCCAATATATTTGATTTAATAGTAGGACGGAAATAA
>JANOPQ010000045.1:0-5706 GCA_031421935.1 Bacteroidota bacterium | reverse complement strand
TCTTATCCTGCATATTATCTTGGTGTATTTAGTTTTTTCACGTACTAAGTGGTTGCGGTTAGATGGGATTTCGATTGGACTAGTACCATTTATTCTGTTGCTAAAAGTAATTGGCGGATATTTTATAGCTCGGTATTATTTAGCAACCTATCAAGGCGGTGATATGCAAGGTTATTTGTCAGATGCAAATCAGTTTTATATTTTGTTTACACAAAATCCTATGCTTTTTATAAAAATGATAATGGGTTTGGATGTTCCAGCTGAATCCATTCGTGAATTTTATTCTCATTTGACTTCGTGGTTTACGAGTGGGTATACAGATCAATATAATGACGCTCGTTCTGTAATTCGATTTCATGCATTGATTCGATTGTTCTCTGATGGAAATGCATGGATTCATTTACTGTGGTCGAATGTATTTTGTTTGATGGGAATGATTGCATTAATCAAGTTCATCGCTCATCAAAGAATTCAATCGAGTACATTTTATCAATTTGCATTGCTCCTTTTATTTATACCCAATGTTTTTATTTGGTCTTCTGCAATTATGAAGGAACCCTTGTTAATCTTTGCCATGGGAATGACATTAAGATGTTTTCAGCTGTGGAATGATGAAAGAACATTTGCTAATTTTCTTAAATTATTAATTTTCGTTTTCTGTTTTTTACTCATTAAATCATTTTGGTTGCTTGCATTTTTACCTGGATTGTTGATTTGGGCATTATATCCACAAATGAAAAAATCGGTGATGAAGATTACACTTTCTTATGTGGTATCGTTGCTGATCGTGTTATTGGTTGGTGAAGTGGCGTTATCATTTAATTTGCCCGATCTCCTTTTTGGTCAACAAAGAAATATGTGGAGATTTGCTGTTTATATGCACTCCGGCAGTCTCATTCATCCTATTTCTTTTGCCCCAAATCCCCTAAGTTTTCTGTTGCATATTCCAGAGGCATTTTGTTATGGAATGTTCCAGCCTTGGCCTTGGCAGTTGGCTAAATGGTTTTATTTCCCGCTAACATTGGAAAATTTTATTTTTCCGGTGATGGTTGCATTCAGCATTTATAAATTTAAAAGGAATGGAAATAGTATCTCTCCTCAAATGGTAATTGCACTCATCGCCGGAATGGTCATCGTGATTATTAGCGCTTTCACGACACCAGTAATTGGGAGCTTGATTCGATATCGGATGCCCGGATTGTTGTTGATGGTATTATCAGCATTAGCCTATTTCTATTCAAAGAATGTAAATTCATCCTCCAACCCTTCCATTTGATTTTTTCTATTTACTTTGCATAAACGAAAATACAGCCTATGAAACTTTTTCGACGAAAAAGCATAAGTCAAATCTTAAAGCAAATTGAAGCCGGCGAATCAGAAAGCCACGGAGGACTTAAAAAGCATCTTCGTGTTGTTGATCTTACTGCCCTCGGAATTGCTGCTATTATTGGTGCTGGAATTTTTAGTACCATCGGAAATGCTTCTGCAGCTGGAGGACCTGGTGTTGTTTTTCTTTTTGTTTTCACAGCCATCGCCTGCGGATTTGCGGCTTTTTGCTATGCTGAGTTTGCGAGTTTAGTTCCTGTTAGTGGTTCTGCATATACGTACTCTTACGTGGCCTTCGGGGAGTTGTTTGCATGGATCATTGGATGGGCATTAATCATGGAGTATGCTATCGGAAATATTGTTGTTGCTATTTCGTGGTCGAGTTATTTCGCTACGTTGTTAAGTCATATCAAAATTCCTGCACTGGGTTTTGCAGATGGAATTATTCTTCCTGCTTGGTCGGGAATCGATTATTTTTCTGCAAAGCGTGCATTCATCGAAGCACAAAATTCAGGAGTAGATTTAACAACTGTAAAATCGGAAGGCGTGCGAGCTTGGTTATCGGCTCCGCAGTTAGGAAGTCTAAAAGTGATCATGGATATTCCAGCCTTAGTAATAAATATTTTAATTACGTGGTTGGTGTATCGTGGAATGAAGGAGTCGAGAAATGCGAGTAATGTAATGGTTGTTGTAAAGCTTCTCGCTGTATTTTTGGTAATTGCTGTCGGCGCTTTCTATGTGGATCCTGAAAATTGGGATCCGTTTTTACCAGAAGGATGGGTAGGTGTTTTAGCAGGAGTGTCAGGAGTCTTTTTTGCTTACATCGGTTTTGATGCCATCTCCACCACTGCAGAAGAATGCCATGATCCACAACGCGATTTGCCAAAGGGAATGTTTAATGCAATTATAATTTGTACTATTCTTTATGTGTTAATTGCATTAATTCTTACCGGAATGGTAAACTATAAAGAATTGAGAGTGGAAGATCCACTAGCCTTCGTATTTGGATATCGTGGATTAAATTGGATGAGTAGTATTATTGCCGTAAGTGCGGTATTTGCCATGGCAAGTGTGATGCTCGTATTTCAATTGGGTCAACCCCGAATTTGGATGAGCATGAGCCGTGATGGTTTATTGCCTAAAAAGTTTTCTAAAATTCATCCTAAGTATGGAACACCTTCGTTTGCTACCATCGTAACCGGATTACTGGTTGGAATCCCACTCTTTTTTATTGATATGAATACAGTAACTGATTTATGTTCGATCGGAACTTTGTTTGCTTTCATATTGGTTTGTGGTGGTGTGTTGATGTTGCAAACGCAAACCGATTTACCTCGTAAATTTAAGGTTCCGTACGTCAATGGAAAGTGGTTAGTACCTGCACTTTTTATTATCACGATGACGTGGTTGGTAATATTTCAGAAACAATGGATCCATGATTTTGTAAATCCTTTCGTGAATATAGAGTCTATTCCAAACTTTATTTTCTTCTTGGTGTTTGCAATCATGTCGGTTTATAGTTTTATGAGAAACCTTTCCGTTATTCCTGTGTTTGGAATTCTTTCTTGTCTGTATTTGATGGCACAAATTCATTTCCATCAATGGTTAGGTTTTGGAATTTGGTTGGTCATCGGTCTCATCTTGTATTTCACATATGGGTATAAGAACAGTTTGTTGCATAAGAAGAATATTGGCTAGTTCAATTATATTCATTAAAAAATCGGTTTTAAACGACTAGTTGTACGCTACTTAGCGAATCAATTGCTTCTCTGTATTTTTGATTATTTTTGTTTCGTATACTTTAGATAAATAACATTATGATTGCATTAATTACAGGGACTAGTTCCGGTTTTGGAAGAGCCATCGCATTGAAATTTGCCGAACATGGTTGGGATGTGATTATTACAGGTCGCAGAAAAGAAAAGTTAGAGGAGTTAGAACACATCATCCTCGATACATACGAAACCAAAGTGTATTCGCTTTGTTTTGATGTGCGTGATCGAAAGCAAGTGAAAATTGAGTTAGATGCATTGCCTCGTTTCTGGAAGGAGATTGATGTATTGGTAAATAATGCAGGACTCGCATCAGGAATGTCTGCAATCTATGATGGCGACATCGACGATTGGGAAAAGATGATCGATACGAACGTGAAAGGACTGTTGTATGTAAGTAGAACGATTCTCCCTTGGATGATTGAAAGAAAACGTGGTCATGTAATTAATATTGGATCCACAGCAGGAAAGGATGCGTATGCTTATGGAAATGTTTACTGCGGATCTAAGTTCGCTGTAGATGCCATTACAAAGTCGATGCGCATTGATTTGTTACCGCATGGTATCAAAGTCACTGCTGTAAATCCAGGAGCTGCCGAAACTGAATTTTCATTGGTGCGATTTAAAGGAGATGCCGATAAGGCAAAATCGATTTATAAAGGATTTGATCCTTTGCAAGCGAATGATATCGCTGAAGTGGTTTGGTTCGCTGCGAGTCGACCTCCTCATGTAAATTTAAATGATATTGTGATGACTCCACTCGCTCAAGCTAATTCAGTGTACATTAATAAAAAGTAGAAATGCAAAAATTATTTTATTTCATTTGTGTAATCAGTTTCTGTTGGATGGGATGTAGTTCCTCTCCAAAAGTAGATGTGATTTATTATAATGCTAAAATTTATACTGTAGATAGCGCGTTTTCTATTGTAGAAGCCATTGCTATTAAAGATGGAAAAATTATAGCAACAGGTTCTTCATCCGATTTGTTGAAGATGGATGCCACCGATAAAATTGATTTGAAAGGACAGTTTATGTATCCCGGCTTTTATGATGCACATTGCCATTTTTATGGGTATGGTGTCGATCTCAAAAAAACATGGCTCATCGGAACCACTTCTTTTGATGCTATTATTGATACGTTGGTTAAGTACCAAGATCGTCGATTCATGGGTTGGGTGTTTGCCAGAGGATGGGATCAAAATGATTGGACGGATAAATCGTATCCGAATAAATCAAAGTTGGATTCGTTGTTTCCCGATGTACCGGTAATTTTATTGCGTATTGATGGCCACGCTGCATTGGTAAATCAAAAAGCACTCGACATTTGTAAGGTGGATGAAAATTCGTCGGTAATCGGCGGACAATTTATCAAGCAAAATGGAAAACTCACTGGACTTCTCATTGACAATGCTGTTGACTTTGTAAAGTTGAAAGTTCCCACACCCGGAACGGCTGATTTGATAGAAGCATTATTGTCGGCGCAAAAAAACTGTTTTGAAGTCGGACTTACCAACGTTACCGATGCTGGCTTAGATGTAACCACCATTTTATTAATTGATAGTTTGCAGAAAGCAAATCAATTAAAGATGCGGATGAATGCGATGGTGAGTTTTACAAAGAACAATCTGGAATATTATAAAACACACGGAAAATATCACTCCGATCGTTTAAATGTACAGTCGTTTAAATTGTATGCTGATGGTGCACTCGGATCTAGAGGTGCCTGTTTATTGCATCCTTATTCCGACATGCCCGACCATTCAGGTTTTTTATTGTCGACCGTCGATTCAATCATCTACGCTGCGCAACAAGCGAAGGAAATCGGTTTTCAAATGAATACGCATTGTATTGGTGATTCTGCCAATCGACTCCTTTTAAAAATTTACGGGGAAGTATTAAAAGGCAAAAATGATTTGCGTTGGCGAATTGAGCACGCACAAGTATTATCACCTGATGATTTTGGTTTGTTCTCTCAGTATTCCATCATTCCTTCCGTGCAACCTACACATGCTACGAGCGATATGTATTGGGCGAAAGATAGAGTGGGAGAGGAGCGAATAAAAACAGCTTATGCGTACAAAAAATTATTGAATGAACGCGGAATGATTGCTGCTGGATCTGACTTCCCTGTAGAAGCTATCAATCCACTCTTTGGATTTTATGCTGCAGTATCCAGAAAAGACCAAAATAATTTTCCGGAGAATGGATTCCAACTTGAAAATGCACTCACTCGCGAAGAAGCCTTAAAAGCCATGACGATCTGGGCTGCGTATGCTGGATTTGAAGAGAGCTATAGAGGGAGTTTAGAAAAAGGAAAGGATGCCGATTTCGTTATCCTCGAAAAAGATCTCATGCAAGCCGACGAAAAAGAACTCTTCAAAATAAAAGTTCTCCAAACTCATATCGCAGGGGAAAGAGTTTTTTAATGATCGTTTGTTTTGTGTAATTATTATTACTAAATTTATGGTTGTACGATGAGAAAAATCCTGAACATTTCTTTTTTGCTTTTATTTCTCAGCAATCAAATTGTTGCGCAGGGGTTTTATAATCATCAATGGCTATTGGGAAGTTATTTGTTTTTTCAAGATCCTAAAGGAAGAATCGTGTT
>JANOPQ010000044.1:0-9996 GCA_031421935.1 Bacteroidota bacterium | reverse complement strand
TGTCCTTTACTTCATTTGTTGGCAGATTTGAATTGGAGGGAGTGTAGTTAGTCCAGGTTACTCCATCAAATTTTGCAACACCACCTGCACCCGTTTGATTATCATAAAAAGTAATCCAAACATTGTTGTTGTGGTCAACCACTATTCCTTCCACATAATCATTTGTTAGCGGAGAGTTAGTAGAATTCCACATAGTCCATGTTGTTCCATCATAATGTGCGACACCACCATGTAAGCCAAAGTTTTGGTTTTCATCGCAACCTACCCATACACCATCATTATTGTCGAAAGCAATAGCTGTTACGATAGAACCCGGAATGTATCCTTCAAAATTACTCCAGCAAGTCCATGTTGTATCTTTAAAACGAACAACACTCCCCTGCGCATGAAAAGGCAGATAACCGCCAGTCCAAATATTTCCGCAACGGTCGGCTTCAGTTACAAATGAATAATCACCCCCAATGCCTGTGTTGGTTGTACGAAGATATTTCCAGTTGGGGTTTACAGTTTGTCCTGCTGCAGAAATTAATAAAGTAGTTAGCAAAAATAAATTAAGTATTATTTTTTTCATGATTTTTTTGCTTTTATTAACTTGATTTTTTTGCAGAAATGAATGCTGCTTTTCTGTTCTGGCTGAAAGGTATGCTTATGTACCTGCATAGTATATTAATAGTTTCTGAACAAGGCAATTCTCTGGTTAAAACAGGAAAACTTGATACTGAAATGGTCTACTAATTTATTATTGATGGATAGTTGAATAGTTTGGCAAACGTGAGGCACAACAAAAGAATTCTTGAGTAGGTCTTTTGTTTATATTAATTCTTTTTAAACTGATAGGTACCTGGTCTTAATAAAGGATGCTGTCCTTCGAAACCTTCTTCAGTGAATGAAAGTATTAGATCTTCAAAAAAAACATCCATAATGTCTTTTTCAAAGATGAACTCAAAATGGTTATGCTCTTTATTCTTATGAATAAAAGTGAAAAATTTATCCGGACAGAATTCAAGTAAAAGAATGATGCTGTCAACTCTTTGTTTCGGAAAAAGAATAATGCCGTTTTGATCGGTTAAGCCTTCTGTTTCAATTTGCCCCTGCTTTATTTTTGAATACACATGAGAACGAAAAAATGAATTTTCTTCAGTGATCTTTATGGTAAAATTTTCATCATCTGCAACTTTGCTGTTTATCAAAGCAAAACCCTTTGTCCCGGGCTTGCTATTGAAGATCACTTTGTTCCCTTCCTGCTTCCAGGTTCCTTTTCCGCTGCGGTCAAGTGCCCCGTATGAAAAAAAGAAATCAAAAGTTGAATCGGGATTTAATTTAAATCCGGAAGCCGTTTCCATCACAGCTTTTAAATAGTATTCACCCACGACGGTATTGGTTTTTTGTTGTGCATCCGTTTTTAGTGCCGTAAACAATATCAGTAAGATGAGAGTGTATTTTTTCACAGATGCAAGTAACGAAAAGGACAGATGATTTTATTGTTTTATTTCACTACTGAACGACTAAATTAAAGAAAAAAATGGGCACCTTTCGGTAGCCCACCAATGTTGTAGATTTGTTTTACTACGAACCAATCCCAACATGAATAAAAATACAGAGATTAAATTAGTCGGTCAGCCGATTTTAAGACAATTATTACAATTAGTGGATAAATGGTCTTTCAAGAAATTGGTAAACGAGAAGAAGAGCGACCATTATTACAAAGCCTTTAAGAGTTGGCCGCACTTTGTGACTATGATGTTTGGTATATTCAGTCGCTGCGACTCAATGGCTGAAACCTGCGAGGGGCTTAGGGCTATGAGTGGCAAGCTGAATCATTTAGATTTAGAAAAAGCCCCTGCAAAGAGTTCTGCCGGAGATGGGTTACGCAATCGTAGCAATGAGTTCTTTGAGGCGTTATATTATGAATTAATTAAACGCTATTCCAGTTTTTTGTCGGACAGCCGAACGCATGGTCTGACTATTAAAGAGCTTTTTATCGTTGATTCTACTACCATCAGGCTATTTAGCGACATATTAAAAGGAGTTGGCAGAAACCCGATAAATGATGGCAAAAAGAAAGGAGGCCTAAAAGTTCATATGCTTATTGATGCTGTTCAGTCAGTAGGGAAATTCATGAAAATTACGGCTGCTAAAATGCACGATAAAAACTTTTTAAGTGAAATTCAAGTTCCACAATTCAGTATGTTGGTTTTTGATAAGGCTTACAACTATTACAAACAGTTTAATGAGTGGACGGAAAAGAAAATTTACTTTGTTACCCGTCAAAAAAGTAATGCTGTTTATACAGTATTAAAAACTATATCCGAAACAGTATTGATTAAAAAACAGGCTGGGGTGTTAAAGGAGGAAGAAATTGAAGTAAGCTATAAGGAACACAAAGCGTTGCTAACACTGAATCTTCGGCGAATATGTTATCAGGATGAAAAAGGCAGGCAATATGTATTTATTTGTAACAATTTTATTATTACTGCACAAGAAATCGCTTTGATTTATAAAAAACGATGGGGAATTGAATTGTTATTCAAGAAAATGAAGCAGAATTTTCAGTTGCACTACTTTTATGGTGAAAATGAAAATGCGATTCGCACACAGGTTTGGTGTACACTAATTGCACAATTGCTTTTAACGGTGTTACAAAAAAAAGTGGATGTAAAAAAAGCATTTTCAACAGTAGCTACTTTAGTACGGATTCATTTAGTGAGTATGTTGGATGTTTATGAACTATTAAAAAATACCAGTCGATGCTGGGTTAAAATAAAGGCGAATAATGCGGCCCTGCCTTCATTGTTTCCAAAATGAGCGAGGGGGTCTACTTTTTAAAATGAAAATACAATACAGTAAAGCCAATACTTTCAGACGATAAAAATTACATTTTTAATTTTAGTCGGTTGATAGTGAAATAGTATGAAAAAAACAGTTAAAAAAAAATTTCATTCCCTATTATTTACCCCAATGCAGCAGGTATAGATGTGGGTAGCCGTTCACATTATGTTGCCATTGGCCAGGAAAAAGAAGATGTAAAAGAATTTGGTGTGTATAATGAAGATTTAGTCGCATTGGTACAGCATCTTTTAGACAATGACATTACCCATGTATGCATGGAAAGCACCGGCACTTATTGGCAAAGTTTATTCAGTACTATTCAGGAAGCAGGCATTATTGCCGAGCTTTGCAATGGACGCTACACTAAAAACCCAAGTGGTAAAAAAACAGATGTACAAGACTGCCAGCACATACAAAAACTCTATAGCCTGGGAATGTTAAGAGCTAGTTTTTTACCAGATGCAATGACAGAACAGTTAAGAACCTACAGTCGGCACCGGTTAAATTTAATACAACAAGAAGCTGATAGTGTCCGCAAAATGCAGAAGTATTTACGCCTGTTAAATGTACGCTTAGATGTAGTACTTAAAGACATTACAGGGCTTACAGGGATGACAATTATTGAAGCCATTTGTAAAGGCGAAACCAATCCACAAATATTAGCATCTTTTAGAAATGGTAATTGCAAAAAGAGTGAGGAAGAAATTGCAAAAGCTTTGCAAAGCAACAAGCGGCCTGATTATTTATTTTGTCTGCAACAAGAAGTTGCTTTATACAAAACCTATAGGACACAAATAGAAAATTGCGATGCCTCCATTAAAAAAATGCTGGAAGAAAATATTAATAGCGATGAGGAAAAAAAAACTTTCAACCGTAGCAAAACCACATAAAAAAGTAAATAAGAATGCTCCAAAAAATATGGATGTAAATCAATTAGCTTACCAGTATTTTGGCGGAGTAGATTTAATGGCAATAGAAGGAGTAAGCCATGCTACGGTAATGGCAGTAATGAGTGAAGTAGGTGTAGAAGGATTTAGTAAATTTGAAACATCCAAACAATTTACAAGTTGGTTACATTTAAGCCCTAATACAAAAATTACCGGGGGTAAAGTCATCAACAGCCATATAACAAAAGGTGGCAACAGGTTAAAAATTGCTTTAAGAAATGCTGCCAATGTAATCGGGAATTTAAAAGACACACACCTCTCAGATTTTTTTAAAAGGATATTATACAAAACAGACAGGGCTACAGCAATTAGTGCCACAGCCAGAAAGCTGGGCGTAGTCTTATGGAATATGATTACAAAAAAGGAAGCCTATAAACCACCAACAGAATATTTACTCTTAGACCAAAAGAGAAAACTTAAATTGGTAAAACAAATAAGGAAAACTATTGCTAAATTTGAAATAAAACCTGAAGACGTTGGCTTTGTAACTCAATGATTTTAAACGCTACAAAAAAACGTTAGTCAGAATTTTTTGCGACACTCTAAATTTTGACGTTTAATAAAAATTACTTACTTTTGACGTTAGTAACCTAAGGCAGGAGTATGATTATATCTTTTAGTAATTCGGAAACAGAACAAGTATGGTTGGGAAATCGAGCAAAGAAATTACCAATTGAAGTTCAGAAAATTGGAAGAAGAAAACTTAGAATGCTGAATAACTCTGTTGATATAGCAGATTTAAGGATTCCACCAGCAAATAGGTTAGAGAAATTGTCTGGGAAACTAAAAAAATTTTACAGCATTCGAATTAATGATCAATGGAGAATCATTTTCAAATGGAATGCTGGCAATGCTTTTGAAGTAGAAATTATTGATTATCATTAAATTTAGTAAAAATGGCAAAACTTAAAAATATTCATCCAGGTGAAGTTCTTTCAGAAGAATTCCTTGTTCCGTTTAATATAACAGCTTATAAACTTGCAAAAGATATTGAAATTCCTCAAACTAGGGTTTCAGAAATCATCAAAGGCAACAGAAGAATTACAGCTGATACTGCTTTAAGATTAAGCAAATATTTTGGCAACTCTGCTAAATTCTGGCTTGGACTTCAAGATGACTTTGATATTGAAGAACAAATCTCAACAAAAGGATCATTACTTAAATCCATTAAAGCTTTAAAGGTTGCTTAACGGCGCATAACATGGGGTTTGCCACTACTGGGGCGGACGGAATAACAATGTGCAGTTAATCGCTATTGTACTTTAGTTCGGGCTTGACGTAATTCTATTTTTCTTTTGATTGTTAACTTGTACTTTTATTTTTTTACTGTGCTTCAGTACCGGGCTTGACAAGCAACAATTCCCCAGCAGCGGCAAGCCCTGGTCGTAAGGCGTAATTGTATCGGCACCCTACGTTAGACAGAGAAATGCTATATTTGACAGTATATTTTTTACGAAAAACATGAAGCTACCACACCCCATACCATACCAAGGAAGTAAAAGGAATTTGGCTGACCAAATTTTACGACTATTTCCTCACCATTTTGACAGTCTTATTGAACCATTTGCAGGTTCAGCAGCTATAACAATTGCATCAGCTTATTATTTTAAGGCTAACAGCTTTATCGTAAATGATGTTAACGAACCTTTGATAAATCTTTGGGACACCATCATAAATAATCCGAAGTCAATCATTAAATCATATCACGACATTTGGCACGGACAACACGGAAATGAAGAAGAATATTATTATCAAATTCGTGACCGTTTTAATGAAACTAAACAACCTGAGTATTTATTATTCCTTTTGGCTAAGTGTGTAAAAGCCGCAGTTCGCTATAACGCACAAGGCGGTTTTAACCAAAGCCCTGACAAAAGACGATTAGGAAGAAATCCTGCTGCAATGCGTGACGATATATTAAGGGTTTCCCAATTACTAAAAGGAAAAGTTCAACTTCATTCCGAAGATTATAAGCAAATCATTGACCTTGCAACATCTGACGATTTAGTTTACATGGACCCACCCTATCAGGGAACGGGTGTAAATGGTGGTTTTAATTATGCCGGCAATATTGAATTTGACAACTTCGTAGTTTCACTTTTTGAGCTTAATTATAATAATGTTCCTTACATTTTAAGTTATGACGGACGGACAGGTGATAAAACTTATGGAATTCCATTACCAGAAAAATTAAATCTTACTAAAATTGAAATAAACGCAGGTCGTTCTTCTCAAGCGACACTTTTAAACAGAAGTGAAATAACTTATGAAGCCGTATTTCTATCACCAGCTTTAATTTCAAAAATTGACTTGCAGAAAGTTAGAGGCAACCAAATTTATCAAACAGAACTTTTTGCAAAATAATGGCTAAAAAGAAAATAAAATATCCAAAAGAATTTTTAGAACATATTAAATCAATAACCAACAAACGAGCAAAGGTTGTTATTGACCACATTCTTTCGCATGGTTTCATTACCACTGACGATTTACAAACCAAATATGGCTACACTCATGCTCCAAGAGCTGCAATGGATGTGAAGGACGCAGGAATTCCTCTTGAAACCTTTAAAGTAAAATCTGACATTTCAGGAAGACAAATTGGTGCTTATAGGTTTGGTGATATAACACAAATTCAAACCAAACGTGTTGCAGGACGAATTGCATTCTCAAAAAAATTCAAAAAAGAACTTTATGAGTTAAGCAAAGGAAAGTGTATGATTTGTAATGGACAATTTGAAGAACGCTATTTACAGATTGACCACAGAGTTCCCTATGAAGTTAGCGGAGACATTGACGTTGCAAGAAACGTTGAAGATTTTATGCTTTTATGTGGTTCTTGTAACAGAGCCAAGTCATGGAGTTGTGAACATTGTGACAATTGGAGTACTGCAAAAAAGCCACGAATTTGTATGAAATGCTATTGGGGCAGTCCCGAAAATTATAACCACATTGCAATGGAACAAGTCAGACGACTTGACCTGCAATGGGATGGTGATGAAATCAAATATTATAACGCTTTAAAAATTATTGCCGACAATAATAAAATTGAACTTCCGGAATTTATCAAACAAATAATTGCAGACAGGACAAAGCAGAAGTAACAACTACGCCTTACAAACGGTTTGCCGCAAGTGGGGCGGACGGAAGTTTGCCAAGCATCTTATCTCTGTTGTTTTTCAGTTTTCGGCTGGACGATTTCTAATAACAGCCTGCGGGCTACGCAAACTAGTGCCGCAGGCTTGCTTTGGTAGTTCATTCAAAATTTCGTTCCTTTATCGTGTTGACGGAACGGGCAGACGGATTTCTATTTCTCCACCTGACGGCAAGCCGCCGCGTTGTACGCTATTTGTCGGGCTCTCGAACTCGTAATGTTTTTATCGATAAAATCATTAAATTTGCACTATGAAAATTGCACTTCAATATGTAAGCGATAGCGACGGTAAAACTCAATCTGTTCAGTTACCACTAACAGATTGGGAAAAACTATTGAGTAAGCTTAAAAAATACGAACAGACTTTAAAAATAAAAACGGATTTAAAAGAAGCTTTTGATCAAGTTGCCCAATTGAGAAAATCGAAAGGTAAAAAGCAAACACTAAACGATTTTCTTAATGAATTATAGTGTAATCCCTATTGAGAAATTTAAGAAGGAAGCCAAACGACTTGTAAAAAAATATCCTTCGCTTAAGAAAGAGTTAGCTGAACTTAATCAATTTTTTATATCTAATCCAACTGTTGGAACCTCCTTAGGCAATAATGCTTACAAAATAAGAATCTCTATAAAAAGTAAAGGGACTGGAAAAAGTGGTGGTGCAAGAGTTATCACTTATGTTGTCACAGAAAATAAAGAAATTTATTTATTGACAATTTATGACAAAGGCGAACTTGATACAATTGATGACAATACACTTCGTAGAATTATTAAAAGTCTTAAAGGAGAATAACAAAACAGCGTACAACAAAAGCATTTACGCAAGCCGGGCGGACGGAAGTAAAATCAGCTTCATTTTTCTATTGTTCTTCAGTTCCGGCTGGACCGTTCATTAATTAAAATTTAATTTCAAGTAAAATTTTCGTTCCTTTATCGGGCGACGAGTATCGGCAGACGGAATTCTAATTCCCGTCCTGCGTAAATGCTAATCGTTAGCGGCAAGCTTCGAACTCTCTGCTAATTTGAAATTTGAAGTCATTAAGTACACTTTTTTTGAGCATTTTTTGTATCTTTGAACGGTGAAAAAAAACAAAGAAATTGAACTTGATTTTGAGATTGACAAGTTGACTAATTCAATTGAAAATGCGTTAAGTGGAGAAATTTTTGATACAGAAATAACGCAACTTTTTTTTAAAGATAAAAAAAAAATTAAAGAAACTGAATGGAGATTTAATTGGCATAAAGAACTTAAGGAATCCACCAGTGAGGTTTATAAGCTTACAACAATTAATAATCTTACAATCATTCAAGGACTTATTTGTTTCACTGACAAGCGTGACCACATTTTCATGCCGTTAATTGAAAGTGCGAAGTTTAACAGAGGTCAAGGAAAGCTCTATAAAGGAGTTGCGGGTAATTTGGTCGCTTATGTTTGTAAAATTTCCTTTAAGAAAGGCTATGACGGAGTAGTTTCTTTTATAGCAAAATCAAAACTTATAGCCCATTATCAAAAAACATTAGGTGCAAAAAGATTTGGTAATAGCAATCGAATGTTTATTGATACTAAAGAAGCCCTTTTATTAGTTAAACAATACTTCAAAAATTTTAATTATGACAAACTTTAAAAAAATAGACGATCACGATATTGTATTTGTAAATAAACCACTCACTATCAAAGAAGAGAAAGAGTTTAGCGACTTTCTTAAAGCACGCAAATTATCTTTAAAAGTTAAACAAAATAAACATAGTATAAAGCGAGCAAAAAAAGAATTGGCATAATACAATTGAAAATACTTTAAGGTACTTACATGCCAGCCGCCAAACGGTTTGCCGCAAGTGGGGCTGACGGAAGTTTGCCAAGCAATAAATCTCTGTTGTTCTTTTGTTTTCGGCTGGACGATTTCTAACAACAGCCTGCGGGCTACGCAAACCAGTGCCGCAGGCTTGCTTTGGTAGTTCATTCAAAATTTCGTTCCTTTATCGTGGCGACGAACCGGGCAGACTGATTACTATTTCACCACCTGACGGCAAGCCGCGTACGTTGGCAGAAATTCTCCTATTTCGCACGACTCGAAATTAATTTCGCCATCTAACTTTACAATTTGAAGTTACAAATGACTCGAAAACTAACATTGAAATTCAATAATTTGTTTAACTTTAGTCAGAATATACAACCAGCATTTAAATAATAATTAAGTATTAGAAGAAAAAAAGTAACCAATTTAGGGTATTGTTTATATAAAATAGTTTCAATTTCTTTATAAATTAAATTATCGGCTGATATAAGCGAAATACAACAAAGCTATGAAAGCGTTAAAACTGGTGAGTGAAAACATAAACTGAAACTGCTAACGGCGGAATATTCTGACACAGCGCCTAATCTGGAGGTAGGAATATTATTTAAATTTTACTTTATGAAGCTTATTAATTTTTTTCTGATTTTATTTATTTCAGTAGCCTGTCAGAATACTCCAACTAAAGCGCAGGATCAAAATAAAACTTTTGTAGGTACATTAGAAAATGGCAGTGCAGTTCTTACAGTTGATAAGTCTAAAATGCTTGCAACTTACAATGAAAATTTACTTAAAGTATCGGGTATTGATGCTAAATTTAGCGAACTTAGCATTTTGACCGCTTCAGACAAAGAGTATTTTTTGGTCTTCAAAGGGGACACCTATATTTCTTCCTTTACAGTAACTGCGGTTAATTTAGAATTATATGCCGCTAATAATATTTCGTGTACAACTTCCGAGTGTGCTTCCGAAGAATTTGGTTGCACCCCAAAACTTAGTGGCGTTGCCTGTCGGCCTTGTAGCAACAAAGGGAAATGTACAAAAACTGTAAGTAGTGATTCATTGATTGATTAATTAACGCACTCAGAGTTTCAAAGACCTGTGGCTATTAATTTTGCTTTTCAACTACAGGTTTTTGTTTTTTACAGTCATGTGTCCTTTATACCATAAAATATTTTCAAACGGATGGCCACAACTTAAGTATTGTCGATTTCAATAGTTTGCAACCCAAATTTCTTATTAACCCATAACCAAATAAAAAATACTTCTGCCAACAA
>JANOPQ010000043.1:0-12620 GCA_031421935.1 Bacteroidota bacterium | reverse complement strand
GGCTTAGTGTATATTTACGTCATAAACCCTATTGCTGATGGGTTGCTCTCCAGCAGAGCCCACTTCCTCTTTGGGTTTACTCAGTAAAAATAGTAAAATAATAGTCTGAAACTTGTTTTACAACATAGAGGGAGAGGGAGTTTAAATGATTTATGTTTTATCTCAAGTGCACTCTTGTGTACTTCCTTTTCCCTAGTGCCTGCCTGCCGGCAGGCAGGTTAAAAAAAAGCTGAAAAAGGAAAATTTCTAGCATAGACTGCAGGATACTTTTTAACTTGCAAAGAATGAAGCATAAAAATTATTTCATTCCATCTTTCTTGCAACAATCTGGTAGACGGTCGTATGCTTTTTTATCAGCAGGAATTGAATCGGCATCGTAACCAATTTTAGATATGGCCTTGCGAATTTTATCTGCATTTGTTTTTTCCTCAGAATAAACAACCGTAACAACTTTGGAATCGAGATTTAAGTTGACAGACTTCACTCCTTTTTCGAACACTAATTCTTTCTCTAGTTTTTTCTTGCAGGTTCCACACTCTGCACTCGTTTGCACTCTTAATGTATCGGATTGAGCATAAATGATTGACGAACAAAACAAGAAGAGAATGGACAATACAATTTTTATTTTATTCATGATTCTTATTATTAATGTTAAGTCGGATGCCAGCATAGACACGTATTCCCATCACTGGACCCCAAATTTGTGTAGCATCAAAATCATCTCCGAAAGGATTATCGTTTCCGAGTATGACATGATGTTGAGTATAATTCAATAAGTTTTCACCACCGAGATAAACTTCCCAAATCTTAAAGATACGAGTTACTTGCCCCATCAACTGAAAATAGTCGGGAGATTTATTAATTGGAGGTTGCGTTTCGGGAGATGAATGCACATGTCCTGCAGCTTGTGGCAAGGGTTTGGTTCCCTCCCACTGCAAGGTCGCATCGAACCTCCACTTTTCAGCTCTATCGCTAAAGGCCACATTGAACATTGCTTTATGTTTTGAAACTAATGGCTTGGCCACATCAGGGAGCGATAAATAATCTGTTCGAACATCATTATACCTCCATGCGGCTTTCATGAGTAAGCGAAGTAAAGGCTCATAGGTAAGTGTACCTTGAATACTGCTTGCAGAAGAATTTCCCTTCAAATTATAATAATACACAGAGGTGCTGCTGCTATACTGATCGGAAATCCATTGATTATTAAAAAGGGTATAATAAGCATCCATCATAAAACTTCCTTCTCTTTGCCACAAAGTAAAAGTGGATGTCATGTTAACTCCACCATTCCAGGCATCTTCTATTTTTGGCGTTTCCAATACTTCTAAATTTTTGGAACTCACAAATATTCCGAGATTGTCGGCATAAGTATTGGGAGCGCGAAATCCCCTTCCGGCAGATAATCTCACAATAAGTTCGTCGAGAAAATTATACTTTAAGTGCGCTCTAGGTGTATACAACCATCCATATAAATTATGATAATCGACTCTTGAACCTAAGATAGCACCAAATTTTTCACAATCTTTTCCATACGTATACTCAAAATAGGCTCCGGGAACCGCTTCTAATCGAGTGAAGTCGCTATCATTTACAGTTTCATCGAAGTAATCATATTTAAAATCAACTCCTGTTTTATAGTTATGACCATCGCCAAGAGTACTCACAAAAATATTATTGTTATAGAATGAAGTTTGACGCCCATCATACGTGTTTAAACCAAAATACGCTCTTTGATCGTGAACTGTTCCTGAAAGTTGAATTCCGATGGAGGTACCTGGCTTTTCTGGAAAAAGAAATCCAGTTTTGGAATAGGCTTCCATTCTTTTTGTTTCTACTCTGAAACCGTATGAATTAATGGTTCCTTTGTCCTTCTTCTCGCTAAAGTTTACATTTCCACCTGTTCGATCTTCTATTAGAGCTTTTATTCCGAATTGTCCTTCCGCTTTATTTCCATATTGAAAATGGAATCGATTATACACATTGACTTGACGAAACAAAGGCATGTCGATGAAATCATCGTTATTATGATCATTCTTTTTTTCCAATCCACTTGCATGCACCATCAACATATAATTCCAATCATGCTTGAGAGGCATTGTATAGATGGAATTGATTTCTGCTCTACCAAATGCATCTCCATACACATTCAAATGCAATAGCGGTTGCTCTAAAAGTGGCTTTTTAAATTCTACGTTGATTTGTCCGGTGATGCCTTCATAGCCATTGGCAACTGAACCTGCGCCTTTTGAAATTTGAATGGATTCCATCCATGATCCGGGAATGTACATCAATCCATAAGGAGTTGCTAATCCGCGCAAGGTTGGAATGGCCTCACCTAACATTTGTGTGTAAATTCCAGACAACCCTAACAACTGAATTTCTTTTGCTCCGGTCACTGCATCTGTGTAATTCACATCAACGGAAGGATTCGTTTCGAAACTTTCGCTGAGATTACAGCACGCCGCTTTTAAAATTTCCTTCTCATTTAAGAGTTCTATATTTTGTGGATTGAGGGTAGAAATTTCTGTACTTTGCTTTCGACCTACGATTTCAGCTTCGCGAAGTTCATTTGAAGCAAACAAACGAATTTTCAATTCTTTATTTGAATCATTTACTTCGATGGTATCTGAAATAAAACCAACATAATTAAAGAGGAGTTGGACTGGAAGTTGATTAATTCCATCAATAAAAAACTTGCCATTGTCGTCCGCTAAAACGACGATGTCGGTATTCAGGATAATGATGGTTGCAAGAGGTAATGATTGTCCTGTACTTCCATCCATCACTTTACCTGTGATGGAAATATTTTGACCAAAACTTGATTGCAAGCTAAGGCAACTAATAAATATAAATAGTATTTTTTTCATGAGATTATTTTTAATTAGAAATAAAAAAGGACGAGGCCTTCATCTAAATAAAAATAATATTAAATTCTAAACACAGAAAAAAGAATTCCCTTTTCATCGGGAGGTGATTCCGCATCTGCGAAAATTAATTGGGAATGCTCTGCTTTAAGTACTTGATTAAATCCAATAACATCTATAGACAAATTACCTAAAAACGCAATCGTAAGCTGGTCGGCAGGTACTTCCGTTTTAAAAATTCGGTAGAGTGGGAAATTGAAATAGGTATTTACTTCAAAGCAACAACTTTCCGTACTATTTGTTGGGACTAAGATTTCGGATGAGCAGTTGCTATCATCTACCTCCACCACTTCCTCATTCATACAGCAAGACATTTCAGTGGATTCGTCACAACCATCTTCCATCTTACACAAATGTGCGGAATACATCCATGCTGTAGATCCCAGAACTAATTGGAACATAAGTAGGATGACAAGGAAGGGTTGAACTCTTTTAAACATGCTTCGCGAAGTTAAGGCTCTTTTATCATTTTTTACTAAATTCCAGATGAATTAGGGCTCTAATTTTATATTTTTACGCATTACTTTAACAAAACGATACATTAATGAGTTTAATTGTTGCCTTACAAGCCCGCGAAATCCTTGATTCTAGGGGCAATCCTACGATTGAAGTAGAAGCATTTACACAAAACGGCTTTTCTGGACGAGCTGCTGTTCCATCAGGAGCCAGTACAGGAAAACATGAAGCAGCCGAATTAAGAGACGGGGACAAGAATCGTTACCTTGGAAAAGGTGTTTTAAAGGCGGTTCAAAATGTAGATACCTCCATTTTTGAAGAAATTAAAGGAATGTCGGTTTTTGACCAACGGGCCATTGATGAGGCGATGATTAATTTAGACAATACACCTAATAAATCGGCTCTTGGAGCCAATGCTATTTTAGGAGTTTCTCTTGCTGTAGCAAAATGTGCTGCTGCGGAATCGGGAATGTCACTATATCGCTATGTTGGTGGTGTGAATGCTTGCACCTTGCCATTGCCCATGATGAACATCTTAAATGGTGGAGCCCATGCTGACAATAAAATCGATTTTCAGGAATTTATGGTGATGCCTGCTGGAGCTGATTCATTTGCAGAATCTTTGCGGATGGGTACCGAAGTTTTTCATGCTTTAAAAGGAGTATTAAAAAGCAAAGGATTTAGTACTAATGTAGGTGATGAAGGCGGATTTGCTCCTAACTTGCAGTCTAATTAAGAAGCGATTCAATTGGTATTATTAGCGATAGAAAAAGCGGGTTACTCCCCAGGAAAAGATATTTTTATTGCCATGGACGCCGCGAGTACTGAATTTTACGATGAGAAGAGCGGAATGTACATCTTTAAGAAATCGACAGGCGATAAATTGACTTCATCAGAAATGGTTAGTTTCTGGGCTGATTGGTGCAAGAAGTATCCCATCATTTCTATTGAAGATGGATTAGCCGAGGACGACTGGAAAGGTTGGAAAGAAATGACTGACCAAATGGGAGATAAAATACAATTGGTAGGTGATGATTTATTTGTGACCAATTCAAAACGTCTACAACAAGGAATTGACACGCAAACAGCAAATTCCATCTTAGTAAAAGTGAATCAAATTGGTACTCTTTCTGAAACGATAGATGCCGTTTCATTGGCAAAAGAAAATAGTTATACCGCTGTGATGAGTCACCGAAGTGGTGAAACCGAAGATTCTACTATTGCTGATTTAGCCGTTGCTTTAAATACCGGTCAAATAAAGACAGGTTCCGCTTCTCGTTCGGACAGGATTGCTAAATATAACCAACTACTTAGAATAGAATCGGATTTAGGGAGCAGCGCTGTCTTTAATGCAAGAAATTTCAAGTATATACGTTAATCAGTTTTAAAATCTTTTCAGATTATGAGTACAAACAAAGACGAAGAACTAGATCCCAACTCTGAAGATCATGAGAATGATGAATTTGAAGAAGAAGAGGAGTATGAGGACGATGAACATCCTGAAGAAGGTCATCTCGTAGAAGAACATCTTGAAGGAACTCATCATAGAAGAAAGAGAAAGGTTAAGATTAGGAAAAGAGTTCGAATCAAACGGAAGACCAGTCCAAAGAAAAAAGCCAAGAAAATGTTTGAAGTAGTAACCTGGGTGGTGATCATCTCCATCTTCATTATTGCAGCCATTTATTTGATTGTAAGTCTGGATTTAAACTCAAAGCACAGAGAAAAAAGGTCGGTAAGTTATAAAATACCTGTTCCAACATCAATATCTCATATTAAACAATATAATAGCTAACAAAAACGCTTGTTGGTTGTTTACATCTTCATTAACTTCGCTCGCACAAAACAATCTTTGCATTAAAAGTAAAAATGGATCGTTTAAAAGAAAAATTCGCTGAAAAAGCACTCCCTTTAGCTGATGAAATAAAAGCTCTCGTTAAAGAACATGGCCATATTGAGCTTGGTACTTTTACCATTGATCAAGTATATGGTGGAATGAAAGGAATGATCGGTATGGTTACCGAGACTTCTAAACTGGACCCTGAGGAAGGAATTCGATTTAGAGGATATTCCATTCCTGAACTGCGCGCCTTACTTCCACGCGGATCGGGCGGAGAAAATTTACCGGAAGGGATGTTTTATTTATTGCTCACGGGTGATTTACCAACGGAAGAAGATGCTCGTGAAGTAAGCAATGCATGGGCTCGTCGAAGTCATGTTCCTAAACATGTTTTTGATATGTTGGATATGTTGCCAAAAGCAACGCATCCGATGACGCAGTTTAGCTTAGCCATTTTGGCTATGCAAACGGAAAGCAATTTTGCTGCGGCTTACCGTAAAGGAATTAACAAGAAGCAATATTGGGATCCGATGTTTGAAGATGTGATGAATTGCATCGCACGTTTACCCCGTATTGCAGCATACATTTATAGAAGAACGTATAAAGACGGAGAGCATATTGAGCCGGATCCAAAACTGGATTGGGGTGCCAACTTCGCGCATATGTTAGGTTTTGACGATGATGGAATGAAGGCGTTGATGCGTCTTTATTTAACTATACATGTCGACCACGAAGGTGGAAACGTAAGTGCGCATGCAACTCACTTGGTGGGATCTGCATTGAGTGATGTTTATTATTCTCTTTCGGCAGGAATGAATGGTTTAGCAGGTCCCTTACATGGATTAGCAAATCAAGAAGTGGTTCGTTGGATTAAAGATCTTCGTGAGTACTACAATGGCGCTATGCCCAATAAGGAGCAAATTGCAGAGTACGTAACCAAAACATTGGCTGAAGGTCGTGTAGTTCCTGGTTATGGCCATGCAGTTTTACGCAAAACAGATCCACGTTACATTGCGCAACAAGAATTTGCACAAAAGCATTTAGCCGATGATGAGTTATTCAAAATCGTACAAATGTTATACGAAGTAGTTCCTGAAATTTTAAAAGCAACAGGAAAAATTAAAAATCCGTGGCCGAACGTAGATGCACACAGTGGTGTTTTATTAATTCACTACGGATTAACCGAACATGATTTCTACACAGTCCTCTTTGGCGTTTCAAGATCCATTGGTGTATTGACCAGTTTACTTTGGGATCGCGCGTTAGGGCACCCATTAGAGCGTCCAGGCTCAGTGACAACGGAGTGGATGAAGGAACAGATTGAGAAACATAAGGCGAAAGCAACAGCTTAAAAAAGCAATAAAAAAGGCGGATTTTATCCGCCTTTTTTATTGCTTTTTTAAATTGGTGAATTGGCAAGTTGGTGGATTGGTGAATTGCTACGCCAAGAAGTCTGTACGAAGTAATGTACTTCTTGGGTGGATTGCTGCGCAGTGATCATTTTACTCTACAAATTATAAATTGTCGTGAATGTCACAGTTGGAAAATTAAATCTACTGTTTCACAACCGTAGCTCTCAACTCCCCCGACTGAATCAAATAAACTCCCGAAGAGAGATTATTTGTTTCCAGTGTTGTTGTTATTGATGTTATCGTTTTTTCTAAGATGAGCTTCCCATAAATATCTGTAAGACGCAATTGCGCTTTTCCGTTTTCGAGATGGATGCCCGAGATGTTTAATGTGTTTTCGGTTGGATTGGGGAAGACATGTAATTTTCCTCTTGCTGGTGTTGCAGATGTCAAGCCAGTAGGTAGTACAATAATTGTTTTTGCAGTGTTGGTGATGACAGGTTCGTTGAAGTCGAAGTAAATGGCTGCGAAGTTGGTGATGGAATCTCCAGCACTTAAATTTGTTTTGGGTTGGATCCGGTAATGAACAAAACCATGCGAAAGATGTTCGTTGGTATTGCTATCGACTAATAAAATATTTTCAAATTTAAATTCCATGTTGCGCTGGTAGTTGATCCAGTTTAAATTTACAGGATGGGATGCGTTGACAAATTCTATGGAAGCGATATTGAGTTTATTGGTATCAAGCGGATTTAAAATTTTTACCGTGAAGGCAGTATCATTCCCTGTGTTTTGAAAGCGGATAACATAATCTAACCACGGTGCATTGCTAAGTTGCGTAGTAGTGAGTGTATCTTCACTCACTAAAATATCGTTGGGATCAAAGGCTCCAGTCGTGAACAAAGCCCAATTACTATTATTATTACTTGAATTGCTATCCGTCAAAAAAGGTTCAATATAAGCGCTGCTGTTGATGAGTGTACCGATAGGAAGTCCAAGGTTTACATTGACAGTAACTAGAATACTACCCGTTTGATATGGTGTTAATGCAGGCAAATTCCACACAACAGAATCGAGAGTTATTTGATTTGGTGCAAGTGTTGCCGACTGATATGTTATATTGATATCCGGATAAAAATACACAGAAGGTGCAACGGTAGTAGTTCCATAATTTCCATAACTGATCATGTAACTAGCAGGAAAACCGCTTCGGAAATTTCCCATAGGCGTAATCGTTATACAAACATCTTCAAAAACACCTTGAGGTTGAAACGCGAAGTCGTTGAGGGAATCGGTTTGCAGGATAGTATTAAACGATGCAGCATGAGTACCTGGAAAAGCATTATACCATAACACAGGTTGAGGTGCTACGGTATAAGATCCAGAATCTAACACTGTCAAAGAATATAAACCTAGTTGGTTCGTAAAGGCGAAGCGACCTGTAGTCTGTTCAATAATTTTCTGATTAGTAATCAGAGATTCTCCGCTGTCATAAAGTCCGTTGTTGTTTACATCAGCAAACAATCTACCTGAAATCAAATTATTTTCGTCCATTAGTTTTAGGATCCAATAATCATAAAATCCTAAGCAATTTTCTGTTTTATCTCCAGACATAGTTGATAAAGAAAATCCACTTAATACAATACCTTCACTTATTGATTTCTCAAGAGAAATAAAATAATCATCAGTGTCACCACCAATAGTATTCTGCCATAGAATATTCCCAACATTATCAGTTTTTATAACCCAATAGTCATAAGCACCTAAAGAATTTTCTGTCTTGTCTCCGGAAATACTTGAATTAGAAAATCCACCCAAAATAAATCCTCCATCATCAGATTGTTGAATCGAGTACAAATCATCCGTAGAATCCGCACCAATCGTTTTCTGCCATTGGATATTTCCAATTGAATCTACTTTTACTATCCAATAATCAATGTCTCCTAAACAATTTTCAGTCTTGTCTCCTGACGTATTTGACTTTGACCATCCACCCAAAATGTAGCCGCCATCTGTGGTTTGCTGAATTGATGAAAAATGGTCAAGTGAACTTCCACCTATTGTGTTTTGCCATTGAATATTACCCAACGCATCGATTTTTAAAATCCAATAATCAGTAAATCCCAAACTATTTTCTGTTTTATCTCCAGAGATGTTTGACTGTGAATCTCCACCCAGCACAAATCCTCCATCAGATGTTTGAACTATTGATGTAAAAGAATCCTCTGCATCTCCCCCGATCGTATTTTGCCATTGAATAATCCCAAGTGAATCGGTTTTTACAATCCAATAGTCACTGATTCCAGAACAATTTTCCGTCTTATCGCCAGAGATGTTAGAACTTGATACTCCCCCTAATATATAACCGCCATCTGCGGTTTGTTGTAAAGAAGTCAATATATCTTGAGAACTTCCTCCAATCGTATTTTCCCATTGAATATTTCCCATCGCATCGATTTTTACAATCCAAAAATCATGAGATCCTAAACTATTTTCCCCTTTATCTCCGGAGATGTTTGACGAGGAATGCCCCCCTAAAATATAGCCTCCATCAAAGGTTTGTCGAACAGAGTTCAGATTATCATTAAAACTACCACCGATCGTATTTTCCCACTCAACATTACCTGCGGAATCGGTTTTTACGATCCAATAATCAAACCCACCTAAGGAATTTTCTGTCTTATCTCCTGAAATGTTAGACTCAGAACCGCCACCAAAAATGTAGCCACCATCTATAGTTAGATGTATTGAGTACAATTGATCAGCCCCACTGCCGCCAATCGTATTCTGCCATTCGATTTCTTGGCAGAAAACAGCAGATGAATTGACACTTAAAATAAATATCAATTTACAAATTAGACCTTCTTTAGAATTTTTCATAATCGTTGACATTAAAAGTTTCAAAGTTAAAGATAAAGCCAAAGGTCGATGTTAGACTCAATTCTACAGAAAATTACAATTCACTTACTATTGCTTAACAAAAGTAGCACGCAACTCCCCCGACTGAATCAAATAAATTCCCGAAGAGAGATTATTTGTTTCAAGTGTTGTCGTTATTGATGTGATTGTTTTTTCGAAGATGAGTTTTCCATAAATATCCGTTAATCGCAATTGCGCTTTTCCGTTTTCGAGTTGGATGCCGGAGATGTTTAATGTGTTTTCGGTTGGATTTGGGAAGACATGTAATTTGCCTCGTGTGGGTGTTGCAAATGACAAGCCTGTGGGTAGAACAATAATTGTTTTTGCGGTGTTAGTAATGACGGGTTCGTTGAAGTCGAAGTAAATGGCTGCGAAGTTGGTGATGGAATCTCCAGCACTTAAATTTGTTTTTGGTTGGATGCGATAATGCACAAAGCCATGCGAGAGGGGTTCGTTGGTGTTGCTGTCGACTAATAAAATATTTTCAAACTTAAATTCCATGTTGCGCTGGTAGTTGATCCAGTTTAAATTGACGGGATGCGATGCGTTTACAAATTCGATGGAAGAGATATTTAGTTTATTGGTGTCAATCGGATTTAAAATTTTTACCGTGAAAGCTGTATCGTTACCCGTGTTTTGAAAGCGTATGATGTAATCCAACCAAGGCGCATTGCTGAGTTGCGTTGTAGTGAGTGAGTCTTCACTCACTAATATATCATTCGGATCAAAAGAACCTGTTGTGTACACTTCCCAATTGCTGTTATTGCAACTTGGATTATCATCAGTAAGGTAAGGTTCAATATGCGCACTGCTGTTGATGAGTGTGCCGATAGGGATTCCGAGGTTGACATTGACGGTTACGATAATATTACCAGTTTGAAAGGGTGATAAAGCAGGTAAATTCCACACGACAGAGTCGGGTGTTATGTTATTTGGAGTTAGTGTTGCCGATTGATAAGTTACATTGCTATATGGATAAAAATAAACCGTAGGTGCAACTGTTGTGTTTCCATAGTTTCCATAATTGATCATATAACTCGCGGTGAATCCGCTCCTGAAATTTCCCATAGGCGTAATCGTTATACAGACATCTTCATAAGTACCCTGCGGTTGAAATGCAAAATCGTTGAGGGAGTCTGTTTGGTGAATTCCTGTGAACGAAGCTGATTGTGTTGAAGGAACCGAACTAAACCAGTTTATTACTTGTGGCGATACTGTGTAATTTCCGGAATCTATTACTACAAGTGAATATTTTCCATTATAATCAGTGAAAGTGAAACGACCTGTATTCTGCTCTGTTATCTTTTGTGCGGGCAAAGGTAGTTCTCCGAGATCTTGAATACTGTTGTTATTTATATCTACAAATGACTTTCCATAAATTAAATTGTTCTTGTCAGCCAGTTTTACTAACCAGCAATCGTGCCAGCCCCAATAAATTTCCGTTTTATCTCCAGAAATATTGGAACCAGAAAAGCCACCCAAAATATAGCCACCATCAGTGGTTTGTCCTATTGATTTCAATTTATCTCCACCATTACCTCCAATTGTATTCTGCCATTGAATATTTCCAGTCCCATCTGTTTTTATAATCCAATAATCATAACTGCCAATACAGTTTTCTGTTTTATCTCCTGAGATATTGGAATGTGATTCTCCTCCTAAAATATATCCACCATCAGTTGTTTGCATAATAGATGTTAATTCATCTACTCCACTTCCACCAATAGTATTTTGCCATTGGATATTCCCTGCACTATCTATTTTTACAAGCCAATAATCAGTAATCCCAAAACAATTTTCCACTTTATCTGAGGAGATGCTTGATCTAGAATAACCACCCAAAACATAGCCCCCATCATTAGTTGGTATGATAGTATATAAACCATCGTCACTACTTCCTCCAATCGTATTCTGCCATTGAATATTCCCTGCTGCATCTAGCTTTAATATCCAGTAATCATACAACCCTGGACTTAAACAATTTTCAGTCTTATCTCCAGAGATGGAAGATCTAGAACTTCCACCTAAAATATAACCACCGTCATTTGTTTGATGAATAGTTATCATCCTATCGAAATTACTACCACCAATTGTATTTTGCCATAGAATATTTCCAAGTGAATCAGTTTTTAATATCCAGAAATCATTACTTCCTATACAGTTTTCTGTTTTATCTCCGAAAATACCTGACATCGAAGATCCTCCTAAAATATATCCCCCATCTGAGGTTTGAGAAATAGTAGAAAAATAATCATCGCCAGATCCACCAATCGTATTTTGCCATTGTATATTTCCTAACCAATCTACTTTCACGATCCAAAAATCATAAGCACTGAAACAGTTCTCTGTCTTATCTCCTGAGATGTTGGATTCAGACCATCCACCCAAAATATAGCCACCATCTGTTGTTTGCTCAACTGATAACAAGTAATCATTTTTACTTCCACCAATCGTATTTTGCCATTGAATATTCCCATAATCATCGGTTTTGATTATCCAATAATCATAACCACCAATACTGTCTTCCGATTTATTACCTGATATATTGGAGTTGGAATACCCTCCTAAAATATAACCTCCATCAGCAGTCTGCGAAACAGAAAAAAGTTCATCATAAATACTTCCACCAAATGCTTTCTGCCATTCAATTTCCTGAGAGAATGCCGTTGATGAATTGAACAGCACTAGCAGTTGCCAAATAACAAGAAAACTAACTTTGAATTTTTGCATGATATATAAATTTTTAGAAATTAAAATTCATTATTTATTGTTTCACAAACGTAGCTCTCAACTCACCCGATTGAATCAAATAAATTCCCGAAGAGAGATTTATTGTTTCTATTATGGTATTTGTTGAATTGATAGTTTTTTCCAAGATAAGTTTACCATAAATATCCATTAAACGCAATTGCGCTTTTCCGTTTTCGAGATGGATGCCCGAGATGTTTAATGTGTTTTCGGTGGGATTGGGGAAGACATGCAATTTGCCGCGTGCTGGTGATGCAGATGATAAGCCTGTAGGTAAAACAATAATTGTTTTTGCGGTGTTGGTGATAACAGGTTCGTTGAAGTCGAAATAAATGGCTGCGAAGTTGGTGATGGAATCTCCTGCACTTAAATTTGTTTTGGGTT
>JANOPQ010000042.1:0-3413 GCA_031421935.1 Bacteroidota bacterium | reverse complement strand
ATGCGATAGCTATCGGGACTGTTTTGTACCCGGAGCCGGAGTCGTAGCGAAGCCTCGCTACGGCATGCCAGTAAAAGCTGATTTAAAGAATTTGTTATAGTGTTGATTTAACCTTTCCGAAAGATCTAAGCAACTACCGACATAATATCGGTCAATTTTTGAGGAGTAAAGAATATATACAGATGCCATTTGAAAAATGATTTATGTTAAACTTAGACGAATAGTCTGCTAATTGAAAAAAAAGTACGTGCTTTTCAAGCATGTGAAAAAAGAAAAACAGGGAAAGTAACACCGCTCTCGCACTGTTTCTCCCTCTGTTTCGTACCCGGAGCCGGAGTCGAACCGGCATGCCAGTGAAGGCACAGGTGTTTGAGACCAGCGCGTCTACCAATTCCGCCATCCGGGCATTATTAAATGTGTTGTCAAGCAACACAAACTTTATTCATCCGAGTGGCGGGCTTTCCTTCGTCAGGTCCGCCATCCGGGCAATTTTTAATATTAAAATAGAAATCTTTGAACTTTAAGAACTTACGATTCTGCTGGTTGAACCGGGAGGCAAAAATACACCCTTTTTCGACAAACAGTTGGCAAAAGTATAAAAACTCTTCATTTTTCAACACCTATTTGTTAAATTCATTTTGATAAACGCGTTATTTTTAGTTTCTTTGCAGCCCTTTTATAAGAAGGAAAAACCATGGCTAGGCAAGTAAAAATATTCTCAGGTACTTCATCCAAATACCTCGCGGAGCAAATAGCAGATTGCTATGGTTCCCCACTAGGTGATGTAAAAGTAGCTCGATTTAGTGATGGTGAATTTTCTCCTTCTTTTGATGAAAGCGTTCGTGGTTGTGATGTATTCATTATCCAAAGCACGTTCTCTCCAACGGATAATATGTTTGAATTGCTCTTGCTTATTGACGCAGCTAAAAGAGCTTCAGCACATTATATTACTGCTGTAATTCCTTATTTTGGATATGCCCGCAGTGATCGTAAAGATAAACCAAGGGTGGCCATCGCTTCTAAATTGGTTGCTAATCTATTGGTTGCTGCTGGAGTAACGCGCGTGATGACCATGGATCTTCATGCTCCACAAATACAAGGTTTTTTCGATGTTCCAGTAGATCACATGGATGCTTCTGCCATCTTCGTTCCGTATATTAAGAGTTTGAATCTTCCTAATATGATGATTTGTGCTCCAGATATGGGCGGTGTTCACAGAGCTCGTTCTTATGCTTCTTACTTCAGTGCCGATATGTCGGTAATCGATAAGCATCGTAAACGTGCTAACGAAATTGAAGGGATGCAAGTAATTGGTGATGTATCTGGTCGCGATTGTATCCTTGTTGATGATATCGTAGATACTGCCGGAACTTTAACCAAAGCAGCTAGCATGCTTATCGATCAAGGTGCCGCTAGCGTTCGCGCTTTCTGTACTCACCCTGTACTAAGTGGAAAAGCTTATGAGAGAATCGAAGATTCACATCTTACTGAACTTGTAGTTTGTGATACGATCCCTCTTGTAAAACCAAGTACTAAAATTAAACAATTACCAACAGCAGCATTATTCGCAAAAGCCATTCAAAGAGTGTACGCATACGAGTCTATTAGTTCACTTTTTGTAAAAGCATAATACAATTATTAGCAATGAAAACGATTGAAATTCAAGGATTAAAAAGGTCTGACTTGACCAAACAATCACTAAAAGCACTTCGTGTAGACGAGCAAGTGCCTTGTGTACTTTATGGTGGAGCAGAACCCATTCACTTCTCTGTGCCTTTGTCTCAGTTCAAAGGATTGGTTTACACACCTAATGTGTATATCGTGAAAGTAATGGTTGACGGAAAAGATTATTCTTGTGTAATGCAAGATATTCAATTTCACCCGGTTAATGACATTATTCAGCACGTTGACTTTTTGGAAATTAATGAGAGTAACCCAGTTATAATCAATGTTCCTATTAAAGTTACTGGCGTTTCTGAAGGTGTTAAACAAGGTGGAAAATTAGTGACCAAAGTGCGTCGCTTGAAAGTGAAAGCTTTGCCAAAGCAACTTCCAGATTTTATCGAATTGGATATTACTCCTCTTAAAATAGGTGGTACTATTCGTGTTCGTGATTTGAAATCTAAAGGTGTTGAATTTTTAGATTCTCCATCCAATGTGGTTATTGCAGTACGTACTACTCGTAATGTAGCTGCTGCTGAGACTACTGCAGACAAGAAATAAAAATCGATAAACAATTATCCGTGAGGAACCTGAATAAGGTTCCTTTCGGTGTTTAATATAGGTGTTGTCTTGAAATATCTTATCGCCGGATTGGGAAACATTGGATTGGAATATGTCCATACTCGTCATAATATTGGTTTTGACGTAGTAGAAGCTGTTGCCCATTCTCTAGATGCCTCTTTTAAAAACGATAAAAAAGTATGGTTGGCGGAAGCTCGTCATAAAGGAAGATCGCTTTTTTTGATTAAACCGACCACTTTTATGAATTTAAGTGGAGAAGCTGTAAGGTATTGGCTCACTTCACTGAAAATTCCGCGCGAAAACCTGTTAATTGTATCTGATGACCTTGCTTTGCCCTTTGGCTCACTTCGGTTGAAGCCTTCGGGTGGTGCAGCAGGTCATAATGGATTGACAAGCATCATCGAATGTCTTCAAACTGACCAGTTTGCGCGTCTTCGATTTGGAATCGGAAGTGATTTCGCTAAAGGCCGTCAATCGGATTATGTGTTGGGAAAGTGGTCTTCTGAAGAAGGAGCCCATCTCCCCGAAAAGATTAATATGGCTGCAGATATCGTGAAAAGCTTTGCCACCTTAGGTATCCAACCAACCATGAATTTATTCAATAATAAGTAACGGCAAGGTATTTGTAACGTAAACAGTATCTAAAACCACGTGCTCATGAAAAACATTTTATACTCGACTCTCCTTTCCAGCTTTTTAGCGCTGACTATATCTTCTTCTTTCGCTCAAAATAATTTTAGCGATTTAAGAATTTCATCAAATCAAAAAGAAACTACACTTTCTTTATACCCAATGCCAACAGAAGGTATTTTGTATATCGCATTTGGTAAATCAATAACGGAAACCCCATCTATCTTAGTATATGATATGATTGGTAATTTAGTAGAACACATAATTATCGAGCGAGATAATGCTACCACTTTTAATATTAATCTTACAGGAAAAAAAGCAGGATTTTATTTCGTTAAAGTGCAAACAAACACAGAAAGCTTTTCTCGTAGAATCACGGTAAAGCCTTAACAAAATAGTAATTAGTCAGCCCTTAAAAAGCAACTAAAGCATTATAAAGCAATTAGATGTGTTGAAAAAATATGTATAAAAATTGCAAGAAAACGAAAAAAATAATTAGATTTCTTGCAGATTTGTAAATGGTTTCAAAGCAAAAAAGC
>JANOPQ010000041.1:0-2748 GCA_031421935.1 Bacteroidota bacterium | reverse complement strand
CAGGAGTGATTACTCCAGGAGAAGCAAAGGTTGGAATCATGCCGGGCTTCGTTTTCAAACGTGGACCTATTGGTATTGTATCTAAGTCGGGAACCCTAACTTACGAAGCGGCTGACCAAGTAGCACGTGCAGGTTTAGGAGTAACTACGGCTATTGGTATTGGCGGAGATCCTATCATTGGAACTACTACTAAAGAAGCGATAGAATTATTCATGAACGATCCAGAAACAAAAGGGATTGTAATGATTGGTGAAATTGGCGGTGGATTAGAAGCGGAAGCAGCTCGTTGGATCAAAGCAACAGGCAACAAAAAGCCGGTAGTTGGATTCATTGCCGGACAAACTGCACCTGCTGGAAGAAGGATGGGTCATGCTGGAGCAATTGTAGGTGGAGCAGAAGATACTGCTGCTGCCAAGATGCAAATCATGCTTGAATGCGGAATTATTGTAGTTGATTCTCCAGCCGATATTGGTAAAACAATGGCTGAAGTAATGAGTAAAGTACCTGCTTAAACAAACTGATTTAAAATATTATATGGCTCTGGAAACAGGGCCTTTTTTCTGTCTTGAGCAAGCTCAGACAGAAAAAACAGAGCGAGAAGCAGTGTGAGAGCGGTAATATAGAGGTTGAAACAGTGTGAGAGCGCTAATACAGTAGAAGATTTTCAACTAGAATTGATACTATTTTCCATTACAATTACTGACCAACAATTTGTTGGCGTATATTCCCAATAATGTATATTTTTTCTAATCATGACCTTCATCAGCTTGTTTAGACTGATTCTAAATAATAGATTTGCAGAATATTAAATACTCATCATCTAAAGTTGAATGATGTTTCACTTTTGAATAGTAATGAAATGGAAAGAAAAGAATTTATTCAGCAATGCTCTAAAATTTGTTTAGGCGGAATCCTGATGGGTGGATTGTTAGAATCTTGCGCAGGAAATTATTATGCGACCACCACTTTAGCAAACAATCAAATTGCGATTAAGAAAAGTGAATTTTTTGAATTAAAAAACGGAACCACGAAGCCGAGAAAATATGTTTTAGTGAAAAATGAGAAATTGAGTTTCCCAATATCCGTTTATAAAATCAATGAGGAAACTTATTCTGCTTTGTATATGGAATGCACACACAATAGCTGTGAACTTAATCCACATGGCGATTTTTTAATTTGTCCGTGCCATGGAAGTGAATTCAGCAATTTAGGAAAAGTGCAAAATCCACCCGCAGAAAACGATTTAAGAAAGTACAATGTAACCAGTGATCATGAAAATATCTATATCCATTTATCGTAATTTATTCATTTTATTGTTAAGTATTAATGCCTTCTTCGTAAGTGCACAATCTGATACCAATTTAATTAAACGAATTCCTGCCGACACCATCCGTCAAAAATTGAGTATGGATGCTGTGTACAATCGTCCTTTCCTAACCATAGCTAAATTGCCAGTTGCGATTGGAGGATATTTGGAAGCTAATACGCAGTATGCTTCAACAGATGGTGTAGATGATGGATTTTCTTTTCAAATGAGAAGAATGACATTGTTCTTTTCGAGTACCATTGCTAAGAGAATAAAATTCTTTTCCGAATTGGAATTTGAAGATGGCACCAAAGAAATAAACCTGGAGTACTGCGCTCTGGATTTTGAATTTCATCCCTTGCTGAATTTAAGAGGAGGAATTATCATGAATCCGATTGGTAGTTTTAACCAAAATCACGATGGTCCAAGATGGGATTTTATTGATCGACCGATAAGCGCTACTCGTATAATTCCGTCTACCTTGAGTAATGTAGGTATGGGAATTCATGGAAAATATTTTTCACGCCAATGGGTATTTGGCTATGAATTTTATTTAACTAACGGATTTGATGATAATGTAATTGACAACGAAGAAGGACGTACTTCCTTACGTGCTGGAAAAGGAAATCCAGATAAGTTTGAAGAAAGTAATAGTGGACTTCCATTATACACTGGTAAAATTGCCATCAGAAATAGAAAGATTGGCGAAATAGGAGTGAGTTATATGACTGGTGTTTATAATAAGTGGAAAGAAGATGGGTTGGTGATTGATGATAAACGAAGCGCGTCCGTTTTTGCCGTTGATTTTAATACTTCATTATTTAAAAACAGAGTAAATATTACTGGTGAATATGCACAAGTAATGGTTGATGTACCATCTACATTCACTCAACAATATGGGGAAGAACAATGGGGTGCGTATACTGATATTGTTTGCACCATTTTGCAAAGAAATATATGTGGATGGGAAAATGCAAAATTAAACATAGGAGTAAGAGGTGAATATGCTGACTTTAACGTTGGGAAGTTCAATGAAACCAATACCAATATTGGTGATGATTTTTATGCTATTGTTCCTTCCATCTCCCTGCGCCCAACGGGAACAACGGTAATCCGATTCAACTTTAGATTTGAAAGTGAACATGATTTGCTAGACAATGAACCAAGCAGAACCAATGTAATTCAATTTGGATTCAGTAGTTATTTCTAATTGCCATTAATGTCATTAAACGGAAAGAGGCTGTCACCAGTAGTTGACAGCCTCTTTTTAATTCCAATTAATACTGATTTTATTTCTTATCTAGTCAGCCCTTAAAAAGCAACTAAAGCATTATAAAGCAATTAGATGTGTTGAAAAAATATGTATAAAAATTGCAAGAAAACGAAAAAAATAATTAGATTTCTTGCAGATTTGTAAATGGTTTCAAAGCAAAAAAGCACTT
>JANOPQ010000040.1:0-16024 GCA_031421935.1 Bacteroidota bacterium | reverse complement strand
TGTTAAAATTGCTGAACAAAATTATAAATTGAAGAATTTGGTTGAATTGGATGTTTCAAATTTCATTCCAGGTGTTTATATACTAAGTGTTGTCTCAGAAAGACATAGAATTGTAAAAAAGTTTTTAGTTCTATAGCTTTTTGAATTGATTATTTGATTTGTCAAATGATTTAAAGGAATAAAAATTATCGGAAAAAGTTTTTTAGTGAATTTGTAAGCAATTTTTTAGAGACAATTCCTCCGTGTTTCTCTGTTTACTTGCCCCGCAGTACTGCGGGGTCCGTGCCTCCGTGGTAGAAAAAAAATGATTGATTTTTGTAAGAAAATTGTTAGTGATCTTAAAGTATTACTTTTTTTGATTTGATACTTGACTTAAGAATTGATTAGATAAAGAGAACGCGGATGACACGGATTAATAGGATTTTCACGGATTTGATTGTATTTGCGACAAAGTTTTTTGTTGTCAATAAGTTATTTAGTTAAGTAATTTCTCAGTGTTTCTCTGTTTCTCCGTGCCTCCGTGGTAAATAAGTAAATTTACTCTTGCAGCTTGAAGCTTGTAGCCCCACAGTAACGTTCTTCAATTCCCATTACCCTAAACCCTTATTCGAAACACAGCCCTCCCAATCCTAGCAACCACAAATGGAATCAAGAAAAACAAAACCGTCGCTAATCCCCAAAACACATACGGTCCATTTTCTGCTTCTATCGCTTCTTCATTCACTAGAAAACTGATGAAAGGATCCACACCAAAAAGTAAAATAAAGATGAGTAATAGAATGCCAAAGATCATAGCAAAATAATAGGCTTTGCGATCTTTGATTTCCTGATTTGGATTTTTCTTTTTTAAACGACGCAAGGCAGTCTTGACTAAGATCGCCCACGCAAAGAAGAAGAGTACCCACGTGAGCCACTCTAAGAGTAAGGTAATGGTTGCTGATGATCCTTCCATCTCCCTAAACAGATATGCCAGCTTTTCTATAAAGTTTCACCATCAACCAAGCCGGACCAATCAACAAAAATTGCAGATCTTTTAAAAAGGATGGTTTCTTTCCTTCTATTTTATGTCCCAGAAATTGACCAATCCAAGCCAAAACAAATAATACTAAGAATATAGAAAATCGATGTTCATAGAAGTGCACGTTGATGTAGAAGGCTATGGTTATACAAATCAGCCCCCAAATGAGCATTCCAATCCACAATGTTTTTGACAATATAAAGTAATATACTGTGAGTAAAAGAAGAGATAGTATGGCTAAGTTTCCAAATATGGGTACAGTAATACAGAATAAAAATTCAACAATGCTGAAGAAGATCACTGGCACACAAATCCAATGAATTAGAATATTTTGAGGATGGATATGGCTTTCGGAATATTCATCCATAAGGGAGTTCAGCGTTCGCATGATGAATTATTTAAATATTTTCAAAATTAATGGATAAATGAATGCTTGCAACCACTATTTTTGGTTCATGCGAATATTTCTGCTACTATGCTTTGTGGTTATCGTTTCCTGCTCTGGGAAGAAGACAGAACCAGCCAAAGTGGATTCTATTTCTAATGTTTCATCGGCTCCCACTGAAAAAGCAGGACAGGCCTTTAGCGCTCAACCCTGTCAACTCGATGCGAATCTCCATTATTCTGTCTACTACCCTACCCGTTTCTCATCAAAAGAAAAGTTTCCCCTACTGATTTTATTCGATCCGCATGGTGATCCTGATTTTCCTATAGAGAAGTATAAATCATTAGCGAATGCCTATGATTTTATTTTAATAGCTTCTGAAGAATCAAAAAATGGAAACAGTGCTGAGCAAACAGCAAATATTATTCAGTCGATGATATATCAATGCAGGCTGATAGAAAAAGTTGATACGAATCAAATTTTCGCTGGAGGATTTAGCGGTGGTGCACGCGTAGCCTCTATGCTTGCACTTTCTTCCGCAAGCGTTAAAGGACTTGTTGTTTGTGGTGCAGGTATTCCTGCAGGTTCATGGACTGGAGTTCCGCCGCACTTAATTGTAGGAATTGCAGGGAATAGTGATATGAACTTGTCGGAAATTTTGAATTTTAAAACGCAAGATCTACGTATGATGAGTCGCTATCAAACGATCCGCTTTTCGGGTGAACATGCCTGGCCGCCGTCATCCGTGATGGAAAATGCATTTATTGCATTTACGGCTATTGCACAACGCGATCGTTTTACAGAAGTAAATACGAAGCAATTGGATGCTGGACTTTCTTTTTTAATGCATCAGTCCGATTCAGTTTCTAATGTGATTGAAAAAGTGGAGCTTTATAAGAACATGGTGAAAAATTTTCAAGGGATGTTGAATACCACAAGTGTGGAAGCTTCCATGCAAAAGTTGATGAATTCCATCGAATATAAGCAAGCGCTTTCTGTAGAGAGTGAATTCAAGCAAATAGAATCAAAGAATCGTGATTATTTCTTGCGTGCATTAGGATCAAAAGATACAATCTGGTGGAGAACGGAATTTGAACGATGGGAATCTACAAGTGCTACTAAAAGTCCACAAGCTTTTGAGGATATGAAAAACCGCGTTCGTGGTGTAATTAGTCTTTCTACGTATATGTCGCTTAACCGCGCTATCATCGCCTTACATAAAGAACAAAGTGCTTACTTTTCCAGCATCTATCGAATGGTTGATCCAAAAAATACTGAAGCATGGTATTTATCTGCAGTGAGTGCAGCGATGGATGGTAAGAGAGATGATTGTATTCGTTTTTTGGAGGTGGCAATTCAAAATGGATTTAAGGATGCAACACGTTGTAGAATAGAGCCCGCATTTATGTCGTTTCAAAGTGATAGTCAGTTTCAAGAAAAAGTTAATCAGATAAATAATTAATATGATAAAGTCAATTCGTGAAGCATACAATAGTTCATTTACCCAAGAAAAGTACGAGGGGTTTTTGAAGGATTTGAATAGTACTTTTAATTATAATATTGATTTCCGAGTTTCAGAAACACCCGTGTTTATGGACAAAGCCCTTAAGCAATTGGTCGTAAAAGCGGGAGAAGATATTATTGATGTAATTGTTAAACCTGATTTTAAAAATATTTCGGAAAATGCATTTCCTGATGGATTGAAAGTGAGTAATGAGGATAGTCACTCTAAATTAATTGCCATTGATTTTGCGATTTGTGAAGACGGTAATGGAGGGTTTACACCTCAGCTTATCGAGTTGCAAGGCTTTGCATCTTTATTTTGTTATCAAGAATGGCTTGCTACCATGTACCGAAAGCATTTTTCGATCCCAGATGGATTTGATAACAAGTTTAATGGCTATACGCATGAAACTTTTTTGGCAAGAATGAAAGAGATCGTCATTGGAAAGCAAGATCCAAATGAAACTATTTTGTTGGAAATAGAACCTTGGAAGCAAAAAACACAAATCGATTTTTATTGCACTCGCTTGTATCTTGGAATTCCTGTTGTTTGTTTAACGGAAGTGATTCGAGAGGGTCATCATCTTTTTTACATGAATAATGGAAAGAAGACGCGTATCCGAAGAATCTATAATCGTGTGATTTTTGATGAACTTCTCCAAAGAAAAGAATTGAAATTGCAGTTTAATTTGACGGAAGATGTCGACGTTGAATGGGTAGCTCACCCGAATTGGTTTTTTAGAATTTCTAAATATACCATGCCTTTCTTAAGTGGTCCCAGCATTCCAAAAAGTTATTTTGTGCATGAGCTTCCTTCCATTCCCGATGATCTCGAAAATTGGGTGTTAAAACCATTATTTAGCTTCAGCGGTCAAGGTGTAGTTTTTGATGTGCAGAAATTAGATATTCTCACGCTGGAAAATCCATCTAACTACATTTTGCAGAAAAAAGTGAAGTATGCAGAAGCTTTGCAATCTCCCACTGGACCTGTAAAATGTGAAATTCGTCTTCTTTACCTCTGGGGCGAAGGCGAATCTCGCCCTACCCTCACCATCAATTTAGGAAGGATGAGTAAAGGTAAAATGATTGGAGTTCGCTACAATGAAAACCTCGATTGGGTAGGTGGAACTTCGTTTTTCCTAGAAAAGGACTAATGTAATTACTCCGGTTTTGGCTTTGGAGGTGGCAACGCAAAGGCTACTGGTTCATGTGAAAACTCATCTCGGTGACATCCATCGCAAAATGGTTTGTTCTGAGAAAGCCCACATCGGCATAAGGAGACCACTGTCCTTCCTGCTAAATCATATGGATTTCCGTTGGCGTCAATAATTTCGAATTCACCTTCTACTCGAATAGATCCATTCGAGTTAATTTTGATCTTAGTCATATATGTTTTAGTTTTTTCTTTCTGGTAAGTAAGTGTACGAGAGCATTAATCCACAAATACACGTACACGACATCATAATGTATAACACAACCATGATGGATTTATTATAAGCATCAAAATTCATTTCATGCTGAATAATACCAATTAAGGAAAGGAAATTGGCAATAGTTCGTTGAGTAAAAACGACAATCCCACCTAGAGATAATCCAAAGCCTATCCAAATGGCCTTAGCTTTCTTATTGCAATACCAAGCGGTCCCCCAAAGTGCAACTCCTAAAAGAATACCTACCAACATCATATTAAAAGCTTTAGTCCCTACAATCATATAAGCCGCTAGACCATTGATAATTAGCAAAGTTCCTTGAACCACGAAGGCGCGAATATGAGGCAGAGAATGCATATTTTGAAAGTGAATAAGGGTATGAAATTAAGTTATTAAAATCAATCTTCAAAAAGTTTAGTTTTATCTAAAGGGAATTCGGGGAAATAAATTGTATAATTAATTGCGAATTAGTGAGTCTTTCTTCTAGAATCGTTATTTTTGTCAAAACCCGAACCCATTTTAATGACGACCCCTCCTATCCTCGACGAGCTCACATCTAAAGCAGATTTGCCAAAGATCCTTATGTTGGGTTGGGAATTTCCGCCTGTTATCAATGGAGGATTAGGTGTTGCATGTCACGACCTTTGCATTGCTCTTTCTAAATACGCAAACGTAACGATGATCATTCCTAAGTCGAATCCCGACTTTGTGGTGAAGAATTTAAATTTGATTGGCCTGAATACCATCGATGCAAAAACATTGAGAAATATTGGCCATACGGATACGTACAAAAAAGTGAAGCAAGTTCATTTTATCGATACCCATTTGAATCCGTACTATAACGGCAACGCCTCTCCGCATCATGATCTTCAAAATTTGACTAGTCAATATTTGAAGAAAATACAGATTGGAGATGAAACGGCAGAAGTATTTCAGATTGATGATCTCTATGGCGGTGATGTTATTGAAAAAGTAACCGTGTTCGGAAAGTTAGCAGCAAAGTTAGCGCTGTCATTAGATTTTGATGTGATTCATGCGCACGATTGGATGACCATGATTGCAGGGATGGAAATAAAGGCAAAAACAGGAAAGCCACTCGTGGTACATGTGCATTCACTAGAAGTTGATCGTGGTGGTCCGCAAAGTAAAGGTTGGGTTTATCAAGTGGAGAAGAAGGGAATGGAATATGCAGACATCTTGATGCCTGTTAGTAATTTTACAGGACATATCATCCACGATTATTATCAAATTCCTTGGAGTAAAATCAGACCTGTTCACAATGGAATTCGACCCGTGGAGCCCTTCAAAAGCGTTCCTATGTTCAAGGAGAAAATGGTTTTGTTTGTGGGTCGATTGACACGTCAAAAAGGACCTGAATATTTTGTAGATATTGCCGAAAGAGTTTTGCAAAAAGATCAAAATGTTCGATTTGTGATGGCTGGTACCGGTGAATATTTCAATCCTTTGCTGGAACGTGCTGCTCAACGTGGTATCGCACATCGTTTTCACCTGACTGGATTCTTGAATTTAGATAAAGTTAGAAAGTTATTAAGTATTGCTGATGTGTATATCATGCCCTCTGTTTCCGAGCCCTTTGGGTTATCAGCCGTGGAAGCAGTTCAGTTTGGTATTCCTGCTGTGATCAGTAAACAATCGGGAGTAGCTGAAGTGTTAAACGGCGCATTGAAGTTTGATTACTGGGATATTAATCTTGCGGCGTCTTATATCTTAAATTTATTACACGATCCGGTGCTTGTTGAAAATGTGACCCATGATGCCTATAAGGATCTGGAGAATATCTCATGGGATCATGCTGCAAAAAAGGTGATTGAAGGGTACAACGCCTTTCATTTAATTCCAGAAATGGCATAATTTGTATTATTTTTTTCCTTTTTAGTTGTGAATAACCTATTATGAAAAAGGTGTTTTTTTTAGAATGAAAATGTATCTTCGTAATTGATAAAGATTAACGCTATGCCATCAGTTTGCTTCTACTTCCAGGTTCATCAACCCTTCCGACTAAAAAGATATTCCTTTTTTGATATCGGACGTGATCATTTTTATGAGGATGATGAAAAAAATAGATTGATCCTCGATAAAGTTTCGGAAAAATGCTATCTGAAAACCAATCGTAAAATGCTTGAGTTGATCAATCGACACAAAGGGAAATTTAAGATTTCTTATTCCATCAGTGGTGTTGCCATTGAGCAATTCGAAAAACATCGCCCCGATGTATTGCAGTCGTTTGTTGATTTAGCGAATACAGGATGTGTTGAATTTATCGCTGAGACTTATTATCATTCGTTGAGCTTTATTTATTCAAAGAATGAGTTTCGCCGACAAGTAGAAATGCATAAGGCAAAAATTAAGCAGCATTTTAATCAAATTCCTAAAGTCTTTAGAAATACAGAGCTCATCTACAATAATGAAATTGCATCTGTAGTTGAAAAGATGGGCTATAAAGCCATTCTTTGTGAGGGCGTAGATCGCTATTTAGGAGAACGTACTCCTAATTTCTTGTATCAACCTGCTGGTACTTTAAAGATAAAAGCGTTCTTGAAAAATTATCGACTTTCCGATGATATTGCTTTCCGATTTAGCGATCGCAATTGGGCGGAGTGGCCTTTACAAGCAGATACCTTTGCTTCATGGGTGCATAAAGTGGCTGGAAATGGAGAAGTTGTTAATTTGTTCATGGATTATGAAACGTTTGGTGAACATCAATGGGAAGAGACAGGAATTTTTGAATTTCTAGATCATCTCCCCATGGAAATTATGAAGCATAAAGATTTTGACTTCAAAACACTTTCTGAAGCTGCTGATATGTACAAAGTGCGCGACATTTACGATGTTCCCGATTATTCTAGTTGGGCCGACGCAGAGCGAGATTTGAGTGCATGGTTGAGTAATGCGATGGAGAAAGAAGCTGCAGGCAGAATTTATAAGTTGGAGGAAAAAGTAATCAGCACCATGAATCCAGATCTCATCGAGTTCTGGGGTAAGCTGCAAACGAGTGATCACTTCTATTACATGTGTACTAAGTTTTGGAGTGATGGCGATGTACATAAATATTTTAGTCCATACGATTCACCCTATGATGCGTATATTTATTTCATGAATGTACTGGCCGATTTTGAGACTACCGTGGAAGAAGCATTGCAAGATGTAAAGACAGTAAAAAAAGCAACTCGTAAAAAGGAAACTACTACTTAATCGTTATTGCTTTCGATATATTTTCGATAAGAGCTTCACACGATGGCTACCGGACAAATTGATCATAAGAAAGTAACTGCTGCTGGCATACTTGTTACTTTAGGAATTATATATGGAGAAATTGGCACCTCTCCGCTTTATGTAATGAGTGCGATCATTGGCGACAAAGCCATTGATGAAGACTTAGTATTAGGCGGCTTGTCTTGTGTTTTTTGGACCTTAACGATACTTACTACATTTAAATACATCACACTTACCTTACGCGCCGATAATAAGGGGGAAGGTGGAATTTTTTCTTTGTATGCATTAGTCCGAAAAATGCATTTTAAATGGTTGGCAATTCCTGCCATGATTGGAGGCGCTGCTTTACTTGCAGATGGTATCATCACCCCTCCTATTTCAGTTGCATCTGCTGTTGAAGGACTCACCATGATCAATCCTGATATTCATACGGTGCCTATCATTATTGGTATTTTATTCGCCTTGTTCTTTATTCAGCAGTTTGGTACCAAGTTCGTCGGTCGATTTTTTGGACCAGTCATGTTAGTTTGGTTTAGTATGTTATTCATTCTTGGCGTTAAGGAGATTTATTGGAATCCCATCGTTTTTAAAGCCATTAATCCTTACTACGCTTTTCATTTGCTGATGTATTACAAGGAAGGATTTTGGATTTTAGGTGCGGTTTTTCTTTGCACAACGGGAGCTGAAGCATTGTATTCTGATCTTGGTCACTGTGGACGAAAAAATATTCGTGTAAGCTGGGGCATGGTTAAAATTGCGTTGCTTGCTAATTATTTTGGGCAAGGTGCTTGGCTTTTAAATCATACAGGAAACACATTGAATGGAGCAAAACCATTCTTTGCATTAATGCCCGAGTGGTTTTTGTTTGCAGGTATTATCATAGCAACTTCTGCTGCAATTGTTGCCAGTCAGGCTTTAATTTCTGGAACGTTTACAGTGGTGAATGAAGGCATGCGACTGAATTTCTTACCGAAAGGAAGAGTAGAGTATCCCACTGATTTTAGAGGACAAATTTATATCCCTTCCATCAATTGGTTGTTATGTGCTGCTTGTATTGGAATTGTGCTTTTTTTCCAGAAATCAAAGAATATGGAAGCCGCTTATGGATTGGCTATCATATTGACGATGATGATGACTACCATTTTGTTAAATTATTATCTGTATTTAAAAAAGTATCCAAAGCTTTTTATTTATTCAGTAATCACTATTCTTTCCGTTGTTGAAGTTTCATTTTTAATTGCCAACCTTAGCAAATTTTCACAAGGAGGATATGTAACATTGATTATTGCTTCCCTCGTCTTTTTAATGATGTGGGTATGGTACGAAGCTCGAAAAATAAAAAATGCATTGGTGGAATTTGTTCCGTTAGCAAAATATGCAGATGTGATTTGTGATGTATCGAGAGATACCACAATTCCTAAGTACGCAACTCATTTAATTTATTTGACTTCCGCTTATCAAGAAACCGAAGTAGAGAATAAAATCATTTATTCCATTTTACAAAAGCAACCCAAACGCGCTGATTTGTATTGGTTGGTTCATGTGGATGTTATTGACGAACCCTATACTGTTGATTACCGAGTGACGCAACTCGTAAAAGATAAAATTATGCATGTCCGTTTTAAAATCGGATTCCGTGTTGAACCCCATATCAATTTGATGTTCCGTCAGGTGGTACAAGAAATGGTGCAAAATGGTGAACTCACTATCACCAGTAATTATATTCCTTTACGAGATTTGCATATTGCCGGTGACTTCCGATTCATCGTAATGGAAAAATATCTCTCCTATGAAAATACGTTGAATTTCTACACAAAAATGATTTTGAATCTTTATTTCGTGATTAAAAATTTAAGTATGAATGAAGAAAGAGCATTTGGACTCGATTCGAGTGCTGTACTGGTAGAAAAAGTACCGTTGATTGTTACCCCTCCAGGGTCCTATGATTTTACTCGATTAGACTAATCCCAGTTGCAAGTCTATTTTAAAACTGAAAAAGGGCAGAAAAATATCTGCCCTTTCCAGTTTATTAATTCTGTTATTATTTCTTAAAGAAAGTTTTTACGCTTGCTGCATTACCTGCAGTTACCATTAATTTATAGGTTCCTGTAGTTAAATTACTCGGAACTTGAAACGCAAAATCATTGATTCCAGGTGTACCAAAAAATTCCATCGGTTCAGCAATCAATTGACCGTTTAATGAAAGAATTTTAGCAATTACAATTTCTTGCGACTCCAAATTAATTCTTAAAGTAGCATCGCTTTGAATGGGGTTAGGATATAAAATGGCAGCTAATTTATCTCCATTCACAGGAGCAATTCCAATGGTAGTTTGATCTTCTGTAATCAATAAAGTATTCGTACGGATAATATCTCCACTCGAAGTACCGCTGTTGTTAGCAAAGTTAAAGGCGCCATAAAAGGTTACATCGCCAGTTCCAGCAATAGGTGCTACCCAGTTAAATGACCATGTTTTTCCACCAGTACCTGCAGTTCCAGATGCGGTATGTGTAACGTACTTATTACTCACAATTTTTGTAGTGGTTGGACTGGTAATAATTAATTGTCCTACTAATGCACCATTTGCTGCTTGTGGCGAAATTTGGAATCCGTATTTATTGATTCCAATTTGTGCACAGGCTGCAGTGATTGTGTAGGTCTGTCCTCCTATGTATCCTGCGGCTGGAACATTGGATGAAATAATTTGCGTTAGAGACACAGATGCATTTCCAGCGTGACAATTGGATGTCGCACATGTAACACCATCTGTTGGTGATCCAGTACGACCTGCGGGTGCTCCACCATTGTTACTATGGGCATCATTACCGCTAGTTTGAATTAGTAACAAAATGATTAATGCTGTGATTGAACTAAGAGTAAGTGTTTTTTTCATTTTTGGATTTTAGCGTGGTTTAAGAGTGTAAGTATACGAAATAAGTGTTAAAACATGCAAATTTGAATGTAAATACTTGATTATGAAATAAATATAAGTTACATTCCTTTTACTAATTTTGTGAAGCATTAAAAATGGATAAAATTTCATCAGCAGAAAAAAGAGTAGCTGAACTGACGGCTTCAATTAATGATCATAATTATCGATATTATATTTTAAGTGATCCTTTTATTTCCGACTTCGATTTTGATCAATTATTGAATGAATTAATTCAATTAGAAAAGGATTTTCCTGAGTTAATGGATCCCAATTCTCCTACACAACGAGTGGGTGGAGAAATCACTAAGAATTTTGAAACGGTGAAGCATGTGTACCCTATGCTTTCTTTAGGAAATACCTATTCGGAAGATGAGTTAAAGGAGTTTCATGAACGTGTTGTAAAAAGTATTCCCGATGAAAAAGTAGAATACGTCTGCGAACTTAAGTTTGATGGTGTCGCCATAGGAATTCAATACGAAAAAGGTAAGTTTAGTAGAGCGGTAACTCGGGGAGATGGAATTCAAGGGGATGATGTATCTGCTAATGTTAAAACCATTCGTTCTCTCCCACTCCAATTGAAAGAGGAAAATTATCCCGATCAATTTGAAATTCGTGGTGAGATTATTCTTCCGAGAGCCACCTTCGAAAGAATCAACGAAGAAAGAATTGATATAGGTGAAACACCTTTTGCAAATCCAAGAAATTCTGCTTCTGGAACGTTGAAATTGCAAGATAGCGCAGAGGTTGCAAAAAGAAAACTCGATTGTTTTCTCTATGCGTTGTATGGCGAAAATTTACCTTTTCCCTCTCACGAAGAGAGCTTGAAAGCGGCTTCTTCGTGGGGATTTAAAATCTCTAACGACCGAAAAGTATGTCAATCCATTGATGAAGTATTCGCCTTTATTAATTATTGGGAAACGAAACGACCAGAGCTCCCTTTCGATATTGATGGTGTAGTTATCAAAGTAAATAGTATTGCACAGCAAAATGAATTGGGATTTACAGCGAAGTCACCTCGATGGGCCATCTCTTTTAAGTACAAGGCAGAATCTGGATCTTCTCAGTTGTTAAGTGTCGATTATCAAGTTGGAAGAACAGGCGCCATTACTCCTGTTGCTAATTTAAGTCCAGTGCCGCTTGCAGGAACCATCGTAAAACGCGCCACACTGCATAATGAAGATCAAATCGAAAAATTAGATTTGCATTTTGAAGATACCGTTTTTGTAGAAAAAGGCGGAGAGATTATCCCTAAAATTACAGGAGTAGATCTGTCGAAAAGAAAAGTAAATTCAATTAAAGTGGAATTCATCCATCATTGCCCCGAATGTAATTTTGAATTGATACGTAAGGAAGGTGAAGCTCAACATTATTGTTCAAATTCATTGGACTGCCCGCCCCAAGTAAAAGGACGTATTGAACATTTCACCTCTCGAAAAGCCATGAACATCGACGGCTTTGGTACGGAAACCATCGATCTTTTTGTGGAAAAAAAACTCATTAGAAACATCGCAGATATTTATCAATTAAAGAAGGAAGATATTTTGTCTTTAGATCGTTTTGCAGATAAATCAGCAAGTAATTTATTGGAAGCTCTCGAAACTTCAAAGAAAGTATCATTTGAAAAAGTACTCTTTGCTATCGGAATTCGATTTGTAGGAGATACGGTAGCGAAAAAGTTAGCTCGACATTTTGGGTCCATTGATGCTTTAAGGGCAGCAGATTCGACCCAATTGATGGAAGCGCCAGAAGTAGGACAAGTTATTGCGGCCAGTATTCTTGATTTTTTCAAGGATCCCATCAATCAAATGATGATTGAGTCGCTGAAAAGTAATGGGCTGCAATTCGAACTTTCTGCCGAAGACATGCCCGTTAAAGTTTCAGAAAAGTTAAAGGGAATTTCCATCGTTATTTCTGGAACATTTGAAAAGCATTCTCGTGATGAGTATAAGCAAATCATTGAAGAGAATGGAGGAAAAAATGCTTCAGGAGTGACTCGTAAAACGAATTTTCTTTTTGCAGGGTCAGATGCAGGTCCCAGTAAATTAGATAAAGCGAAAGAGTACGGTGTGAAAATTATTGATGAGGAAGAGTTCCTTGCCATGATTGAGCCATCTCATTAAATTAACTATTTTTGAACAATAAATTAATATGCTAACCTTTCATGAAGAAATCATTTCGCCATAAAATAGGTCGCTATCTTTTCTTAAAAGAATTTGGGAAACAAGCTACCAATCGTGGCTATGTTACATTTGAAAAGGCCAAGTCAATTGGAATTATGTACGATTCCACCAATGAAAAGCATTTTGATTTGGTAAAGAAATACGTCAAAGAAATTCGTGAAGTGCATCATAAGGAAGTGGTAGCTTTAGGATTTTATAACCATAAGGAATTACCTCCCATGCGCTTTTCAAAATTAGGACTAGATTTCTTCACTTTAAAAGATCTCAATTGGTATCATAAGCCTATTGCATCGGTGGTAAGAAATTTTGTACAACGTGATTTTGATATCTTGATTGATTTGCATTTGCAGAACAGTATTCCATTTCGTTATATTCTAGCCAGCTCAAAAGCTAAATTTAAGATTGGAAAATATAATCGACTTTTCACTCCTTTCTATGACTTTATGATAAGTGTTTCTGACCAAACGACCTTTCAGCAATTTTTAAATCAGGTAATTCATTATTTAAATTCATTGCGTCATGAGTAAATATTCAAAATTATTAACCGGGACAGGTGTTGCATTAGTTACTCCATTTAAAAATAATGGGCAAATTGATTTTAATGCATTAAAGAAACTGGTAAAACATATTATCAAAGGGAAATGTGAGTATTTAGTTCCGTTAGGTACCACTGGTGAAAGTGTAACGCTGAGTGATGATGAGAAAAATGCAGTTGTGGATTGTGTAATTCAATCGAATGAAGGAAAGCTCCCCATTGTGATGGGTCTGGGTGGAAATAATACTCAAGATATTTTATGGAAATTGGAGAAAAATGATTTTGCGGGCATCACGGCATTGCTTTCGGTTTCTCCCTATTATAATAAGCCTTCGCAGGTGGGAATTTTAGCACACTATACGTTGATGGCTCAAGTCTCCCCCTTGCCCATTATACTATATAATGTTCCAGGGCGAACGGGCTCTAATATGACTGCTGAAACTACATTGGCATTAGCACATAGTCAGTCAAATATTATTGGTGTAAAAGAAGCTAGCGGAAATATGGAGCAAATTATGGAAATCATTCGCGCTAAGCCTAAGGATTTTTTAGTGATTTCTGGGGATGATGGGATCACAATGCCATTAATTGCAGCAGGAGCTAATGGTGTGATATCTGTAGTTGCCAATGGGTATCCAAAGGACTTTAGTACCATGGTTCGCCTCGCTCTACAATCTGAAAATAAAAAGGCCGCCAACTTGCATTATAAATATTTACCGTTGGTACCGATGCTTTTTGCTGAAGGGAGTCCTTCTGGAATAAAGTGTGCACTAAAGCAAATGGGTATAATGGATGATCATGTACGTATGCCCGTTGTGAAAGTCTCCAATGGATTAGCTCAAAAAATAATTTCTTTCGTTAAATCCAATAAATAATTCATTTTCTTCCTCTATTTTGTTCGTGTCGAATCGGTGAAATGTCAATTTAGCGTTAAAGTTTGACGTTTTAGCAAAATCGTGGACAAATGATGCCATGAACCACCATCTATTTCCTTAAGTTTGAACTCCAAAATAATTAAATCCATCTGTTATGAAAAAAATTCAACTGTTATTTACTTTTTTAGTGTTAAGCATTACTTCCCAAGCACAATTCAATCTTAATTTACTAGGGCACCTTCCCTACCCTAATAATACATGTGCAGGGATTTGGCATTATGTAGATTCTCTCGGAAACGAATATGCATTGGTGGGTGTAGATGATCGTGTTGCCATTGTGGATGTAACAACTCCGGCCACATTGTCTGAGGTGTTTTCTGTTCCTGCTTTGCAAGGTCAATCTTCCCTTTGGAGAGAAATTAAAACCTATGGTAAATATGCTTATGCTGTAAGTGAAGGTGGCGGAGGTGTTATTATCATCGATTTAAGCAATCTTCCAGCATCAATTAACGCTAAGCATTATTATGGAGATGGAGTGATTGCTAATCAAATTACTTCGGCACATGCTCTTGCTGTTACGGATGGCTATGCTTATGTTTTTGGAACTGGAAATGGTTTGGCCAGTGGTGGTGTAATTATCTTAGATTTAGCAGATCCATGGAATCCAACTTATGTTGGTCAATATAATTTGGAATATATACACGATGGTTATATTCGTAATGATACGTTATGGGCTGGTGAAATTTATGCTGGACAATTTAGTGTGATCGATGTTTCCAATAAAGCGAATCCCGTTTTACTAGCTACACAAACTACCCCTGGTCAATTTTGTCACAATACATGGTTAACCGACAACTCCCAATTTTTATTTACAACGGATGAAGTAAATGGCCAACCTTTAGGTTCTTTTGATATAACAAATCTTTCGAATATAAAATTAGTAGATACCTATCTTACCGATAGTATGCCGAACGAGGAAGTACATAATGTAAGAGTTTTAAACGATTATTTAATTAACCCTTCTTATGGAAGTCAGCTTACTATTTGCGATGGCGCTCGTCCCAATAACATTGTTGAAATTGCAAGCTATCCAACAGGTTCATTTTTATGTTGGGATGCTTCACCCTATTTACCAAGTGGACGAATTATTGTAGCTGATGTAGATGGCGGTGTTTATGTTTTTGAGCCCAATTACCAAAGAGCTTGTTATTTGGAAGGAACCGTTACCGATAGTCTTACTGGTCTTCCATTGAATAATGTTACCATTCTAATTAACCCATCTACCAAAAGCGCAACTACTAATTTGATTGGTGAATACAAAACTGGATTAGTAACAGCAGGTACCTATGATATTGAATTTAAAAAGGCAGGTTATGTCACGAAATTTTTTCCTGGTGTAAGTTTAGTGAATGGTCAATTAACCACCATCAATACGTTGATGTCACCATTTGTTATACAAGGAAATGTGAATAATGCTGCTACAACTGTTGGCATTGCAGGTGCTTCAATTTATGCTTCAGACGGAATTAACACAGCAACGGCTATTGCGGATGGCTCTGGTAATTTCTCATTTAATAATTTATCTTCGGGAAACATCGATATAACGGCTACACATTGGGGTTTTGTTACTTTCTGTCAAACTGTTTTTTTAGATGGATCTATTCCATTTTCAATTTCACTGCAAGAAGGTTATTATGATGATTTTGTTACTGATTTGGGATGGACTATTAACTCTACAGCTACCAATGGTGTTTTTGAACGCGGCGATCCTGAAGGAACTGTCTTTGGACCTTTAGCGTTGAATCCTGAATTAGATGTAAATAGTGATTGTGGTGACTTTGCATTCGTCACTGGATTATTAGGAGGTTCTGCTAGTGCACATAATTTAGATAATGGTTTTACTGAAATTACTTCTCCTGTTTTTGATTTAAC
>JANOPQ010000039.1:0-2894 GCA_031421935.1 Bacteroidota bacterium | reverse complement strand
CCAGATAGTCTAGGAAGTACTTGTGATTTCCAACCATTCAGTTTCTATCTAGGTGGTCATAAAGCTTATTTTGGTCTTCCCAATAACCCTAATTATGAATTAGATACTTTACACGGGAGTCCCTGTGATACGCTAACTGCCGTTGGATTAAATGACTTGTTTCCTTCGAATAAAGAGTTAAAACTCTATTATGACAAAACATGGCAAACAGTTTTTGTGAATACCGAGGAGTTGCAAGGAAGAAATGCAACATTAGAGTTTTATAATATCAATGGGCAGCTAATTGAAAGAATATCATCTGAAACGGATGGCAGCTATTTTTCGAAAAGTAGTTCTTTCACGTCTCAAGCAGATGGAGTGTACATTGTGAGGCTAAGTACGGAGAAGGAAGTGCTCACGGGAAGGTTTGTGAAGTGGTAGTTTTTTTTTCGCAGCAGCTTTTTTTTGTTAATATTGTTTTTAGCACGCGATTGTGAGGGCTGCTAGCTTCTAGATGCTAGATTTTTATCGTGGTATAGAAATCACAACATTGGTAAAAAAAATTTTTAACCTGCCTGCAGCAGGCAGGCACTATAGGCACAAGAGAACACAATAGTGCACAAAAGAAAATTTATAATACTAAGTTACAAAGTCTAGCTACAAAGTGTCAGACAGAAGCTCACAAAAGTCAAGTGCGAAAAACTATATGCATAGAAATTTCATTTAAAACCCATTTTTTTGTTACTTGAGGCGATGAAATCAATTAAAATAATTTGTACATTTAGAGTATGGATCTGCTCAGAATAGAAATTCTCAACCCAAAAGCCAGCCAACTATTGAATGATTTGGCGGACTTGAAACTCATTTCAATTAAGAAAGAAAAGTCAACTGATTTTTATAAGTTCTTGAATAAGTTAAGAACTAAATCAAAAGGAAAAATCTCATTAGAGGATATTTCAAAAGAAGTTGATGTGGTTAGAAATAAAAGATATGGCGGCAAGTCAACAAAGAATCGTAATTGATACTAATATTTTTATTAGTTTTCTTATCAATAGTGATTTTTCTAAACTCGACAAAATCATCATTGAAGGGAATGCACTCGAGATACGAGATAGCACAAGAGCATAAGCAAAGGAAATATTCATATAGCAAGTTGCGAAGTCTACCACTAAGATTCCATCCACGAAGTCTCGCGACATAGTTAAGAAACAGAAGCTCAAAGCACCTACAAAGAGCGATATACTCAAATTTTGCCAATTATATATTCACCTGGTGTAGTATTGTATTTAAGAATATTTCGAATTTTCAGTACCTTTGAGTTAATATTATTGACTATGATACAACGAGTTTATTTGGACACTTCTGTAATTGGCGGCTACCTTGACAAGGAATTTCAAGAGTGGAGCAGGAAACTCTTTGACGAATTCAAGACAGGGAAAAAGATTGCTGTTATATCTGATGTTACACTTAACGAAATTGAAAACGCAAGAAAGGAAGTTCGTGATTTACTAAAACTTATTCCTGAGAAGAGCAAAGAATATGTTCTTAATGATGAAGAAGCGGAAGCGCTAGCAAAGGCATACTTGAAAGAAGGAGCAATCACCAGAAAATTTTATGAGGACGCCCTGCATATTGCTTTGGCGACTATAAACAAAGTTGATGTTTTGGTAAGTTGGAATTTCAAGCACATTGTAAATCTTGACAGAATAAAAAAATATAACGGTGTTAACCTTAAACATGGTTATATAATTTTAGAAATCAGAAATCCGAGAGAAGTTTTAAACGAAAAATAAAATGAAAAAAGAATTTGATGCAGTTCAATTACAGCGTGACATTCGAGAAAAATTGGGCAAAGAATATGAAAATGACCCGAAGTTACGAAGTAAACGCTTGGCAGCTATTCGTAAAAAATATGGACTCACTGTAAAATCTAAACAGTATGTCAGCCGCTAACTACAATAATAACTAAGTAAACATTTTTTTGGAAATGATTATTTTTAGGGCTCAATAAAGTAGAACTCTCTACTTTAAACGATGGAGTTTCTGTTGTGAGACTAAGTACGATGAGGGAAGTGCTCACGGGTAGGTTTGTAAAATTGTAGTTTTTTTCTGCAGGGATTTTTTGGTGAATAATGTTTTTAGTATTTAATTGTGATGAGCTTCTGGCTTCTAGCTGCTAGATATTTATCGTGGTATAGAAATTACAACATTGGAATTGACGCTCTTTTTATATATCAAAAAAAATCTATCTTGTTGCTTCATGAGTATAAGCTTACTGCTATTCGCTTTCAAAAAAAACTGAATTAAAACTTCGTATTTATTGATCTAAATTAGTATTGTATTTAGATTTCCCAAACGCCCATTTCAAAAATTCAGGAAAAACTTGCGCCCAGGTTTCTTCGTTGTGCTTCCCTCCTGCTACTTCAACGTATTCAATGTCTTTTCCATTTTCAAAACCCAACAATTCTAATTCGCTGATGACATCCATCGTATCATGGATTGAATCTATAACGCCAGAATTATTTCTATCCGATAACTCATCATCGGTTCCAGTTTGAAACCAAAACTGTTGATTGCTTTTAGAATCTGTTGTGCGAATTAATTTATGTAGGATGCGATCGGTGTTGTCATCGTACCCTTTGCTATAGGCTTTACTCCGCCACCAAAACGAACCAGAGAAAACGCCCGCTTTATGAAATACCTGCGGATAATTCCAAACAATATCGAAAGCCGATAATCCACCTAAAGAAAATCCGGCAAACACATTTCCTTCTTGCTCGGCTTGTACTCTAAAGTTTTTGCGAATCAAGGGCAATAATTCATTGACAATAAAACGGGAATAATTAGCTGCTTTATCACCACGGTTTTTATAATCGGGAAATCCAGAAACGCCATACTCATTCATTCTATTTTTT
>JANOPQ010000038.1:0-58422 GCA_031421935.1 Bacteroidota bacterium | reverse complement strand
TTAATTTTTATTTTTTTAGTTTCACTTTGGGGTACTTGCTTCTTTCAAATCTTTGCGAGTATACCTCAATATTTCAGTAAAGTTTGTAAATATGACGAGGGAACAATTGGACTTCTATTAGCCTTGAATGGATTCTTAGTAGTTTTAATTGAGATGCCACTCATGATGAAACTGGAAAGTAAAACTAATATTTTTCCATTCATTCGTATTGGTGCTTTATTACTTCCTGTTTCTTTTTTGGTTTTGTTTTTCGGAAAAGGAATGATGATTTGGGCGATACTTTATACAGTCATTATCACTTTCTCTGAAATATATGCTATGCCGTTTATGATGAATTTTTCTTTGTCCAGGTCACATGCTGAAAGGCAAGGACAATACGCTGCTTTGTATTCAATTTCATTTGGAATTGCAAATATTGCTGCGCCATTAATTGGTCTTGGGATCGCTAATACTTTTGGTTTCGATATGATGTTTACAACCATAATTTTGATGAGTTTGCTCGCTTTTGTTGGTTTTACGATGATGGGCAAATCAGAGCTAAAGAAAATTCAATAATTTCTGTATCAATTCGAACTCAGATAAAATTATTGTAATTGTTGGTGTTTTTTGAATTGCAATTAGCACTGATCTTAAATAAAATGGTTGATATTCAGCACTTTGAAATTCTAATTGCTTTGAAGTGAATATCCAACTTGCCTAGAGTTAAGTTTTCTGTAAATTAGTAAATTATTAATGTTAATTTAACACAACTCAATCCAAAACCACCTTGAAAAAATTACTTACATTTAGTTTTATGCTATTATTTGCTCTACAATCGTATGATGCAAAAAGCCAATTAGTCATCAATGAATATTCTACTTCTAATCTTACTCAATTTGTCGACAACCATGCTGATTATGGCGATTGGATTGAAATTTATAATGCCTCTCCCACTGTAATTTCTTTAGCAGGATATCACCTAAGTGATAATAAAACAAATATTTTGAAGTATACTTTTCCTTCAACAGCTACCATCGGATCAAATGGATTTATGCGAGTATGGTGTAGTGGTAGAAATACATATACAACTACAACATACCATACCAACTTTAAATTATCACAAACAAAAAACAATAAAGAGAATATTATTTTGTCTGATGTATCGGGTGTTATATTAGATAGTTTGACCCTTACAAAAACGCAGTTAGGACACTCTTATGGTAGGGTAACAAATGGCTCTCCTGTTTGGGGGATTTTTGTGGCTCCTACACCAAATGGCACTAACAATAATGCCACTTCTTATGCTCGCTACGCCTCTAAACCTGATTTCCCAACTCCAGCTGGATTTTATTCCGCAGCATTCACAGCACTTATTACGAGTACAGAGCCGGGCGGAACTACAAGATATACTTCCGATGGTACTGCACCTACTACCTCTTCTCCGATTTATGCATCAGCAGTTTCCATTCCATCTACAACGGTGTTAAAAGCTATGACCTGGAGTCCAGATCCTACTGTATTACCTAGTTTTACAGAATATAAAACTTACTTTATCAATGTAAGTCATACTTTACCGATTATTTCAATATCCGGAACACAACTTACAAATTTGGCTAATGGATCAGGTACTTTAGAACCCAAAGGAACTTTTGAATATTTTGATACCGCAGGAGTGAGAAAAGCGGATACTTATGGAGAATTTAATCGTCACGGTCAAGATTCGTGGGCACTTAGTCAACGTAGTTTGGATTTTATTTCGCGCGATGAAATGGGATATAATCATAGTATTGAAGAAAAATTATTCCACTATTCGACCAGAGATGAGTATCAACGAATCATGTTACGTTGTTCAGGTGATGATAATTATCCAGCTGATCATAATACTCCAAATATAGGTAGTACACATCTTCGTGATGCCTATATACATATGCTAGCTTTAAAAGGTGGATTGAAATTAGATGTACGTAATTCGGAAAAAGTAATTGTGTATTTAAATAATGTGTATTGGGGTTTATATGACATTCGCGATAATCCGGATGATCCTGACTTTACTGAATTTACATACGGTCAGGATAAATATCATTTACAGTATATTGAAACCTGGGGTAATACTTGGGCTGAACACGGTGGTGCGGCCGCTTTAACTGCTTGGTCTACACTTTATAATTATATTATGAGTAACAGCATGGCGAACCTGACAAATTATAACACTGTCATCAATCAATACGACGCAACCAGCTTGGTGGACTATATTATAGTGAATAGTGCAACTGTCGCATCCGATTGGTTAAATTATAATACGGGCTGGTGGAGAGGTTTGGATTCCACTGGAACTCACTTAAGATGGGGTTATATACTTTGGGACAATGACGCAACCTTTGGACATTATATCAATTATACTGGAATTCCGAATCGAAATTTTAATGCATTACCATGCGATGTGCAAGGCTTGAACAGTAACTCCGATCCAGAGGGTCATATTCAAGTGTTAAATCGTTTGCGTCAAAACCCCGACTTCCAACAATATTATGTTTCACGTATGATTGATTTGTGGAATACTGTATTTAGTTGTGATAATATGCTGACTCAATTAGACAGTGTGGTCAACAAATTGGATCCAGAAATGGCTATGCAGGCTACTCGATGGAGTGGTACCCATGCAGAGTGGTTAATGAACGTAGATACACTTCGCACTTACATTACAAATCGTTGTAATTGGATGTCGAATGGATATAATAGCTGCTATAATCTGAATGGCCCCTATGATATCACTTTGAATGCAGATCCAGTAGGAGCAGGAACTATTCAACTCAATACACTTTTACATACTGATTTACCTTGGACCGGAAAATACTTTGGTGGCATGGATAATATTTTACAAGCCAATGCAAATACTACGTATCAGTTTGTGAATTGGACTTCCAATTCACAAGTCTTTAACCCGAATGATAGTTCAGCCATTGCTCGAGTGAATTTTACTTCGAATGATTCTATTGTAGCCCATTTTTCATTTGCTACGCCGGTATGGGAAATTACATCAGATGTGCCCGTCGCCAATGTTTATCCAACTATCGTCTCCGATTTAACTACTCTTGATTTTAGCTTGCCTAAAGTGGAAAATGTAAATATAGAATTGTACAATATTACCGGACAAAAAATGGCAACGCTTGCTAATAAATCGCAAATGGCAGCTGGATTCCATACCATGAATTTGTCAATGGTTTCAAACGGAATGAAGGAAGGAATTTATTTACTTCGATTCGTTGCAGGAAATACGCAGAAAACATTCAAGTTGCTTTTTACAGGAAATTAAAAATACTTGCAACTGGGTATTACAGCTTTCTCCAATCGGAAACGAGAGGAGAAAGCTGTACAGCAGGAATTGTTCCTGTTTGCAATAAAAAACTTCCAATCAACTCTTTTTTTTCAGGTGTAGCAATCTGAATTCGATAAAGTCCAGGCCACAAGAAAATATTATTTTTTCCATTCACAATTCGAATCAACGAATTTTCTGGATTATCCATTTCCTTCGAATCATCGTTTTCACCAATTAATTTCCAAGTGGGTTCTGCCTTATAATTTAAAAGCTCATTTCTTTTTTCGAGACCATCTGCTTTGCTGATCGACAAGAATGAATTAAATCCCTTGTTTTTATTTTTAGAATTATAAAAATCTTCGGTGGCAAGATGGCCCTTGTTCGGACTTGTTAATTCAGGAACAGGTGATAAAACACGAAAGCCTAATTCAGTTAAAGTATCTTCTATAAAAAAGTAAAGTGTGTAAAATTCCTTTCCATTTTCATTTACAACAAAAGCATTTCCTGGGTCAATACACTCGAAATAACTCAACGAAGCATCATAAGGGTTTCGATTCACTTGTTCTCCATATTTGCGTTGGCTAGTTTCAGAACCAAAGAGGGGGAGACGCTGTGCAAAGGAGAGTGAAGCGGATAGAAACAGAAAGAGGAGGGAGATTGATGTTGGTTTCATAGGACTAAAGTAGATAAAACAACTAAATTTTAAATGAAAGAAGAATATGAATAAGGTACGGAACAAGATTGAAAGGAACTAATTTCAGTTTGAATTCATCCTCTATAATTAGTCTAATAAACCAGATTGTTTGAATGACTTAAATAATTGTCAGATTATTTAACAGTCTCAAATTAAATATTATTTATTTTCATGATTAAATGCTGCACTCATCTTCTGCCTTTCTTGACTGGAAATCCCTATTTTTTTTGCAACTTCATTCCATTTTGAAATTATTCCCTGCATTTCATTCAGAATGGCTTTTGATTTTGTTTCATCCAGCGTAAAGTATCCAGCTACACTCATTACCAAATCTACGCTTAATGAATTATCATTTTCTGAAATATTTAATTTTAATCCGGTTTCTGTTTCATTGGGATTCATATCATACGCCGGAGAAAGCCTCCAACCTCTTTCTGTTAGTAGAAAACCATGATTGCGTAAATGATCATCTGTATTCGAAACGCAAACATTGAATAAAATTCTTCTCCAAAGTTGTTCTAAATCCCGTTTCGGTTCAGCTCCATAGCGTTGAATTATTTCAACCATTTCTAAATAACTAACACCGTCTTCATGACTTGATCCATCATTGTATCCAAGGAGTGTCATTGCAGAAGCGAAATGAATTCTGCGGCTATCATTATTTCTATCAAATCGTTTTGTTAAAAATGTATGATGCTTGCTTCCAAATTGGAGTAGTCGCGCTTCTGGAACAATAATTCCGCATGCCTCGGCAAGATGATGTAAAACCATTTCCCATGCTCCTGTATCTTGTTCATCATTTACACTTGGAAATTTTGCGATCCATAAACTATTTTTTTCATCGAGAACACCGGCTTTCGGTCTTGCACCTCCTAGTGAAGAACCGGGAGCAATAAGTAATGCGAGCCATTTCAAATATTCTGGATCACTGGATGCATCTTCTCTTTCTAATTTCAAACTGGCATTTTCTAGTTCTCTTAACGACGTCCAAGGCGGTGAGGCCATTTCCTTTTGATTGTTCAAGAAACCACCAACTAGATCTGTTTTAAAGCGAATACCGCCCATTCTGTGCCCATCAAATACACCGAGTAAATAATCAGTTTCGTAAAGTGTATTTTCTTTGCGACCGTCTTTACGCGACATGGCTGCTTCTCTTCTGCGCATTAGCAATCGCCCCCAACGGTCAGGTGAAGAGTCGAGGAACATTCCGAAATTCGGTTTATCGTCTGGTAAGTATTGTTGTCCATTGAAAAGTCCAAGATGAGGGTCCAGGTACATATTGAATTCGGAATTCATCCATTCGGAATCGTACTCAAATGCAAATATTTCCTTTCCCCTGGTACGATTGACCAAGAGCTTACCCATCAACATTGGTTCTGCGAGTCCATCCCAATCGGCATAGACAAATACTTCTCTTTTCTCATTCTCCATTGCCATCATCTTTCTTCTTTTTCAATTTTGGAGAACGCTGTTTAACCAGCAGCTTTGCATCCTGTATTTTCCTTCCAAGCGGATCATTAGCTCCAATTAACATCAAGTCCTTTTCTAAGCCTAAAATAAAAAGCACAAGCATGTAATTCCCAATAGAAACAACCGGAGACCCCTTTTCAATCTTGTATAACGTCATGCGACCAATACCGGCTCTTTCTGCCAGTTGTTCTGTACTCATTTTCCGACGCAACCTAGCCAGCTTAATATTCTGGCCTAAACCATCAAGAATTCGAAGGTTTTTAGGCAATATATACTTCTGCGCATCCATTTAACGTATACTATATAATACAAATATAACGAAAAAAGTACTTTATAGGATACATTATCACTTATTATTTAACAGCTAACTCTGGTATACATGGGTTTTAGCTGCAAATAATTATAGAATTTAGGCTAATAAAATGATGATTCGGCTAATATTATAATAATGAAAAAGTTGATAAGTCTATCTTAATTGATTCAAAACGAAATTATTAGGCACAAAAAAAGAGCATTTCTGCTCTCATTTGTGCTTAATTTAAGCGGTCCGGACGGGACTCGAACCCGCGACCCCATGCGTGACAGGCATGTATTCTAACCAGCTGAACTACCGAACCGTTTCGCAACGTTATATTGTATTTCTTGTAACGGAAATACCACTCTGTTGGTTTCCCTAAACAGAAAACTCCTGTTGAAGGGCTGCAAAGATAAGTCAAATTGTATTCTTGACAAATAAATCTCTATTTTTTACTTAATAGGTCAATTATCAAATACTTGTAGTTTACTTTAGTCGATCTAGGATCGATTATGTTATGCAAAGGTTAACTATTTTCGCAGAATAACGTATTATTCTCTCTTCACATCCTATGTATATTGTTATTTTAACTTTTGACCGAATTAAGGAAAACTATAAAGCCTATTTTATTGCTTTATTGATTCCTACCACCATCCTTTTCATCACCTACAAAGTAGGTCGAATGCTCGGAATTGATTTGGGCGATCTCACTCGTGACCCCAATACCATTCTAAAAGGTCATACTTATACAGGAATGATATCTAATGCCGGAATTTTCTTTTGGAGCGCTTCGGCCACTATATGCTTTTTTACCGCAGCTTTTTTGTATCGATTAAAAGGTCCTCGACAACAGTTTTTGTTGATGCTCTTTGCTGGTCTGCTCTCATTTGTTTTAGGCTTTGATGATGTATTTCAAATGCATGAAAAAATGTTTAGCGACATTCGATACATTCCGGAACAATTGTTTTTCTTGGCTTACTTTGTTTGTATTGTCTTTATTGTTATCGTTTGTTTTAAAACTTTTTTACAAACCGACTTCGTACTGTGGTCTCTTGCTTTGTTGATGTTTGCAATGTCCTTAGTAGTAGATCGTGAAATAATTAAGGCAAATTCAGATCATGCGTTTTGGGAGGATAGCTTTAAATTTACAGGTATAGTTCTTTGGACTGCCTATTATTTAAGAACCGCGATGTCATTCATCGTACAACAAATTAATGTAGTTAAAAAGTAAGAAAGAGAGAAGGAAAGATGGAATCTAAGAGTGAAAAATGGGGATCTAAGAAAACGCAATTGTTTCACATGAAAAGAGAAATGAGTTTCGGTTCGATTTTGAAGCAGATTTTAACCAAGCATGGGCTGCTGTTGATCTTCAATAATTTTTGGCTGACTTTAAAAAGTAACTTTAAGAATATTTTTAAAATTGTTTTCTTGTTTTCAGTTTTTCTTTTTACAGTTTTAGTAATTGCTGTTAAGTCGGGAATTGAACCATCCGATCTGTCTAGAGATTATAGCGGAGTTTATCATTTGGAACCCTACGTTGGAATGTTAAGTTCGTTGGGGATTTTTATTTGGTGCGCCTCTGTGACCTTATGTTGGTTTTCTTGGTATTTTTTGAGAATGAGAAATCCAAATTCTGGTCGTAAAAATTTCTTTTTTGTTAGCGGACTTATCACTGCCATCATTGCCGTTGATGATTTATTTCAGTTTCATGAAGTCATCGTTCCCGATTATATTGGAATCCCTGAAGTCAGCTTCTATATAGCCTATACATTTATTTTAATTGTTTTTAATATTAAATATGTAAATACATTGATGAATAAATATTTCAGCATACTTATTACCTCTTATTTCTTTTTAGCGATATCAATCGTATTTGATGTGTTTTTTGAGGAGATAGTCCCCTTTGGAACTTACATTGAAGATGGATTGAAATTTATGGGAATTGCCCTATGGTCCGCTTATTTCTTCAAAACAATTTTGGTAGAGTTGAGTGGCGCCATTGCGGAAGAGTCTTAGATTTGAGCCTCCTTTTTCTTCATTATTATGTAGAAACTAATGACTTCATGTTTAGTTCATAAGAAAAGGTTTGTTTTGCATCGTACTCTTGAAGTAGTAGGAGTATAGTTCATTTCCACTTCATGTAAAAGAATGAACTTTGTTTTCCGTTACACGTTAAAAGTAGAACTCATCTAATTATGAAAAAAATCTTCTTACTCTGTATTTACTTCGTTTCAATTGGTGTTTTTGCCAATGCACAAGATGCTAAAACGCTTACTTCAACAGCTGAAATCACATTTGAAAAAGAATTATACGATTATGGTACCATTGACTATGCCAGTGATGGTAGTTATGCTTTTAAGTTCACGAATACTGGAAAAGATCCATTAGTAATAACGAATGCTACAGGTTCATGTGGATGTACTGTTCCAAAATGGCCAAAAGAACCCATCTTAAAAGGACAATCAGCATATATCAATGTAACTTACGATACCAAACGCCCGGGACCTTTTACAAAAACAGTTACCATTAACTCTAATGCAAAGTCTGCTTCAAAAGTAATTACGATTAAAGGAGTAGTTAGATCTCAAGAACAAACCGATGATCAAATGCCTCTTAAAAAGGATAACGGATTGTCGCCCTTAGAAAATCATTCGAAATAATTAATAAATTAATAAACTAAACAATTCATTATGAAAAAATCAATCATTCTCGCCACTTGTGGAATGTTATTCGCAGCTACAATGGTAAACGCTCAAACTGACAAAGCGATGAGCAAATCAGCAACTCCAGCAGCTACTCAAGTAGCTACTCCTGCTGAAAACAAAAACGCTGCTGAAATGACTTTCGGTAACGAAGAATTTAATTTCGGTACCATTAAACAAGGTGAGTCTGTAACGCATGAATTCACTTTTTCTAATGACGGAAAGGAAGATTTGATCATCACAAATGCTCAAGGATCTTGCGGTTGTACTGTTCCTCTTTACCCAAAAGAACCAATTAAGAAAGGTGCTACAGGATCTATTAAAGTAACTTTTAATTCTGCAGGTAAAATGGGTATGCAAGACAAAACCGTTACTATTACCTCTAACGCTAAGAACAGTCCTCGTATCCTTCATTTGAAAGGAACTGTTGAAGCGCCTGCTGCTCAGCCAGCAAATGCTACTCCAGCGAAGTAATTCTATCAACAAAAAAGTTTAATTTTGTAATCCCGGCCCGTTTGGCCGGGATTAATATTTTAATACCATGCCAAAAATATCTGATAAAGGGCTTAAAATGCCCCCAAGCCCTATTCGTAAACTAGTTCCGTTTGCAGAGAAAGCTAAGAAAAGAGGAGTACACATCTTTCATTTGAATATTGGTCAACCTGATATTCATACCCCTCAGGTCATGATGGATGCGATTCATAAGATAGATTTGAAAGTCATTGAGTATAGTCATTCTGCTGGTATTGAGTCTTATAGAAAAAAACTCGTTGGATATTATCAAAAGTTTGATATTAACCTAAGTTGGGAAGATATTATAATTACTACCGGGGGATCTGAAGCGATTGAAATTGGAATGATGGCTTGCTTGAATGCGGGAGATGAAATTATTGTGCCTGAACCTTATTATGCAAATTATAACGGATTCAGCACGCAAGCAGATGTAATTGTAAAACCAATTGCTTCTAGCATTAGAACAGGGTTTGCTCTGCCTCCAATCGAAGAATTCGAGAAAGCAATCACTTCTAAAACAAAAGCAATTTTAATTTGTAATCCAAGTAATCCAACTGGGTATTTGTATACAAAGGAAGAGTTGGAAATTCTTCGAAAAATTGTTCTAAAACACGATTTATACCTTTTCTCCGATGAAGTGTATCGCGAGTTTTGTTATGATGGGCGTGAGTATGTATCATCCATGCATTTAGATGGATTGGATCAACATGTTGTTTTAATGGATAGTGTTTCGAAAAGGTACAGTGCCTGTGGAGTTCGTATAGGAGCTTTAATTTCAAAAAACAAGGAAGTGATGGCTGCTGCCTTGCGATTTGCACAAGCTCGCTTGAGTCCGCCAACTTTAGGCCAAATAGCTGCCGAAGCCGCTATTGATACCCCCGAGACTTATTTTGCTGAAGTACATAAGGAATATATTTCTCGACGAGATTTTGTTGTGGATTCATTGAATAAAATGGAAGGCGTATTTTGTCCTAAACCAAGTGGAGCCTTTTATTGTATGGCCGAATTGCCCGTCGATGATGCAGACAAGTTTTGCCAATGGCTCTTGGAATCTTTTGCATTCAATAACCAAACAGTTATGTTAGCTCCTGCAAGTGGATTTTATTCTGTTCCCGAACTTGGAAAACATCAGGTAAGAATTGCATATGTTCTGAATCAAGAATCGCTAAAGAATGCGATGTCTTGTCTGGAAGAAGCATTAAAAGTGTATCCAGGCAGAACCATTTAATTGAATTCATGTTTTAATTCCGCTTGAGCTCAGACAGGAATTTCATTAAAGGAGATAAAAATTTCATTCATCTCTAGGTAAATTCATCTCATAAAAGAGGAAATGCAAATTTTAATTTTATAAGTGTTTGCTAAGGTGTCTTTTAGATGGATTTATTTTCAATATTGAAATGTTAATATTTATAAATTGAACTCTCCTTTTAGCGCCGACTCATCCAATAGATTTGTGTGTTTAGCAACGATCCATTGAAGATGCCAGCCTTAGAATTAGAGTTAATTAATCAAATTGTTTTAGTCATATTAGGAAGTGCGACACTCGTACAGCTTTTTTATTTTCTAATTGGAATGTCGGGTCCGTCATTTTACAAAAAATCGGAAGGGAAAATCGCTCCATTCACGGCTCCTGTATCTGTAGTTATTTGTGCTCGAAATGAATTAAAGAATTTACGTAGTTTCTTGCCTTCTGTTCTCGATCAAGACTATCCCGAATATCAAGTGGTAGTTGTGAACGATTGTTCTTGGGATGAGTCAGCCAATTTTTTGGAGGAAATGGAAGATGCCTATCCCAATTTGAAAGTCATCACTTTAAAGGAGCAAGAGAAATACCAACACGGTAAGAAATTCGCGCTTACTTTAGGCATTAAAGGAGCTTCCTATGAGCACCTTTTGTTGACTGATGCTGATTGTAAACCTGCTTCAAGGAATTGGATCAGAGCCATGGTACAGGGCTTTTCCAAGGAGAAAGAAATTGTGATTTCTTATGGAGCCTATAATAATGAGCCCGGATTACTCAGCAAATGGATTCGCTTCGATACGGTGATGAATGCAATGCTGTACCTTAGTCGTGCGTTAAAGGGTAAAGCCTATATGGGCGTAGGACGAAATTTGGCTTACACCAAATCTCTTTTCTTTAAAAACAAAGGTTTCGCTAAACACTACCATATTATGTCAGGCGATGACGATCTCTTTGTGAACGAAACTTCCAATCAAAGTAATACGTCTGTAATCCTAAATCCAGATGCTTTTACTTATTCAAAGCCTAAATCAAGTCTTTATACCTGGATTTGGCAAAAAAAACGACATATGAGCACAGGTAAGCATTATAAAAGCAGTGACCGTGGATTCGTGGGTGGTTACTTTTTTAGCTTGTTTTTGTTCTGGTTAAGTGTAATTCTTGCATTTATATTGAAACTTAATTGGCAAATCATCGTAGGAGTTATCGCAATACGTCTTATGACTCAAATGATAGTTTGTTGGAAAGGATTTAAAGCATTAGGTGAAAAAGACCTGGTGTTTTTTCTACCTGCTTTTGATTTCATTACTGCTTTCTCATATCCTATCTTAGCTGTTTCTAATCTCTTCATCAAAACCAAATCCTGGAAATAATGGCTGTCACATCTACCCTTCAACCTGCAAAAAAGAAAAGCAGTAGTAAATCAACAAATGTTTCTACCGAGGAAATTGTAAAACCCATTGTAGAAGTAGCAGATAGTGAAATTCAGCATTTATCTGATAAGGCCATCAAAGATTATAAGATCGTGCGTCGCGCTGTCGATCATGGTGACCAAAAAGCTTATGCTGAGTTAATGTCTCGTTACAAAGATTCTATCTATTATATGCTCCTCAAAATGGTTAATAATCGTGACGATGCCGAGGATTTAACCATAGAAGCTTTTGGGAAAGCATTTAGAAATATTAAACAATACACTCCCGATTACGCTTTCAGTACTTGGTTGTTTAAAATCGCAACGAATAATTGTATCGATTTTATTCGCAAGAAAAGAAAGTTGATGCTGTCAATAGATCGTGGTTTTGAAAACGAAGATGGACAAGATATCACGCTTGAAATTAAATCGGATGGGCCAAGTCCCGACGATGTAATGATGAAGAAGCAAAAAGTGATGATGATGAAGGATGTGGTGGAGAAGTTAAAGCCTCGCTACCGTCGCTTAGTTGAATTACGTTACTATCAAGAATTATCCTATGAAGAAATTGCTGATGAGTTAAAGCTTCCTTTAGGAACTGTAAAAGCTCAATTATTCCGTGCACGTGAATTTTTATACCAAATCATGAAAAACTCTGAGTACGTAAATCATTAAAACTGGATTTATCATAGAGAACTAAATTACCTTTGCCCCATGTCAGAAAACATGGGGCTTTCTTTTTCTTATCAAAATTACCTGCCAAAAATTACTTCGGAGCAAGTAGAACTGCTGGGTCGATTTAAGGAGATATTCTTAGAATGGAATAGCCATATTAACTTGATTTCGAGAAAGGATACAGAGCTATTTGAAGTGAAACATGTACTTCATTCTCTTTCTATTTCTAAGTTTATTCGATTTAATCCAGGCGCAAGAGTCTTGGATTTGGGAACAGGTGGAGGCTTTCCGGGTATTCCTCTCGCCATCCTTTTTCCAGATGTAAAATTCATTTTAGTGGATTCCATCGAAAAGAAAATGAAAGTGGTAGCCGACATTGTTGAGCAACTTGCTCTGAAGAATGTAACCGTTAAAAGGGGACGTGTAGAGGAAATGGATCTTGAAGTAGATTATGTTTTAAGTAGAGCCGTTGCGCCCATGAACGACATAATTCACTGGACAAAAGATAAATTAATAGAAGGTCAAGTTGGATCTTTGCCTAATGGATGGGTGATTTTGAAAGGAGGTGACTTGTCTGAAGAACTTGGCTTTTACAGAAAAATGGTTGAAATTCAGAAGATTAGCGACTATTGGCAAGATGAATTCTTTGAAACTAAGCTCATTGTATATTTAGCCAGACAAATTCTATGAAAAATAAAAAATCTTTTTGAGTAAAAGACATTTTTTCTATCTTTGCGCTCCCTTTGGGGGTAATTAATAGATCGATATGAAAAGGACATTCCAACCCTCGCTACGTAAACGTAGAAATAAACATGGCTTCCGTAAGCGCATGAGTTCAGCTAATGGTCGTAGGGTTTTAACAGCACGCAGAAAGAAAGGACGTAAAAAATTAACGGTATCTGACGAACGTAGTTGGAGAAAATAATTTCTTACTGAAAAAAATAGTGAAGGCAACCCCTCGGTTGCCTTTTTCATTTTCATGAAGGTGTGGAGGATAGAATAATTTTTTCAATTTGTGAATGTAACGACAGCAAGTCGTGTCCACAGGCTAACTCATGTAAATTGATTTTGTAATTAAATTTTGTAAGAAATAAATCAGCCGATTTGGGAGTGATAATCGCATCGTATTTACCAATGAAAAACTCCACTCTAATTTTCTTTGCGTGGAAATAATGATTCATCAACTTTGGATGAATTTCATAGTTTCTCAAGGTAAGCCAACTGTGGTAAATGCGATATCGTTTTTCGATTTCATCGGTATTACTGATGAAAAAAAGTTTGACTTTTTCGGAAATAATTTTCATCAAACGCATGGTGCGAATAATGTTGTGTAATGATTCAGGCGACTTCACTAAGTTGGATCCTATTCTTCTTCCCAGATAAGTTTTCGCAATAAAATTCCTTACTCTATTGTTCTTCATTCCATCAGGAGCCAACACAAATAATTCATGGATTCTATGTGGAATTTTATGAACTAAGCCCATTACCGTTTTTCCCCCTTGGCTATATCCCATTAAGGAACATCTTACCTTTTTCTTTTCCCAGAGTAACTTCTCCACCATGTTCGAAAGAATAGAAGGTGTAAAAACAGGTAATCTCTTTTTTACAGAAACGGAATGAGGTCCATGGTATAGAAAATCGAAAGCGATGAGGGTATATTTATGACCCAAACTCTTCTCAAACCGATGAAAATCATCTGAAATTCGACCGAAACCATGAAAGCAAAGCAAGAGTTCATCTCCACTTCCGTATGATTTATAAGGAAGTGTGAATTCACTATCCTTCAAAAAAGAATATTCAGCGTCCATCATGAACACAAAGGTACATTCAATCAACTTATCCTAACTTTTCAACAACACCCCTCTTTAACCTTCAGTTTTCTTAGTTTTGTATTCTAAAATCGTGATGTACTTGATGCAACCATCAGCCAACCATGATCCATTAGCTTTTTTCAACTCTAGTCGATTGTTTTCTTTGATTTCCCTGTCTTCATTGACTTCGCTATTTTTTACATTTTCATTCATCAATCAACCATTCATCTCCTCAATTAACGATACTAAAATCTAACATATGCCTCGCGATCATTCAATTAAATCAGTACTTATTATCGGAAGTGGTCCCATCATCATCGGTCAAGCATGTGAATTTGATTATGCCGGCAGTCAAGCTTCCCGCTCCATGAAGGATGAAGGCATTGAGGTGATACTGATTAATTCGAATCCAGCAACCATTATGACGGATCCGGTTACAGCGGATCACATCTACCTAAAGCCTTTAACGAAGAAGTCGATCATTGAAATTTTAGAAAAGCATAAAATTGATGCGGTGCTACCCACCATGGGTGGACAAACTGCATTGAATCTTTGCATCGATTGCCAAAAAGCAGGAATTTGGGATAAGTACAATACAAGAATTATCGGAGTAGATATTGATGCCATCAAGACAACGGAAGATCGTGAGAAATTCCGCCTTTGTATGCTTGCTCTTGGCGCTAATGTTTGTAAAGGAAGAACGGCAACTTCCTATTTAGAAGGGAAAGAAATTGCTCAAGAAATTGGATTTCCTTTAGTCATTCGCCCCTCGTTTACTTTAGGTGGAACGGGTGGAGGATTTGTTTTTGATAAGGAAGCATTTGATGAAGCCTTGAATAATGGATTACATGCTAGCCCCATTCATGAAGTGTTGGTTGAGCAATCTATCATGGGTTGGAAAGAGTATGAGTTAGAGTTGCTCCGAGATAATGTAGGTAACGTAATTATCATTTGTTCCATCGAAAATTTTGATCCGATGGGTATCCACACAGGAGATTCCATTACGGTTGCTCCTGCGATGACACTGAGTGATCGTTGTTACCAGAACATGCGTGATTTAGCTATCAAATGCATGAATGGAATTGGACAATTTGCTGGAGGATGTAATATTCAGTTTTCTGTAAATCCAAATGATGAGAATGAAATAATCGTCATTGAAATTAATCCACGTGTATCACGTTCATCGGCGTTAGCATCCAAAGCGACAGGTTATCCTATTGCAAAAATTGCTGCAAAGCTTGCCATCGGTTATAATTTAGATGAATTGCAAAATCAAATTACAAAATCTACCTCTGCGTTTTTTGAACCTACCATCGATTATGTTATTGTTAAAGTGCCAAGATGGAATTTCGATAAATTTAAAGGAGCCGATCGTCATTTAGGTTTGCAGATGAAATCAGTGGGTGAAGCGATGGGAATTGGAAGAAGTTTCCAAGAAGCCTTGCAAAAAGCTTGTCAATCGCTCGAAATAAAACGAAATGGGTTAGGTGCTGATGGAAAAGAGTTGACGAATCAAGAACAAATTTTAGATAGTTTAAAGAATCCAAGTTGGAATCGTTTGTTTCATATTTACGATGCGTTTAAGTTGGGAATACCCTTTAAAACAATTCAAAAATTAACACAAATTGATGCATGGTTCTTAAATCAAATTGAAGAACTTGTTGAATTAGAAAAAGAAATTCAAAAGTACACGCTCGATACATTGTCTCGTGATTTGATGATGGAGGCAAAGCAAAAAGGCTATGCCGATCGACAAATTGCACATCTACTTCGTTGCTTGGAAAGTCAAGTGCATGCGAAACGAAAGGAGATGAATATTCACCGCGTGTATAAATTAGTAGATACTTGCGCTGCAGAGTTTGAAGCTAAAACACCCTATTACTATTCCACTTTTGAAACCGAAAATGAATCCATCGCTTCTGATAAAAAGAAAATAATTATTCTAGGCTCAGGTCCTAATCGTATTGGACAAGGAATCGAATTCGATTACAGTTGTGTGCATGGCGTATTAGCAGCAAAAGAATGTGGCTATGAAACCATCATGATCAATTGTAATCCGGAAACGGTTTCTACCGACTTTGATATTGCCGATAAACTTTATTTTGAACCTGTATTTTGGGAGCATATTTACGATATCATCCAACACGAAAAACCAGAGGGAGTCATTGTACAACTAGGTGGACAAACTGCATTGAAACTGGCAGAGAAATTAGATAAGTACGGAATTCAAATTATTGGAACGAGTTACAAATCCTTAGACTTAGCCGAAGACCGTGGATCGTTTTCAAATTTGTTGAGAGAATTAAATATTCCATATCCAAAGTTTGGTGTAATTGAAGATGCTTATCAAGCCGTGGAGTTATCGAAAGATTTAGGTTTTCCACTCTTAGTTCGACCTTCGTATGTGTTGGGCGGACAAGGAATGAAAATTGTGATCAACGAACAAGAGTTAGAAACGCATGTTGTAAATATTTTGAAAGACATTCCAGGCAATAAAGTATTGTTAGATCATTTCTTAGATCGCGCTATTGAAGCAGAAGCGGATGCCATTTGCGATGGAGAAGATGCTTATATCATTGGAATCATGGAGCATATTGAACCTGCAGGAATTCATTCGGGCGATAGTAATGCCGTGTTGCCGCCTTTTGATTTGAGCGACCATGTGATCAAACAAATTGAAGACATAACGAAAAAAATTGCTCTAGCCATGAAAGTAAAAGGTTTGATCAATATTCAGTTTGCAATCAAAGAAGAAATCGTTTATGTGATTGAGGCAAATCCAAGAGCTTCCCGTACCGTTCCATTTATAGCGAAAGCCTATGACGAACCGTATGTGAATTATGCAACGAAGCTGATGTTGGGAGACAAGAAATTGAGTGATTTTACGTTTAATCCCAAGAAAGGTGGTTACGCCATTAAATTGCCCGTTTTCTCTTTCGATAAATTCAAAGATGTAAATAAAGAGTTAGGCCCAGAGATGAAATCAACGGGCGAAGCTATTTATTTTATTGATGATTTGCAGGACGAGGTCTTTACAAAATTATACGACGAAAGAAATTTATATTTATCAAGATAAAATACAGACTGGTAATACACGTCTTTAAATTATTGAATTAAAATGTCCGACTTCTTGTTTATACTTCTTATCATTTTTATAATCTTCGGTGTCTTTCGGCGCTACATCTTTTTTTTCTTGATGACTGCTCTGTCTAAGAAGGTATTCAAAGAAATGAATAAGATGAACGAGCGTCAGTCTGGTTTTAATCAGCAGCAAAACCAGCAGCAAAATCCACAGCAACCCACTCAAAAAGAACAAGTCAAAAGTAAGTCCAACAAAGGCGTTTCCAACGATCATGGAGAGTATGTTGATTTTGAGGAAGTGAAGGATTAACAGGATTTTTAGAGCCCCACTTCTCTGGAGAGGGGTTCGATAGTAATCGCATAGGTTCAGGCTAATTTTTATTCCAAACAACATTTTCTAAATATTTTAACCAGATAAAAAATAAATGTAAGAGCGCATGATAATGCGCCCATACAAGAATTCAAACCTTATACTTATGCCCGCCTTCCATAAAATTGGATGAAATCCAATTTTATGGAAGGCGGGCTCAATTAAGTGGGTGAAATCCTGTAGAGTCGCCATGAATGGCGACTCTACAATTTGAATTATAGCAATCAAACAATCTGCGAATTGTTGATATAGGTTTAATTTAGCCTGACGTCAATGCATTAACTTACATGAATGGATAGGCTAGGAACGTAGCTTGATTAAGATTAAATAATAGATTTTTATCCCTTTTTACCCTTTTTAAGGTTAAACTTTTTTAAAGGATGTAGCGAAAAGCAATTATCTAAATTAATCTCACTATTTTCATCCTCTTAAATTAGAATTAGGTACTATGAAACCATCCTTGCTAAAGCAGTTACAACCTCATTTAATTGCTATTGGAATCTTTCTCTTAATATCATTCATCTATTTTAGTCCAGCACTTTCGGGGAAAGCTTTGCAGCAGCACGATATCGCACAATGGACCGGAATGCAAAAGGAAATTGCCGACTACCGAGCCGAAAATCCCGATGAGCCTTTATGGACGGGTTCTATGTTTAGTGGAATGCCTGCCTATCAAATTTCGGTTTTATATCCTTCCAATTTGGTTCAGTATGTAAATAAAATAATGTGGTTGTGGATGCCAAATCCAATCAACTTATTATTCTTGGCGATGCTCGGATTTTATTTGTTGATGATTTCCTTCAAAGCCGATTTTCGGATAGCCATTGCCGGTGCTTTTGCTTATGCTTTTTGTTCTTTTTATTTTGTTTCTATCCAAGCAGGACATAATACAAAGGTGCATGCTATCGCTTTAATTCCGCTCATCTTTGCGGGTGTATTGATGGCTTATCGAGGGAAATGGTTATTGGGTGCTGCCATCACAGCCTTAGGTTTGTCAATGCAGGTGTATGCAAATCACTTACAAATTACATATTATGTAGCCATCACCATTGGTCTGTTGGTAATCGCCGAATTCGTTCGGGCTATTCAAGAAAAGCAATTTGCCAATTTCATGAAAGCAAGTGTGTTTCTTGTATTGGCCGCAGCATTGGCTGTCTTACCAAACATCACTAATTTGTTATTAACTTATGAGTATGGAAATTATTCTACTCGTGGTCCATCAGAACTCACTGAGAAAAAAATTAGTACAGGACTCGATAAGGATTATGCATTAGGATGGAGTTACGGGCAGATGGAATCGATGACGCTTTTAATTCCTGACTTTGCAGGCGGATCATCAGCCTATAAACTCGATAGCAAATCTGAATCTTATAAAGCCGTTTCTTCGAATGCAGGAGATGCCCAAGCCCGTTCATTTGCGCAACAAGCTCCTTTGTATTGGGGCGATCAACCCATGACATCAGGACCTGTTTACAGTGGAGCCATCGCCTTTTTCTTGTTTGTGCTTTCTATGTTTTTATTGAAAGGAACACAACGTATTTGGATAGCTTCTTCTTTTTTATTATTCTTGATGTTATCGTGGGGAAAAAATTTCTTACCGCTTACCGATATTTTCTTCGATCATGTTCCAGGTTATAATAAATTCAGATCCGTTGCCATGGCGTTAACCATCGCTTCATTTATGATTCCACTAGGTGGAATGTTAGGGTTGATGCGATTTGTTTCTGGAGAGGTAGATAAAGCGAAATTGAAGAAAAATTTATTGTATTCGTTTTACATATGTGGAGGATTAACTTTATTATTTGCATTGCTGCCTGGACTGTTTTGTGATTTTCAAGGGCAAAGTGATGAGCAGTTAAAACAATATGATTGGTTGTTGACTGCTTTAAGACAAGATCGTGAACATGCATTAACTTCAGATGCGTTTAGGTCTTTCTTTTTTATTGCATTGACATTTGGTTTGATGTTTTATTGGTTGAAAGATAAATTAAAGCTTTCTGTAATGTTGCCTATCCTCGCATTTTTAATTCTTGCCGATATGTGGACCGTGGATAAACGTTATTTAAATGATAGCCATTTTACGTCTAAATCAAAGGCAGAACAACCTTTTGAAATGACACCTGCTGATGAACAAATCATGCAAGATAAAGGATATTACCGAGTGATGAATACATCCGTTAGTACTTTCAACGATGCCAGTACTTCTTATTTCCATCGTTCTATTGGAGGATATCACGGTGCAAAGTTGAAGCGCTATCAAGAGTTAATTGAAAACCAGATCAGCAAAGGGAATATGAATGTGTTAAATATGTTGAACGCAAAATATTTCATTGTTCGCAATCCAGAAAATCAATCGCCTATGGTGCAAATGAATCCAGGAGCATTAGGTGCCGCATGGGTGGTGAGTGATTGGAAAGTAGTTCCAAATTCGGATGCTGAGATTAAAGCGTTAGATAGTTTGGATACCAAAACCACAGCAGTATTTGATCAACGTTTTACGGCTGATATTAAAGATGCTCAAAAAGGTGTTGATTCTACAGCAAGTGTAAAATTGATTGCTAAAAATGGAAAAGTGGCACCCAATTATCTCGAGTATGAAGTAAATGGAAGTAAAAATAACTTAGTTGTGTTTTCTGAAATTCATTATCCTATTGGCTGGGATGCTTATTTAGATGGTAAATTAGTTCCACATATCAGAGCCAACTATGTTTTAAGAGCGATGGAAATTCCTGCTGGAAAACATAAAGTTGAATTTAAGTTTGAACCTCCAGCTTACAAGAACGGAGAAAATATTGCCTTAGCAAGTTCTATCCTTTTATTGCTCTTGTTTGCAACGGCTACTTATGTTGAATTGAAAAAGAAAGCATAAACCCCAATGAATTTGAAAAAAGTGCTCGTCATCACCTACTACTGGCCGCCAAGCGGTGGAGCAGGGGTGCAGCGTTCACTTAAGTTTGTCAAGTATCTTTCGCAAATGGGATTTTCTCCAATCGTGTTAACGGTGGATGAAACAAAAGCAAGTTATCCGTTGAATGATCATTCTTTAATGAAGGAAGTTCCGGCCCATGTGAAAGTAGTTAGAACAAATTCATTCGAGCCACTTAATATTTTATCTTCTCTGATCGGAAAGAAGAATGTGCCTTATGGTGGATTCGCCAATGCAAATAAAGAATCGAAAAAGCAAAAATTGTTGAGATGGGTGCGTGGTAATTTTTTTATTCCAGATGCGCGTGTAGGTTGGACAAAATATGCTTTTGAGGAAGCAAAAAGAATTATTAAAGAAGAAAAAATAGATTGTGTTTATATTTCGAGCCCCCCGCATTCTTCTCAGTTGATAGGTTTGAAATTGAAGAAAGAATTTCCTGCAGTTCGTTGGGTGGCAGATTTGCGTGATCCATGGACCGATATTTATTACTATAAAGATTTATTGCATGGCGGGCGTGCCAAGAAAAAGGATGCGCAATTTGAGAAGCGAGTGCTGGAGGAATCAGATTCAATTATAGTGGTGAGTGAACCCATCAAGTATTCATTTTTAAAGAAATCGGTCTTGATTATTCCCGATAAAATTCAAGTGTTGCCCAATGGGTATGATGAAAGCGACTTTAAAACTGATGTTGAAAATTCCAAAGATACATTTACGATTACCTATGTAGGCACGATGGCAGATTCATATCATCCTGAAATATTTTTTAATGTATTCAAAAAATTAGTGACTCAAAATTCTAATCGAAAAATTCGTTTTAAGTTTATTGGAGATGCACCTTGGACGCTAAAGAAAATGGTGGACGGATTAGGACTCGAATCCTTTTGTGAATGGGGTGGACATATCAGTCATGATGAAGCCGTAACTGAAATGCAAAAGGCTAATGCATTGCTGTTGATTATTCCAGATACTGCAGGTGCCAAAGGTATTTTAACAGGAAAATTATTTGAATATTTGGGTTCAAAACGATTCATCATTGGCATTGGTCCGAAGCATGGTGATGCTGCTGCTATTTTGCGAGAATGCGAGGCAGGTGAAATGTTTGAGCGAAATGAAGAGACTAAAATGTTTGCTTGGCTTTGTCAGAAATTGGAATTATGGAAGAGTGGCAAGGAGTATGCATTCGCAAATGATTCCATTAAAAATTATACACGAGAGACACTCACCAAACGACTATCAATAATATTAGCCGATTCAAAATAAAAAATTTATATGTGTGGTATTGCAGGTTTTATTGATAGTAGATTATCAAAGGCAGATCAGGATCCGCTTTTGGAAAAAATGCTGCAGTCTATTGCCCATCGTGGACCCGATGCTCGCGGAAAATATTTTGACGGTGCCGTTGGTTTAGGGCATAATCGTTTATCCATTATCGACTTGAGTGTGGATGGTAATCAGCCCATGTTCAGAGGACGTAATGCAATTGTGTACAACGGTGAAGTATATAACTATAGGGAGATACGAAAAACATTAGAAGCTACTGGAGTTGCATTCAAAACCAATTCGGATACGGAAGTTATTTTAGCGGCATATGAAAAATATGGATTCGATTGCGTTCAACATTTTGTTGGAATGTGGTCGTTTGCATTATGGGATGAAGAGAAGCAACTGTTGTTTTGTTCCCGAGATCGCTTTGGGATCAAACCCTTCTTCTATTTAAATCAAGGTGATCGATTTTATTTTGGTTCGGAGTATAAAGCGTTATTTCCTTCTTCACTCTTTACTTCAGAAATTAACGAAGCACAGGTTGCTCGTGGATTGCAGTTAGGATGGAATACTTGGAAGGATGAAACTTATTATAATTCCATTCATGCATTGCCTGCAGGTTGTAATTTGATTTACAAAGCAGATAAAGAAATAGAGATAGTTCGCTATTGGGATATCGATACTCAAAAGCAAAGTAATTTAAGTTGGGAAGAGTCGAAGGCGAAGTTTAGAGATTTGTTTTTAGATAGTGTGAATCTTCACATGCGCAGTGATGTGGAAGTAGGTGGTTGTTTAAGCGGAGGATTGGATAGTTCAGCTATTGCTTCCGTTATTGGAAAAGAGTTTCCCAATTCAAAATTTAAAACATTTACCGTTTACTACGAGGGGGAAAATGAAGTTGACGAACGTCCTTGGGTTACAGAAGTTCTAAAAAAGTATCCGCAATTGGATCCTTACTATTTTACACCTAGCGATGACGACATTCGAAATTCCTTCGAAAGAGCCATCTGGCATGCGGATGTGCCTTTAGCGGGGTCTTCGCCTATCTCTCAATACTTCGTCATGCAATTGGCGGCTTCGAAAGGAATAAAGGTATTATTAGATGGGCAAGGGTCGGATGAAATGTTGGGTGGTTATATGCATTCACTTTTTCGACTTATTGGCGGAGAATTGGGGAAGGGAAGAATCGGTTCCGCATTGCAGCAATTGAATACACATGCTGCTATGCAAGATTTTTCATTGGGAAAGAAATCAAGTTTGTTTTTGAAAAGTGTATTAGCAGGATTTCAACCTGAGCAAGCTCTGTATGAATTAGAGTATAAAAGATACTATCCATTTTTATCAAAGAGTAATAAAATTCCATTTCAGTTAAAAGAGAACAAGGGTTCTCGCTTAAATCAATTCTTATATCAACTCACCTTTGCCAGCAGTTTACCAACACTATTACAGTTTGAAGATCGCAACTCTATGGCGTTTTCAATCGAGTCGAGGGTTCCATTCTTAGATCATCGTTTGGTTGAGTTGGCATTTAGTTTACCTGACGAGGCAAAGATCCATAAAGGCGTTACTAAACGTATTTTGCGTGAGTCCATGCGCGACATCATGCCACCTGCTATCACCGACCGTAAAGACAAAAAGGGATTCGTTACGCCGGGCGAAGTAAAGTGGTTGCGAGGACCGTTGTCATTCTTACTCGACCAAAATTTCAAAGACATCGACTTCTTGCAAAATGATAAAGTAAAGTTGATTATCGACGATTTTAAGCGCGGTAATAACAAAAACGCAAACTTAGTTTGGCGATTATTGGTTTTGAGGTGGTGGATGGGGAAAGGTCGGAGTTGAGGATTCTTTATAAACTAGAAAGTAATTTTTCAATTTGTTTTTTCCTGTTTGAAATTGGAAACCGTTCAGAAATTAATGTACGCTGTCGAAAAGTATCTCTTTTAGTTTCGTTTAACAAAGTATAAATTAGTTCAATTAATTTTTCTTTGTTTCTTGTTGAAAGTGTTTTTATTTCGTTTCCTGTAATCTCTCGCAACGAAAATACATCTGAAACAATAGGAATACATCCACAAAGCATCGCTTCACATAATGCATTCGGAAATCCTTCTGCCATCGATAATTGCATATAATATTCATAAGTATTAAAAAAAGCTGCTAATTCATGATGTGGAATAGGAGGAAGAACAATAATATTATCTGATTGGATATTTAATTGAATATGTGATGGTACTCCAGCAATTGTAAATGTACATTCTGGAAAATGTGGAGCAACTTCTAAAATCAAATCAATGCCTTTCAGTTGAACCTGGAATGGATATTCGAAAGCTCCCGACAAAGTGATAAAACTATTTTTTTTCCTATCTAAATTTTGCAAGGGCCATTGCTCAGGATCATAGCCGTTTGTTATTACTGTATGTGGAGTTTTTAATTTAGGGATAAAAGCTTTTATCCCTTGTGCTGATGGTTCGGTCGCATCGTAATGATAATCACAAAACCATAATGATTCATGTTTCGGTAAAATGTGATGACAAAGTTGATATGACCATTTCGTGAACGTTTTTAAAATGGGTTTATTAAAATAACCATAACCTATTCTTGGAAAAGAAACACAGTCGGTCCCGCCTGATATGATAATCGATTTTTTTCCAGTAATTCGCGCGAATAGAGTAGGAAGGAATGCATGATAACCACAAAACTGTACAATGAACACATGTGCTTTCCATCCCGAAGTAAGAAGGAAAATGAATTGGCGTATGAAAGAGAATGGTAAATGGATTTTACTCTTAATTATGAATTCATAATTTTCCAACTCACCGATTTCAGAAAAAATGGCCGCATCTTTTTTTATAAAAGATGAATTGCTGAGATAAGTATGAATGATTTTCATGGCCGTTCGTTATTCGGCTTTGTTTTTCTTGGCTACTACGATCATTCCAGCACAAAGTAATTCAGTTTTAGGAAGCTTGAAAAGGTGGTCATCAATTTTTCGTCCAATGAGCTCCATCACTTGAAAGCATTTTAATATTAATTTCTTGAATCCTTTTAATTTCACCTTTTGATTGTCGATTTCATCCAATGTAACTCCAAATGAAATAGGATTGAGTAAAGTACTTTTGACAATGGTAAATCCAGCATTCTCAATATGTGTTTGAATATTTTTTAAAGTCATGACTTTGTGAATATCATAAACAGGTTTGTTCATCCATTTCTGTAACCATCCTGTAATTCCAGTGAGGTTTGGAATAGTCGTTATCAATAGTCCATCAGCATTCATAAATTCTCCAATGTGTTTTAATACATCTTCGGTGTTATTAAAATGTTCAACAACACCAAAGGAACAGACCACATCAAATTTATTTTTTAATTCAATAGGTGGATTAAACAAATCTCCAAAGTGGATACTTCCTGCAATGTTATCTCTGGAAAGTATTTTGCGTGTTTGCTCACATCCGAATTCCGAATAATCAATTCCAGAAACATTAAATTGATATTGTTTGGCAAAATAAGATAACCAAACTGAGTTACCACATCCAATTTCAATTAATTTTTTATCAGTATTAGTTGACTGGAAAAGCTGTAAATAGAATTCATGAAATTGTCGTGCAGGGAAAGTAGCATTGCTTTTTATGCTCACATTTATTTCAGCAGGTAGCGGGTGATTCAGCCAAAAGTTAGACCAATACTCCTCACTGGCTTTATCTTTAGTAATTGCTTCCATTTCTATTTCTTACACCTCGCTTCCACACCATTTCCACCCTCATTTATCCAAATATCTTTAGCTCCTAATTGTTCTAAAGTATTTTTTATTTGAGATGGAGTTCGTAAGTGTTTGTAGTAGTCCGTGAGCGAATCGTAGGTGTCGAGTTTGCTCCATTCATAATGGAAGTTGCGATCCTGATCTTTGAATAGATTAATATATACAATCAAAGGTGAAACGCGATGTAGCAACCAATTTAAAATAGTTTGGTTTCTCAGTTTCCAATGTAATGGGAAAAAGAAGTCTACTAATGAGTCAACAATTTTCTTTGATTTCTCAGGCTTCATTTCTTTTAAAATTGCTCTGTAAATTGGAACTAATGTTGAATAATAACCAATTCGCCATTTATAATGATCAATAACAAGCAGTCCACCTGGCTTCACTTTCGTCCATAAGGCTTCCATTGTTTTTTCTGATGATGGAGTGTGCTGTATTACACCAAGACAGATAACAATGTCAAAACTCTCATCAGCATAGGGCAGTTCATAAACGCTTGCTTGGGCAACTTGGTAGTTCGCCGCATCCCCAATATTTTCTTTGTTGGTTTCTACGGCAACGCTTAAATCTATTGAATGTACTAAGCCTTTTCCTTTTACTAGAAGTTCGGTGAAACGACCAGCTCCACAACCAACTTCTAAAACTGTTTTGTTTTCAAGTCCTTCAATGGGAAAACCAAGGCAACGCTCTAAACGATCTTGAGTGATCGTTGTCTTGCTAAAACTATCTAACTGTGTTTTTGCAAATGTTTTCCATTGAAGCCCAAATGCTGAAGCATAATTGTCCACAGGAACAAATCGAGGAATCCCATTTATAACTGGAAAAGATTCATTGTCAGTATTTTGAAGTTTGTTGCCATGTATTGACAACTCCTTTTTTGAATGCGGGGAAACGTATGGAATCATTGAATTTTTACGACTATTATGCTGTAAAATTAGTGTTTTTTCTACTTTAGTTCTCCTCTCTAGCTACTTTATGATAATTTTGTAAATAATGTGTGGATTTGCCGGATTTATTGACTTTAATAAGCGTGAAGATCTAAAAGTCTTAAAGGCAATGGCCGACACACTTGTTCATCGTGGACCTGATGACAGTGGCTATGAGTTTTTGCAGAATGCAAATGCCCATATTGGTTTTGGTTTTCGTCGATTGTCAATTATTGATTTAAGTCCATTAGGTCATCAACCCATGTACCATGCAGATGGTAAGTTGTTAGTGATGTTGAATGGTGAAATTTACAACTATCAGGAGTTAAGAAAAGAGTTAATAGATTTAGGTCATTTCTTTAAATCTAATTCTGATACTGAAGTTATTTTAAACGGTTATAAAGAGTGGGGGATATCCGTAATAGAAAAATTTATTGGAATGTTTTCGATTGCTTTGTTTGACGATGAGAAAGGAAAAATCTTTTTGGTTCGTGATCGTGCTGGAGTAAAACCATTGTTTTATTATAAAAATAATGGAGTGTATTTGTTTGCCTCTGAATTAAAAGCATTTCACCAATGTTCATCATTTGAAAAGGAGTTGAATAAAGATGCTCTTGCACTCTATTTTAAGCATGGAAATATTCCTGCACCTTTCTGTATTTTTAAGAATACCTTCAAAATTAATCCTGGTCATTGGTTGTGTATTGATTTAAAGTCAAAAGAAGAAACTTCGCATTGCTATTGGAATGCTTTTGATGCTTACAATCAAGAACCTTCTTTGTTAAGTTATGAGGATGCTAAGTTGAAGACAGAAGAACTAATGGAATCTGCTTTTAATTATAGAATGGTTGCCGATGTTCCAGTTGGCGTATTTTTAAGTGGCGGTTATGATAGTACTGCTGTTGCAGCGCTCTTAAGTAAGTCGCAGAAAAAAATAAATACTTATACTATAGGTTTTGAAAATAAGGATTTTGATGAATCGAAGGAAGCGAAGAAAGTAGCGGATCATCTCGGAACGAATCATCACGAATATATTTGTAAAATGAAGGATGCTATGGATATTATTCCATTGTTACCTGATTTGTATGATGAACCTTTCGGAGATTCATCTGCTATTCCAACAACACTAGTCAGTCGAATTGCTAGACAATATGTGACGGTTGCACTTTCAGCAGATGCAGGTGATGAATTGTTCGCAGGATATCCGCGGCATCAAAAAGGTAGAAATTATCTTGATGCAATAAGTAAGATTCCAACTTTCTTGCAAAAAGTTGCTGCAAAACCATCTTCTTTGATTTCAAATTTATTTTCTAGTGATTTTGAAAAAGCGGATAAATGGAGTCGACTGCATGATGTGCTGAGTTCAAAAGATCCACTTGAAGCATTCAATCATTTTAATGAAACATTTAGTACGGCTGAGTTGGATCGATTGCTAATTCATCCTTTTCAAATTCCTAAAACAGTTTTTAATCAGGGCTCAGAATTAAATAGCAAAATCTCAAATCTCAATAAAATTTTAGCAGTAGAATACAAGACGTATTTAGTTGATGATATACTACAAAAAGTGGATCGCGCCACTATGTCAGCAAGTCTAGAAGGAAGAGAGCCCTTTTTGGATCATAGATTACTTGAGTTTGTCGCAACTTTACCAGACGAATATAAATTGTTTGAAGGGAAAGGGAAGCGTATCTTAAAAGATATCGTACACCAATATGTTCCTGTCGAAATTATGAATCGACCTAAAATGGGTTTTGGTGTTCCTGTGAAAAATTGGTTGAGAGTTGAGTTAAAGGATTTATTCTTGGACGTGATGGATCACGATTTTATTGTAAAGCAAAATCTATTTAATCCAGCTCTAGTGGAGCGCCTAAAAGATAAATTTTTAGAAGGAAAACTTCATGATACAGAAAGAATTTGGTTTCTTTTTGTTTTTCAATTATGGTATAAAAGATGGATGTGATTTGTTACACATCCATCTATTGCAAGCTGCAGTTGGAGGCTTGTTGAAAAATCAAAGCTGGTTGTGTTGCCGAATACCCACCAATTTCCTTCTTTTTGAGCTTCTATTGTAGTTGAAATCAAGATGAAACAAATAAGTAAATATCTCATAGTCGATTATAATATTAAGCTATTTTAGCGAATTATGGGAGTCATCAAACGTCAAGGCATAAAAAACACCATAGCTACCTATATTGGTTTTGTGGTGGGCTTTGTAAACCTGATTGTTATCCAGCCAAATTTTCTTACAAAAGAGGAGTTAGGCTTAACTCGAGTACTATATTCATTCGCTCTGTTGGTGGCGATGTTTGTGCCCCTTGGCATTGGAAATGCTACCACACGCTTCTTCCCTCGATTTAAAAGTATTGAGAATCGTCATCATGGTTTTTTTGGATTTATGTTGCTGTTTCCTTTGATTGGATTTGTGTTGGCAGCCGCAGTACTTTATTTGTCTAAGGATTTTATCATGGGTCGCTATGCTGCCGAATCGCCCTTGTTTAATGAGTTCTTTTATTATGTTTTTCCGCTTACATTTTTTGTTTCAATTATTTCTGTATTAAGCATCTATTGCTCCTCGAATTATAAGAGTACAATTCCCACATACCTCAATGATATTATAGTACGCTTCATGGCTATTGCAGTGGTGAGTTTGTATTATCTCAAATGGTTTACCTTAGATGAGTTTATAATGGCTTTTGTTGCCATTTATGGAATTCAAATGATCGGTTTGTTGGTCTATATTTTTCAATTCGACAGACCCGGATTTAAAATTGATTGGCCCTTTTTTAAAGAACAAAATTTTATTCAGTTGATTCGTTACGGATTGTTACTTTGGTTTGCTTCTGTTGCCTCTATCGGATTGAAATTTTTTGATGCCATTATGATTGGTCAATATATGCCTCTAGCTTTTGTAGGAATTTATACTGTAGCTGCCTTTATTCCAACAATCATTGAAGCGCCATTGAATGCATTCGATCGCATCGCCTCTTCTAAAATTGCATTTGCTTGGCAAGAAGATAATAGAGAAGAAATCAATTCGATTTACCAAAAGTCAAGTTTGTATATGTTTATGATTGGTGGATTTCTTTTTCTGAATGTGAATATCAATATTTACGATTTGTTCACTTTTTTACCTGCAGGTTATGATCAGGGTGCACCCATCGTAATTATTTTAAGTTTGTCAAGTCTTTACAATATGGCTACAGGATTAAATGCAGCTATTTTATTTAATTCTGATAAGTATAAGCTAGGCGCCGTGTTTTTAATTTCTTTAGCCGTAATTGTATTGGCATTGCAAATTATTTTAATCCCTTGGTTAGGGATGATAGGAGCCGCCACCGCTACCGCTTTAGCTTCATTTATTTACAATAGTCTCTTGTTTTGGTATGTTAAAAAGCATTTCAATTTGCAACCTTTCGAGAAGGAAAATAAAGTGTTGCTCTTTTTAATTGTTGTTCTTTTTGGATTGGGATTTTTGTTACCATCCACAGGATACCCATTAATTAATATCCTTTACAAAGGAATAATAATCTCTGGAATTTATATTGCTTTTGTCTATTTGAAAAATTTGACACCCGAAGCTTTTGATTGGTTGAAAAGAAAAAAGTAAAATAAAAATTTACTTTATATTTCTTTTAACAATTTCTCACATTTACTCTTATTGTTTTTGTCGTCTACGCTCCTTACTTGAATTTGTGTTGCTTTAATCAGCCAATTTTTCGCATTCTGTTTGTCATTTTCTTCGTCGCGTGCTAGATACGAAAGTGCCAACTCGAAATAATGCAATGCATTCATGGGCTCTAACAAAATGGCTTTTTCAAAATGCTTAATGGACTCATCATAAGTTCCACCAGGCAACCCTCCGAAGATGGCTGTTATCATGGTTCTTTCAAAAAAATTAAATGCAGCAATTTCGCGATGCCATCTTCCTAAAATATGATAGGCTCCTGCCGTTTTCGGATCAAGTTTAATAGTGAGTTCCGCCTCTGATTTAATTAATTTAGCATTCTCGATTTTTATTTTGTTGCTTGCAAATTCAGTCATTCTGCCTAGCGCAACTGCATAGACGTAATGTGCATTCGCATTCTGAGGATGTTGTGTGATGGCTTTCTTTCCTAAATAAGCTGCCTTTTCATACCAATCTTGTTTTGAACTCTCTGTTTTTTGTTCAAAGCCAATGATGGAATACATGAAAGACGTTCTCCATAAATATTCGATGTTGGATGAATCGCTTTTCAATAGATCTTTATAAATAACAAGGGCTTCACTCCATTTTTCTTCCTGCTGTAATTTTTCTCCTTGTTGAAATTTTTGGATTTCACTTTTTCCTACTTGTGACCACGAAGTTCCTGCAATACAAGTGAAAAAAAGTATTAGAAATATTTTATACATGTTCAATTTCAATATTTTCAATTTCAGATATTTTTTTTAAATCGATAATGGTTTTTCCTGTTTCTGACTTAGATACCATCGGCAAAAATTTTGCGTTCCATTTCATTTCTTTCCAAAAATAAGAATTTCGATCAAAGATTTGTTGTGCGTAGGTATCATCAATGGCTTTAATACTAATCATGAATTCAGCGTCAAGTTCTTCTACATCATTTTCTACTAAGTTGCGTAGTGGACTTTCCTCGTTGATGGGATGAACAAGGGTCCAAGAAAGTGCAAGAAAACTTATTTTTGCAACCTCAAGTTTTAGGTTAGCAAATTTTCGTTGTATTACTCCGTTTACATTTTGATTGTACGAAAATAATACCAAGGCTTCTACTTCAATTAATTGATTTCTTCTCAAATTAGCCACGCGGAACATCAGTGCGGTAGGTGAATCGACAGATAAAGTAGGGTGGCTGTAAGGTGCAATGATAATATTTTCACTGTATAATAGTTTTGCGGTGGGGCGAGAAAATCTTCCATACAATAATCCTGTGGCTAATGCAAATCCCAATAACCCCATCATGGATTCAATGCCGGCAATGGAACTTGCAAGTATGCCTGTCGGATTTAATCTTCCATATCCAACTGTGGTTAGTGATTGTGAACTAAAGAAAAATATTTCCAAAAACTTTTCTGCTTCGTTGGTATAAATCATTCCTGCAATAGCATCGGGACAAAGAATATAATAGAGTGTAGAAAATAATAAATTGACAAAAAAGTAAAAACCAAAAACCAAGATGCTGAAGTTTAACCACGACATAGTGATGAGTGAATGGTAAATATTCACTACATTGAAATGTGGCTCTCCAATACGTTTAATATTGGCCGTGCCATCTTTGTTTAATGTTCGCTCTCCGGATTCATTGGTGGTATTGCCAAATCCAAATTCAGAAGCAGGGCTCTGATTTAAAATCTGACTTAGTTTTTTCGATCTCAACTCGTTTAGCATTTTTTAAGAAATTGATGAGTTAGAGGAAGATAACAGTTTAAAACGAAATTTAGTATACTATGTTTTGCAACTTTTTAATCATACGACTCAAAGCGAATCGCTTTTTTGTCATATCCTAAAATATCGAGTCTTTGTCGCGCTTCTTTTAGCATATCCGCCCATCCGCAGATATAAAAATAAGCTGGTCGTTGATCCGCAAAAATTTCTTCGTAAATGCTATGCACATATCCTGACTTACCTTTCCATCCATCATTTTGACGTGATAAAACAGGAATGAATTGGAAGCTTGGATATTCTGCTGCCAATTCTTCTAGCTCTTTGCGATAAAGAATATCTTTCTCCCAACGATTACCAAAAATCAAGTATAAATTTTTATGTGGAATATTATTTTTTAAGATATGTACGATTTGTGAACGTAACGGAGCAACACCAGTCCCAGTTCCAATAAAACATAAGTCGCGATCAATAGGATCAGGCAATTGGAATTTACCTAACACTTTTGAGATTTTTAATTGTGTTCCTATATTATATCTCTCCCATAAGAGTGGTGTTCCTAATCCTTTTTCATTAAGTACAATACACAACTCAAAAATATTATCTTTCGAAGGAGCTGATGCAATCGAATAACTGCGATTTGTATATTTTGAATCGAGGGGTAAATCCAACATAATGAATTGTCCTGCCTTAAAGGAAAAAGGTATTTCATCTGGAACTTTAATGAAAAATCGTTTCACTTTTTCTGTCTCGTCTATAATGTCTACGATCGAAGCGTCTTGATAGGTATATGCCATGTATCTCTTGTATTTTGATAAAATTAAGGCTTATTGATTTAACCCCAAAAAAATACCAGTCTTCCTGAGTGAATCAGTTCATTTTTTTGCTTTAATATTTTAATTAATACATAGATTTACAGTAGTTTATGACGTAATTAGAAGTTATTATTTCTTCTTAACGATTCGAATAATTTCACTCAAACTTATAGCTAACTCCGCTATTTGCGTGGATGAAACTGTAAGATAGCCGATCGCAAATAGTCCTTGTCGAGATGGGTGTAAATCTCCGTAGTGGTAATGCTGCTATGGCCAAGCATCTCTTGAACCGCTCGTAAATCGGCACCGCCTTCAATTAAATGGGTGGCAAATGAATGTCGAAATGTATGCGGACTTATTGTAGTTCTAATTCCAGCTCGCGAAGCCAAATCTTTGATGATCATAAAAACCATCACCCGACTTAATTTTCGTCCTCTTCGATTTAAGAAAATATAATCTTCATGCCCCTTTTGTATCGGCAAATGATTTCGAATTCCATCCGTATACAACCCAATTTGTTTTATGGCTGAATCTCCCATCGGAATTATTCTTTCTTTGTTACCCTTACCAGTAACCTTTACAAAACCATCATTAAAATAACTTTGACTTAATTGCAATCCGATAAGTTCCGATACACGCAAGCCGCAAGAATATAATGTTTCGAGCATCGCTTTGTTTCGTTGTCCTTCAGGTAAACTTAAATCGATAGCGTTTAACAATATATTTATTTCTTCCACCGTAAGAAAATCAGGAAGTTTCTTCCCAATGCTCGGACCTTCTATTAATTCGGTGGGATCATCTTGCAAAACATTTTCCATCAACAAGTATTTGTAAAAGGCTTTTACTCCTGATAACACGCGTGCTTGCGTTCTTGCCATCATTCCCAAATCACTCACCCATCGAAGAAATTCCTGTAGATGTTCATGTTTGATTTGCTCGGGGGAATAGGAGTATTGTTTGAAATCTAAAAACTGTACTAATTTTTCAATGTCATGCTCATAAGCTTCCACCGTATTGGAGGACAGTGAACGTTCCAATTGCGAATAACTTCTAAATCCTTTAATGTAGGGCGTCCAAGCGTTCATGACTGTACGAAGATAATTAATGATTCATATTTTTTGTAAATTTGTACATGATGCGTGTAGATATTATTAACGGTCCAAATTTGAATTTGTTGGGTATTCGTGAACCCGAAGTGTATGGTGTGAAGACTTTTGAAGAATATTTTTCAAATTTAAAGGAGCTTTTTCCAGATATCGATCTTCATTATTTTCAAAGTAATGTGGAAGGTGAACTCATTAATCGATTGCATGAAGTTGGTTTTTCCTCTCAAGGAATCATTTTGAATGCTGGCGGTTATACACACACTTCTGTGGCAATTACCGATGCCGTTGCAGCCATTCGAACTTCAGTAATTGAATTGCATATCTCTAATGTTTTTGCTAGAGAAGAATTTCGTCATCAGAGTTTAATGGCGAGCAAATGTGTTGGACTCATCGGTGGACTTGGATTAAAAGGGTATGAATTGGCAATAAAGTATTTTATAGATTCAAATAAAAGCATATAATAATGTTGGTTCACAATCATATTGCACATACCGTTTTGATGGTTCGTCCCGCGCAATTTGGTTATAACCCCGAAACTTCTAGCAGTAATTCGTTTCAAAATAAATTGGAAGTTGAAAAGGTGTCTGACATGGCATTGGTAGAATTTGATAGCGTAGTAGATCAATTGAGAGATGTTGGAATTGATGTTCTCGTTTCTCAATCTGATGATTTGTTAGCGCCTGATTGTATCTTCCCGAATAATTGTTTCAGCACGCATGAGCAAAATAAATTATTTATTTACCCAATGATGGCTGCAAATCGACAGCGAGAAAGAAACGGAAACATGCTCGTTGATTTGAAGTATAATTTTGAAGTAGATGAGATTCATGATTACAGTAAATATGAAAAACAGTTTTTATTCTTAGAAGGAACAGGAAGTATTGTATTTGACCATCTGCAAAAAACAGCTTTCGCGATTCGAAGTCCAAGAACAGATGAAGAAGTTTTTACTGATGTATGTTCTGCTTTAAACTATACTCCATTTTTATTTACCTGTATCGATGCGTATCAACAACCGATTTACCATACCAATGTGATCATGAATATGGGGTTGGGTTATGTACTTTATTATGAAGATGGGATTATTGATCCATTCGAAAAATCAAAGCTCTTGCAGTTTTTTAAAGAGGGCAATTTGGAAGCAATTTCTATTACCTGGAATCAAGTCCAGCATTTCTGTGGGAACATGCTTCAACTCCAAACTAAAGAGGGGAAATTATTTACGATTTGTTCAACATCAGCCTATCAAAATCTGACAATAGATCAGAAAGGATTGATTTCTAAACGATCCAACTTTGTGGTTGTTGACATCCGGATGATTGAAAAAATTGGAGGAGGTGGCATTCGTTGCATGCTGGCTGAAGTATTTTTGAGGGCTAGAAGTGTGACGCATGTTGACGGATTCCCTGAAAGGACTTAAAGTAATTGAATTGGCCACGGTATTGGCGGGTCCAGCAGTGGGAATGTTTTTCGCTGAGTTAGGTGCTGAAGTCATTAAAATTGAGAATAAAAGGAGCGGTGGTGATCCAACCCGCGGATGGAAATCAGTTTATGAATCTAAGGATGATCCCGCTTCTGCGTATTATCATTGTGTGAATTGGCGCAAGAAAATTGTTTTTCTTGATTTAGGGGCGTCTTCCGATCGAGCGCAACTTTCAGAATATTTGCAAAGTGCAGATGTGCTTATCGTCAATTTTAAAGAGGGCGATGCAGAAAAGTTTGATTTAAAGAGTTCGGTACTGCTTGACCGTTATCCTTCATTAGTCATTGGTGAAATTCATGGGTTTGATTCCGAAGATCGTGTAGCTTATGATGCCGTATTGCAAGCGGAATCAGGAATGATGTCAATAAACGGAAATCCAGGTGACGATCCTTTGAAGCTTCCCATTGCTTTCATTGATGTATTGGCCGCTCATCAACTCAAAGAAGGAATACTATTAGCGTTATGGAAACGAGAAAAATCAGGAAAAGGAGCCATCGTCTCTACTTCGTTATATCGATCTGCATTGGCATCATTAATCAATCAATCCAGTGCTTATCTCAATACGAACGTAGTGCCGTCACAGTTAGGTTCCTTACATCCCAATATTGCCCCTTATGGTGAAAAGGTATTGAGTAAAGATCACCAGCCGATTTTATTGGCGGTGGGTACCGATGGACAGTTTCGAGTTTTATGTGATGTGTTGGGCAAACAATCACTCGCAGATGAAAGTAAATTTTTAACTAACGCGGATCGTGTTAAAAATAGAATTGATTTACAATCAGAGTTAACTGCATTATTCAGCAGGCAAGATGCATCTACCGTTTTATCAAAGTTGCACCAGGCTAAAGTTCCTGCTGCGAAAATTAGAAAGTTAGACGAAGTATTGAATGATTCTCTGGCAAAAGCAATGGTGTTGGAGCAAGTGGAACCCAACGGAAAAATAAGCAAGCGAATGGCGACAGTGGCCTTTAAAATAGAGAATATATGATGACGATGAGTAAATTAAAATTTGCAGATCCTTACCATGAAAATAGGATTGAGGATTATTTTTTCTTTCGATGGAAATTACTTCGTAAGCCATGGGGTCAACCCAAAGGAACCGAACGTGACGATCAGGAAGAAAATAGTTTACAACGAATGATCGTTGATGAAGATGGAAATATCATCGCTTGTGGACGTTTTCACCTCAACTCTCCACATGAAGCTCAAATTAGATATATGGCAGTTGATACCGGACAACGTGGAAAGGGAATTGGGAAAATGATGATGGAAGAGTTGGAAAGTTTAGCAATGAGTGCCGGAGTAAAAACCATCGTTTTACAAGCGCGTGAAAACGCTTTGGAATTTTACATTGCCTGTGGTTATACAAAAGTGAAGGAAACTTTTTTACTTTACAACGACATTCAACATTATTTAATGATCAAGAAAATTTAGATTTCAGAACAAAACATGCGTATCGATATCATCACCGTGCATCCCGAATTACTGGAAAGTCCTTTTCAGCATTCTATTTTGAAACGTGCTCAGGAAAAAGGATTGGTTCAAGTGAATTTAATCAATTTGAGAGATTATGCATTAAGTAAACATCGTAACACCGATGATTACGCCTTTGGTGGTGGTGCAGGAATGGTGATGATGATTGAACCAATTGTACTTTGTATTGAAACATTGAAAAGTAAAAATGATTACGAAGAAGTGATTTATATGAGTCCGGATGGAACATTGTTGGACCAACCATTAGCAAATCAACTATCACTTTCTGGAAATATGATGATCCTTTGTGGACATTACAAAGGAGTGGATGAGCGAGTACGTGAACATTTTATTACTCGTGAAATAAGTATAGGAGATTATGTCTTGTCGGGAGGAGAGTTGGGAGCAGCTGTGCTATGCGATACTTTAATTCGTTTAATTCCTGGCGTCTTAAATGATGAAACATCAGCGCTATCAGATTCTTTTCAAGATGATTTAATAGCTCCACCTGTTTATACACGTCCTGCTGAATTTAGAGGATGGAAAGTTCCCGATATTTTATTATCAGGACATGAAAAGAATATTGAGCAGTGGAAATATGAAAAGTCACTTCAGCGAACAAAGGAACGCAGACCAAATTTGCTCGATAAGAAGAATTAATTTTGTACGCTTGAAGTTTCTCCTTGACTCAATTTGATTTCGCGAAGCCGCTCTCTGCTTTTAATTTTCTTATTTCTTGTGGTGTAAAAGAAGAAACTTAATAAAATAACAAAGTAACAAAGGAAGAAAATGGACGCAGAATAGTTCCACTCTCCAACAAATTCTTCAATAAGCACATTCATCAAAAGAGAAAGTAAGGCGAGTCCGACAAAAACAAAACTTACTTGAGTGTCACTTAGCCCAAGTAAAGCAAGGCTGTGTGTTGTATGATCCTTTCCACCTACAAATGGGGATCGACCTGCAGAAAGTCTATTTACAACGACGACGGTTGTATCTAAAATGGGAAGTATAAATGTCATAATCGTTCCAGCTAATAATTTTCCAGTCGCTGGCGCTTCTGAAGAGTAAGGATCATTCCAGAAATAAATAATTCCCATGGTGGCTAAAAAGACACCTAGAAATTGACTTCCCGTATCACCCATATACATTTTTGAAGGATGCCAATTGAAACGTAAGAAGGCAACCAAAGAAGCTAATACACCAATTAAAACCAATAGATGCATGTTAACGATATCATCGTTATGAATAATAATGTAAATGGTATTTAAAATAATTCCAATGGAAACTATAGTGGTGATTCCATCCATATTGTCGAGCATATTTATTGAATTCATGATACCAACCACCCAAAATAGGGTAACGATATAATTCAATAAATCACTTGAGAAAATATGAATACTAATACCCGTGCTAATTAAAATAAGACCAGAGAGAAGTTGAACTCCAAATTTTAGCCAAGGCTTTGTGTTGTACGCGTCATCGGCTAAGCCAATCAAAAACCCAGTACCACTTGATAAAAGAAGTCCAACAAAACCGAGTTGGTAAGCATCTTGTGCAGGTTCAAATAAAATAGAATAGCTGGCCAATGAAAGAAGAAACATAATATAAAAAGTTATTCCTCCAATACTAGGTTTCGACATAGCCCCCCAACGAATAATAGTACCGTCTAAATTATTTCGAATACCAAGTGTTTTGAAGAATCGTAAAAATAAAGCGTTAATCATTAAAGAAAAGGTTACCGCAATTATTAGAAAGAGCGTGTACAGAATAAAGCTGCTATGTTGAAGAAACTGTTCAGTCATTGGACGTCATGATTTCAAATCTTGATTCTAATTCTTGGAAAGAGGGCAGTTCCATATCTTTTTCAGAGACAATGGGCGTGCCGTTGCTGCCCCAGTCAATAGACAGATCTTTATCATTCCATAAAATACCACTTTCTGATTCTTTATGATAAACGTTGGTGCATTTATACAGAAAAATAGTATCTTCTTCCAAAGATAAGAAACCATGTGCGAATCCAGGCGGGATCCAGAACATAAAGTTGTTGAATGAACTCAATTCAACCCGTAAATGTTGTCCAAACGTGGGTGAATTTTTTCGGATGTCGACAGCTACATCATGCACACGCCCTTTTAATACGCGCACTAATTTCCCTTGATCGAATGGAGGATGTTGAAAATGCAAGCCTCGCAAAACATTTTTATGACTACTCGATTGATTATCTTGAACGAACTTCATTTCTAGTCCTAATGTATGAAATACCTTTTCATTGTAAGATTCATAAAAATAACCTCGGTCATCATGAAAAATTTTTGGTTTGAATAGGAGAGGACCTTCAATATTAAATCGTGTTACTTCCATCTTTAAACTTTTTTCTTTTTGAATACATCAGTTACGCGATTCCATAAAGTTTTAGGTTCTTCATCTTCTTCGTAATAACCGTATCCATAACTATATCCATATCCATAACCGTATCCATAACTATATCCATAGCCGTAGCCATACTTTAGCTTCGACATTTCAACCCCATTCAAAATAACACTCATATTTTTTACTTTGTTATCAGTAATCAGTTTATTGATTTGTGCAACAAACATTTTTCTTGAATACTTTGCTCTTAAAATATAAAGTGGGTAATCAGCTATCTGCATAATCGGAATTCCATCACTAACAATACCAACGGGTGGTAGGTCAATAATGATAATATCATAAATCGTCTTTAAGTGAACTAGCAGCGACTCCATAGTAGGATTAATAATTAACTCCGCAGGATTAGGTGGAATTGGTCCTGCAGTGATGAAATCAAGATTAGCAAGTGAACTTTTAATGATACAATTTTCAGGTTTGTCTTTACCGATTAATAGTGTACTAATTCCATGGTTGTTTTCAACATTAAAACCCAAGTGGATTTTTGGTTTCCTGAGATCAAGGTCAAGGATGACTACTTTCAAACCGGAAAATGCAATTACACCAGCTAGATTTATTGCATTAAATGTTTTCCCTTCTCCAGAAATGGTTGATGTTAAAGCAATAATTTTTGCTCCATCTTTATTCGAGATAAATTGCAAATTCGTTCGGATGGAGCGAAAGGCTTCAGATATAACTGATTTTGGATTTTTATCAACCAATAATTGAGAAATAGGAATTTCACGTTTATATTTTGGAATGATACCTAACATCGCTGCATCAGTATATTGTGCAACCTCTTCAAGCGAGTTGATTTCATCGTAAAGTAGATACCTCGTAACTATTAAAATAAATCCAGCGAGAAAACCAATGATCATACAAGCACTAATAATTAACGCCTTATTCGGAGAAACAGGAGGGGAGTTACCTAAATCTGCTTGTAAAATGATATGTTGAGGAACATAACCAGCTCGTGTTATTGAAAATTCTGCTTTTTTCTCTAGTAGAAGAGAATAAAATTTTTCATTGATAGTAAACAATCGCGTTAAGCGTCCAAATTCAGCTTGCTGTTGCGGTATAATTCCGAATTTTTTTTCTATTTTTTGTATTTCTAAAAGTTTACTTTCTTTTTTCGCTTTAAAACTTAAACCTTCATTGATTAGCATTTTGCTTAAGAGCAATTGTTGATTTTCAACTTGTACTTGAACCGATTTGTATAACTCACTTTTTTCAGTAGCTTGTAGTTTTATTTGATCTCTTTGATCTAATAATACACTTAACTTTTCCAAATGAGATAAAATTAAATTGTTTTCTGATCTTCCTGACAAACTCAATAGGAATTTACTTACATCAGGAGATCCTTGAAGCTCTTTCTTAATACTTGCATATAGATTAATTTCATGTTCATATGCAAAAATTTCAGTTTGTAACGCTTGCAGCTGATTCATAATAATACCAGCCGACATTTCTGGATTTAAGATTTTGTTTTCTTTCTTAAATCGCTCAAGAGAGCTTTCGGAATTGCTCAGTTCAATATCAATACTAGCAATAGTATTGTCAATAAAATCAAGAATTTTATCTGCAACTTCAGAGTTTTTTTCTAAATCATATTTATTAAATTCAACGGCTATTCCATTAACAATATCAGAAGCTTTTTGCTGAGTCTTATCTTTTAGTTTGATTTGTACAGTTTGTGCATCCACATTTAGTGGAGTGATCATAATGGATTTTGAAATTTGATTTGTTAATTCAGGTAAGCTGTTAATTACAAAATAAAATGCATCCTTGTTTAGAGCTTGTTGTAATAGAGAAATTGCTTTGAAATCATATATTGAAATCTTCATGTCGGCTTCTGGAAAACTTAGCCACTCGTCTGTTTTAAAAGGACCTTTTCTGTGAACTCTTTTGCTACTATAGTTAAGATTAAAAGTATTTGAAGTTAGAAAATCTATATTGATGGGTTTGCCAATTAAAGAGCTGTCTTTCATCCTTAATTCAACTGTAAAAGGTGACATTTTATACAATTCAAAAGTTAAAATTTCACCTTTAGAATAATAACTAATTTTAAAGGGAAGCTTACTTACAACTCGTTCTAAAATTACTCGAGAACGCATTAATTCGATGCTCGATGCTAGTTTGTTGTTTTGATCGGTGAAAGTTTTAAATTGTTTTGAGTTGATGACATTACTTGCATTATCTTGCTCAGAAAGTTGTATTACAGCCGTAGATTCATAAACTGGAGCCGTGTATCGTAAAATTAAGAGTGCGATAAGAATGGCCATTAAAATGAAAAAAGTAAACCATAGCAAATTCTTTCTTGCTATAGTCACAAGAAGTTTGAAATCAAAATCTTCGTTAATCGGCGATATTTTCTTCTTTGCCATTCGTTCCTTGTAGCTCCTATGGAGTTCTTAAACCATCTGCAATTTGATATACTAAAGCTAAACTGGTAATGATTCCAATAATTGGGGCGAGTTGAGAAAGTAATTCTTGTGAAACTCTTGGAACTGGTTCCACATAAATGATATCATTCGACTGAAGTAATAAATTACTCTGCTTCATTCCTTCAATTGTTGATAAGTCAATTAACATCACTTTTGGATTTCTTAAATCACCCCGAATTAATTTGATCTTATATGATTTTCCTGTATTCGTTAATCCACCAGCTAAGGCTAAAGCTTCAATTAAATTCATATTCTCATTATCAAGATTTACGGTTCTTCCTGTTCCCCCAGTTCCAGGGAAGACCATCACGCGTCTATTTAAGACTTTGATCATGACAAAGGGCTTGTTGTAAAAAGTGGCGTATTCTTGTTCTAGTGATTTTTCAGCTTCTCGAACAGTAAGACCGGCAATTTTAATTTTTCCAACTATTGGAAGTTTAATTTGTCCATCAGGTTCTACTAAAAATTGTGTTTGAGTATTACCTTGCCCGTTAACACTTTGAAATCCACCTGCAATAGATGCTGCTGAGGTGGTCATATCAATTAACTTAAAACCATCATTAGTATAAACACTAAATCCGATTATGTCATTTGGAGTAATACGGTATTCTATATTGCCAATGGTTTGATCATTTGAATATTCATAGTTCTTAGGTACTTTGAACATGACACTCGGATTAATTTGGCAAGAACTGATAATAAATAGAATAGATAGTGCTGGTATTAGCTTTTTCATAAAATCATGAATCATTTGATTGGTAGCAAAAGTAAGTATTTTTTATTGCTAATTGGGAGAAGCTCTAATTCTTCAAAAGCTTGGCGTATAAATCAGAGATATCTTTACATAATCTTTTTTCGTGAAAGCGGGAAAGCACATAAGAAGGCCCCTTTAAACTCATTTTGAGTCTTAATTGTTCATTGGATAAAAGTTGGTTTAAAGCATTTGAAAATCCTATGATATCACCACTTTCAACCAATAAAGCCGTTTCTCCTTCTAGAACTATATTTGAAACTCCTCCAACATTAGTTGCTACAATAGGCTTTCCTGCAGCCTGTGCTTCTATCAAACTGGCAGGCGTCCCTTCATTTAATGAGCTGATTGTCAATATATCAATACCATTCATGGCAATGTCTATTTCATGAATCCACGAAGTAAAAACGAGGGAAGAACTTTCATTAATATTTTTAGGAGTTGAAATTGTTAAGCCTAAAGTTTCGCAAAATTCTTGTAATTCAGCCATTTGTTCGCCATCACCAATAATAAATGCTTTGGTTTTATCTCCATATTTTTGATGGGTAATGGAAAATGCTTCTATAAATAATTTTAAGTTTTTAATGGGTACCAATCGACCTATAATTCCGATCGCAATTTGGTGGGGTTGAATGGAATATTGTTCTCTAAACTTTGCTCTTTTAACTTCTGGGTTTTCTTGAAAAGGCACTAAATCGTATCCTAATTCAACGAGATGAATCTTTTTGCACGAACTAATTTTATAGGTTTCGCAAAGCTCTTTTTTTTGATTTTCACTGATAGCAATTATCGCACTGCTGATCCAAGCTAAACCACGTTCAAGATTTATAAAAAAGGAGGTTTTTAATTTCCCAAAATAACTGTGAAATACATGACCATGAAAAGTATGAACAATAACTTTTACTCCAGCTCTCTTGGCAGCAAGTCGACCTATTAGTCCAGCCTTCGCTGCATGAGTATGAACTACATCAGGTTTAAATTCACGGATGATTTTAAGTAAATGCTTATAGGCTTTGTAATCAGAACGTAAATTTATCTCTCGATGCATATCCGGGAGATACATTGGCTCAAGTCCTAATTTTAAAACCATGAATTCAGAACTTTCTTCGCTCTCATCTTTCATCCCAGCTACAATCATGGTCTCAAATTCCGGTCGTAAATGAGCTGCTATTGTTGCTGCATTATAGGTTATTCCTCCTAAATTCAGTCGGTTAACGATTTGTAGTACTTTGGTCACTCTTCAAAAGTAAGCCTTAGCAGTTGGGAAATAAAATTTTCTTGAAATATCCTTTTTCCGAAAGATGGATTGGATTTGTTTTTTTGATTTAGAAAAATGAATGTCTTGTTCTTAAATGAAATCGTTTACTTTTGCCTCCTATGTTTTCCCTGATCCTCAAGGAAATTAACAGCTTCTTGAACTCCCTCATTGGGTATATCGTTCTCGTTGTCTTCCTTTTAACGATGGGTTTGTTTCTGTGGATATTCCCAGATTCATCCTATAATATTTTAAGTGCTGGTTATGCGAATTTAGATTCGCTATTTGTAATTACTCCGTGGATGTATTTATTGCTAATACCAGCGATCACGATGCGACTTTTTTCTGAAGAGAAGAAGTCCGGAACTATTGAGCTTTTGTTAACTCGTCCATTGACAGAAATGCAATTGGTGAGCGCCAAGTTTTTTGCTGGTGCGATCCTCGTTTTGTTTTCTTTACTACCAACTATCGTGTACTATTTTACGATACATTCGATTAGTTTGCCTGTTGGAAATGTAGATTCTGGAGCCATCTTGGGTTCGTATATTGGGTTGTTGTTGCTAGGGGCAAGTTTCGTTGCCATTGGAATTTTTTCATCCTCATTGGCCGATAATCAAGTTGTCGCATTTATTATTGGTTTTTTTCTTTGTTTGATTTGTTTGAAAGGTTTTGAATCGATTTCCGCCATTTTTGGAATAGGAAAGGCTTCAACCATTGTTTTCGGTTTAAGTTTTAATGCGCATTATTTGAGTTTGAGTAGAGGAGTGATCGATACTCGAGATTTAGTTTTCTTTTTTTCGGCAATTCTTTGTTTTCTTTTCTTGACAAGAATGGTTATTGAAAGTAGAAAATGGTGATGGAAAAGTCGGAAATGGAGTCTCATAAAAGAAAAAGTCCGAAAGGTCAAGCCATCATGCAATTGATTTTGCTTTTGGGGATTATCGTGTTGACGAATATTGTTTCCTCTTTCGTTTTTACACGAATTGATTTAACGGATGATAGTCGTTTTACGTTATCAGATAATAGCAAAAAACTAGTATCTCAACTTAAAGATGTGGTTTATATTCGAGTTTATTTGGAAGGAGATTTCTCTCCTGGATTTTCTCGTTTGCAGCAAAGTACACGTGAAATTTTAGATGAGCTGAGTATTTATTCTAATGGTAATCTCCAGTTTGAATTTATTGATCCATCTGCCAATCCCGATGAAAAGGAACGGAATAATTTTTATGCTCAACTTTATCAAAAAGGAATTCAACCAACCACAGTTGAGGAAAGAACGAATGAAGGCGTGAAACGTACTTATATTTTCCCCGGTGCCTTGGTGAGTTATGCGAATGTGGAGATGAGTATTACGTTGTTGAAGAATCAAAATGGATTTCCACCTGAACTGATTTTAAATAACTCTATTCAAAATCTGGAATACGAAATTTGTAATGTGATTCGGAAAGTGACGGATCCAATGCGTCCATCCATAGCATTTTTAGAAGGGCACGGCGAATTAGATACTACAAATGTTAATGATATTGCTAACGCACTAAAAGCGTCTTATGAATTGAAAAGAGTTCGAATAGATGGAAAGTTAAATGCATTGAAAGATTATCAAGCGGTGGTGATAGCAAAGCCCGATAGCGCTTTTAACGAAAAGGATAAGTTTGTGATTGATCAATATGTAATGCATGGTGGTAAACTAATTATATTGATTGATCCCATTCAAGCATCTATGGATAGTTTGGAAAGACGTGGTGAAATTTTAGCACCTGCCCGCGACTTAAAATTGGATGATATGTTGTTTCGATATGGAGTTCGTGTGAATTATGATTTAGTACAGGATTTACTTTCTTCTTTAATTCCTGTCGTCACTGGCATGGTGGGAAATCAACCAAAGCAACAATTATTACCTTGGTACTTTTTTCCGTTGATGAACCCTACTTCAAAACATCCTATCGTCAATAATTTGAATTCAATAAAAGGTCAGTTTGTGTCAAGTATTGATCCTATCGATGCTGAAGGAATTAAACATACCGTACTCTTAACAACCTCTCAATATAGTCGGATTTTACCTGCACCAGTACGCGTGAGTTTAGGTATTATGCAGTTTAAACCTGATCCGAAAATGTTCCCTCAAAAGGATGTTCCGGTGGCTGTGTTGATGGAAGGAAGTTTTACTTCATTGTTTAAAAATCGAATCCCGCCTACAATAGCTGAAAATAAAGAAATTGACTTTAAAGACTCTAGTGTTCAAACAAAAGTAATTGTGATTTCTGATGGAGATATTATTCGAAATGATATTGTGAAAGGTTCTCCTGTAGCTCTTGGCTTCGATCGCTATACTAATACAACGTATGGCAATAAATCTTTCTTTTTAAATATCATGGATTATTTCTGCGATGATTCAGGATTGATGTCAGTACGAAGTAAAGAATTTCGTTTGAGAATGATCGATCCAGCAGTATTGGAAGCAGATACTTCTTTGTTAAAGTGGTTAAATGTAACTTTGCCAATTGTCCTTTTAATTGTTTTCGGATTAATAAAATTTTATTTGCGTTTGCGTCGTTATACTTAGTTCTATGAAAAAAAATAAAATAGTATTGATCGTGTTTGTGTTATTGGCTGTCGTTGCCTGCGGACTCTGGTATTTTGAATCTAATAAATCCATCAAAGGAGAACTGAGAGATTTTGCTGTAGCAGATACAAGCAGTATTGATAAGATTTTTTTAGCAGATAAAGAAGGACGAGAAGTGACTTTAGTGCGCGAAGCATCAAATCATTGGATGGTAAACGGAAAATTTTTAGCTCGTGAAGATGGAGTTCAAAATCTTTTAGCCACAATTAAGAATGTAGAAGTGCGTAGTCCAGTAGGAAAAAATCTTTATAATAATACCATGAAGTTGATGGCTTCAAAATCAGTGAAGATTGAAATCTATTCCAAAGGGGAGAATATTAAAACCTATTATGTAGGACATCCTACCATGGATAATTTAGGTACATTTATGTACTTGGAAGGTAGTTCTGTTCCCTTCATCACTTTTATTCCTGGCTTTAATGGATTTCTTTCAACACGATATTTTGCTTCTGAACCTGAATGGAGAGATAAGTCAATATTTCGCTTTGATCCTCGACGCATTGTAGAAGTAGACATAAACGACAGAGCTCGACCCATTAGGGCTTTTAATTTAACTCGGTTGGCAGATACCACTTTTGCAGTGAAAAGATTAATCGATGGTCAAAGTGTTAATCCTTTGGATATCAATAAGGTAAGAACATTCTTAAGCGCGTTTTCAGAAACTTATTTTGAAAGAATAGATAATGATATCAAGCAGGCTTCAAAAGACTCTATATTTAAAGTAGGGCCATTTGGCATTGTGAAGGTGAAAATGGACAATGGCGGGGAGAAAAGTTTAGTTTGTTTTCGAAAGCCTGTAACGCCTGGCTCTCGCTTGCAAATAGATCATGAAGGCGAAGATTTGCCTTTTGATTTGGATAAATTTTATGCGGTTATGTCTGATGATACCTCTTTGTTGGTTTGTCAATATTTCCATTTTGATAGAATACTGAAAGATCCACGCAATTTTTTACCAGGAAAAGATGTAGTTCCAGCTCAGCAACGTTTTGAATAGCAATTTTTTTTGCTTTTTGTTAATAAAGTGAGTAGTGTAGTAGCCATGTAGAACGGCTGCATCAACTATATTTGCGCATTCCTTTGCGTTAAAGGAGTTTAAGATAGAATATTACCTATGAAATTTATAGTAAACGCTGATACCTTATTGAAGCAATTGCAGCTCATTAGTGGAGCTCTTCAAAACAGCACTCCATTGCCTATCCTTGAGAATTTTCTTTTCGAATTAAGTCCTGATAGCCTGAAAGCGTCGGCTTCTGATTTAGAAACTACCATGACTACCATTATCTCTGTGCAAAGCAAGGAAAGTGGAAAAGTAGCAGTGCCTGCTAAAATTTTATTGGATACTTTGAAAACATTTGGTGCAGAGCCATTGAATTTCAAAATTCAAAAAGATTCATTTCATATTGAAATCAGTTCCGATAAAGGAAAGTATAAGTTAAGCGGTTTGAATGGTGAAGATTTTCCAAAACTTCCAGCAATCGATAAACCAAATTCTATCGAAATGCCTTCTGATGTTTTATTAGCGGCAATCAATCATACTTTGTTTGCTACTGGAAACGATGAGTTGCGTCCAGTGATGACAGGCGTATTTTGTCAGTTTGGTAAAGAAGGTTCCATTTTTGTTGCAACGGATGCGCATCGTTTAGTGCGTTATCGTCGTAATGATATTCGTTCTGCAAAAGAGAGTTCGTTTATTATGCCTAAAAAACCATTAGCACTTTTGAAAGCTTCTATGGTAGGAACTACTACACAAATTAAAATCGATTATAATGAAGCCAATGCATTTTTCACTTTCGATAATGTGAGTTTGATTTGTCGATTGATTGATGGTCGTTATCCAAACTATGAAGCTGTAATTCCATTGGATAATCCAAATAAGATGGAAGTAGATCGCTTGAGTTTTTTAAATGCAATTCGTCGTGTGAGTATCTTCTCTAACAAAACCACGCATCAAGTAAAATTCCGCATTGCAGGTAGCCAAGTGGAAATTTCTGCAGAAGATGTAGATTATGGAAATGATGCTGATGAGCGTTTGAGTTGCAGCTACGAGGGAAAAGATATTGAAATCGCCTTCAACGCTCGTTTCATTCAAGATATGCTCAGCAATATTGATTCTGGTAATGTGTTGTTAGAACTTTCTCTTCCCAACCGCGCAGGATTACTTTCTTCACCCAAAGCAGAGTCAGATCCCAATGAGGATTTACTGATGTTGGTGATGCCGGTGATGGTTAATTAATAATTTAGAATTCAGAATTAAGAATTTTAATGGTTTGGTGTGAAGTCTGTGCTTATCTTTCGATAATTTATATGTTCTTTTTTATCTTACTGACGTAATTATCTAAGTGAAGATTGGTAATTGGATTTGTAATTGGATATTTATTAAACTTTAGAATTATTTTGGAGTAGCCTGTAGATTAAAGGATCTGAAATCGTTATTCGAAATTGATTGGGATTATAGTGTACCCAATAAATCCAGGATCTTTAATCTTAACCATTGTGCTATAGGCATTGACTTAATTCTTAATTCTGAATTCTGCATTCTAAATTCTGAATTTCCGATGTGGAATGATATTTTTAGGGCACCAATCAAATTTTATGCAAAATTGGGATAAAATTGTAGTCTTTCGTACCTTCGCATGAATGTCAGAGCCGAATCAACCTCTCCTAAAAGCCGATACCAGCGAAGAGCCTATAGTACTTGACCCGGAAGCCGAAAAGAAGGAAATTCTTAAACGCTATCGGGCGATTTTGCGCGCTTGTAAAGCGAATATGGATAAGGGCGATCGGAAGATGATTCGGAAAGCTTTCGATCTATCACTCGAAGCGCATAAAGATATGCGTCGCAAGAGCGGAGAGCCTTATATTTTTCATCCCATAGCCGTAGCCATGATTATGGCAGAAGAAATTGGATTGGGTGGTGTTTCAATTGTCTGTGCTTTGTTGCACGATGTGGTGGAAGACACTCAGTACACATTAGAGGATATTGAAAAACTTTTTGATAAGAAGGTGGCTGGTATCGTTGATGGATTGACGAAAATTTCTGGAGTCTTCGATCACACATCTTCCTTGCAAGCGGAGAATTTTAGGAAGATGTTACTCACGTTGAGTGACGATGTGCGCGTAATTTTAATTAAGATAGCAGATCGTTTGCATAACATGCGAACATTGGGTTCGATGCCAAAGGATAAACAGTTGAAGATTGCTTCTGAAACAGCTTATCTATACGCACCATTAGCGCATCGTCTTGGACTTTATTCCATCAAAACGGAATTGGATGACCTTGCATTGAAATATACCGAGCCCGAAGTTTTTAAATCGATTGCACTCAAGTTGCAAGAAAGTAAAAAGGAAAGAGAAAAATTTATTCTTGATTTTACAAAACCCATCAAGGCAGAACTTGATAAGGAAGGTTACAAATACGAGATAAAAGGTCGACCGAAGTCCATCAATTCGATTTGGACAAAGATGAAAAAGCAAGAAGTGAGTTTTGAAGAAGTGTATGATTTGTTTGCTATTCGCATCATCATCGATTCACCACTCGATACAGAAAAAGCCGATAGCTGGAAAGCTTATTCCATCGTAACCGATCATTTTACGCCTAATCCCGATCGTCTTCGTGATTGGATCAGTACACCGAAAGCAAATGGATATGAAAGTTTGCATACTACGGTGATGAGCAAGGAAGGAAAGTGGGTGGAAGTGCAAATTCGTACTCGCCGCATGGATGAAATTGCTGAGAAAGGATATGCAGCGCATTGGAAGTATAAAGAGAAAACAACAGAGAGCGCATTAGATGAATGGATCTCTCGCATTCGTGAATTGCTAGAAAGTCCTGAATCGAATGCACTGGATTTTATTGATGATTTTAAGTTGAATTTATTTGCAGATGAAATTTTTGTATTCACTCCAAAAGGTGAAATAAAAACATTGCCAGTGGGAAGTACCGCGCTCGATTTTGCATTTGAAATTCATTCCGACATTGGTGAAAAATGCATCGGAGCTAAAATAAATCACCGACTCGTTCCGCTGAGTTATAAATTAAACAGTGGTGACCAAATTGAAATTTTAACTTCTTCTAAGCAACATCCTAAAGATGATTGGTTGGCGAACGTAGTTACAGCAAAGGCGAAGTCTAAGATCAAAGCAGCTTTAAAAGAGGAGAGAAGAAAATTAGCGGAAGATGGAAAAGAAGTTTTCGAGCGAAAGTTGAAGAGCTTGAAAATGCATAACAAACATTATAATGTAAATGAGCTTTTAATATTTTATAAAGTTTCTAACCTTACCGATTTCTATCACCGCATTGGTCTTGGAGCGATCGACCTTAAAAATCTACGCGATTTCTTTGATAAGAAAGAACCTGCTACTACGAAAGTACCTGCGCAAACGGATAAGCAAAAGTTCGATGATTTAGTAAAAGGCATTCGTGGCAATAGCGATATGCTTGTGATCGGAGAAGGTATCGATAAAATTGATTATAAATTATCGCCTTGTTGTAATCCAATTCCCGGTGATGAAGTGTTTGGATTTATTACCATTAATGAAGGAATAAAGATTCATCGTACGAATTGTCCAAATGCAATTCAACTCATGTCGAATTACGCGTATCGCATTGTGAAAGCGCGCTGGTTCGGTCAACAACAAATTGCATTCCTGGTGGGAATTAAGATCACAGGAATGGACGATAGAGGTGTTGTAAGCAATATTTCGAAAGTAATCTCTTCCGAGTTAAACATCAACATGCGATCCATTAATATTGAAAGCACCGACGGATTATTTGAAGGGATCATCATGCTCTTTGTTCACGATACAGAACATCTAAAAACGTTAATGAAAAAATTGGCAAAGGTTCCTGGAATTTTAGCCGTAACCCGAATTGATACCACGAAATGAGTAAGTCGACGAAAGCCGCATCCATTCAAGATGAAATTTTTGAAAAGGTGCAAAAAGTATTTACCGATTACCTCGAGCGCGAAGGGTTGAGAAAAACTCCTGAACGCTTCACCATCTTGCGTGAAATCTATTCCATGGATGAGCACTTCGACATTGATTCTCTTTTCTTGCAGATGAAAACCAAAAAATTTGTGGTGAGTCGCGCTACTTTATACAATACCATCGATCATCTTTTAGTTTGTGATCTGGTGACAAAGCATCAGTTTGGAAAGAACCTTGCTTTATTCGAAAAGTCGTATACTTACAAGCAACACGACCATCTTATCTGCCTCGATTGCGATAAAGTTTTGGAGTTTTGTGACCCACGTATTCAACAAATTCAGACCATGATGGGGGATATACTTGATTTTCAAGTGACTCACCATAGTTTAAATCTGTTTGGAAAGTGTAGAAAGCTTTTGGAGAATAAGAATTGTGACCATCAAACAAAGAAAAAACAGATAACTTTGACCTGATTTTTAACAAAACAAAATATGGACTTCGAATATAAAATCACAGACAAAGTATCCTACTCGCTCATCAGCCTGAAGGGAAACCTGATTGAAAAGAATCAAGCGAATGAATTAATGGACGATATCAATCAGATCTCTGAAAAAGATGGATCGAATTTCATCATTAATCTTTCCGATTTTAAATACATGAACAGTACAGGCTTGAACGTCTTGTTAGGTATTTTAGCTAAAGCACGAAAATCAGGTGGCGAAGCAGTGATCTGTACCGTTCCTGAAAAAATTAAAACGCTCTTGGTAATTACCAAGTTGATAAATGTGTTTTCTGTTGTCGACAATGAAGAGTTGGCTGTGAAAGCATTGAATAATTAATATTTATTAAACGTTGGTGTGCTTCATGTGGAAGTAACACCTTTTATTGTTAGTACTATGAAAGCGGATGTATTGTTAGGCCTTCAGTGGGGCGATGAGGGTAAAGGAAAAGTGGTGGATGTGCTCACTCCACGTTATGATGTGATTGCTAGATTTCAGGGTGGACCTAATGCGGGTCATACGTTGGAATTTGAAGGAATAAAACATGTGTTGCATACCATTCCATCTGGAATATTTCATCCTACAAAAGCAAATGTGATTGGCAATGGGGTGGTAATTGATCCTGTGGTTTTTAAAAAGGAAATTGATGCATTGTTAAAGTTAGGTGTAGATGTAAAGAAAAATTTATATATCTCTCGAAAAGCGCATCTTATTTTACCAACGCATCGTTTGCTCGACGCAGCCTCTGAAGCATCGAAAGGTACTTCAAAAATTGGATCTACCTTAAAAGGAATTGGTCCAACTTACATGGATAAAACCGGTAGAAACGGATTACGTATTGGTGATTTGGAACACGCCGATTTTAAATCTTTGTATGATACTTTAGTAGCTAAACACAAGGAATTGTTAGGCCATTATAATTATAAATATAATTTAAGTGAATTAGAGCCTGCATTTTTTGAAGGAGTTGAAGCGATCAAACAATTAATGTTGATTGATAGTGAGTATGTGCTCAATAATTATTTGGCAAATAACAAAGCCATCTTAGCAGAAGGTGCTCAAGGATCATTGCTTGACATTGATTTTGGTTCGTATCCTTTTGTTACTTCTTCGCACACGGTAACTGCTGGAACTTGTATTGGTCTTGGATTAGCTCCTGGTAAAATAGGTGAGGTGTACGGAATCTTCAAAGCATATTGTACACGTGTAGGCAGCGGACCTTTTCCAACCGAGTTGGAGGATTCCACTGGCGAAACGTTGCGTAAAAATGGAAATGAATTTGGTTCTACTACAGGTCGTCCGCGTCGTTGTGGATGGTTGGATTTGCCAGCATTGAAATATGCCATTATGTTGAACGGCGTTACACAGTTGATCATGATGAAATCGGATGTGCTAAGTGGATTTGATACCATTAAAGTTTGTACGCACTACAAATACAAAGGAAAAAAGATTGAACACGTTCCTTATGATGTAGTCAATGAAAAAATTGAGCCTATCTACGATGAACTTCCAGGATGGCAGGAAGACTTGATGAAGGTAAGTGATTTCGATCAACTCCCTGCTTCTTTGATGCACTACGTGGATTATATCGAGCAAGCTACCGGACTTCCGATCACAATTATTTCGGTGGGTCCAGATCGTAAACAAACGTTGATGCGTAAAGAAGTTGCATTTTAATTTGTAACTAAATTTGATTTGTTTTTTTTAGATGGATGTATTCAAAATTAGAGTGCATCCGTAGAGATAAATTTCAAATCGTATAAATAATTTCTTCTTGCCATATTGAATAATTCTACTGTCATGTTTAAAAAAAATAATTTACTGCTTCAAATTAATGGCGGTAAACTGTTTTTGTTTTTATTGCTTTTTGGATTGAATATTCATTCATCTTTTGCACAACAAGGCAAGCAGATTGAAATTGTTCAAGCTGGTAGTTTAGAAGGTGTAAAAATTGATGGCATCGAAGTACGCCGATTAGTAGGCGATGTTATTTTCAAGCAAGAAAACACCTATATGTATTGCGACAGTGCTTTGTTTTACGAAAGCACGAATAGTATTGATGCGTACGGAACCATTCGTATTGAAGGTCCAAGCGCAAAATTGTATGGCGACTTTGTTCATTATGATGGCAATACTAAAAATGCCGACGTGACGGGTAAAGTAGTTCGCATGACGGATGGGAAGATGGAATTAACCACTACCGCTATGCAGTACGATACGGAGAACGATGTTGGAAACTATCAAGTAGGAGGGAAGGTTGTTGATAAAGACAATGTGCTCACCAGTAAAAAAGGATATTATTATTCGAAAGATAGAATGGTTTTTTTTAAAGATAGTGTGGTGCTTACCAATCCTAAATATAAGATGTTTAGTGATACATTAAAATATCATACGCCATCGTCTACAACCTATTTCTTTGGTCCGTCGCATATATACAGTACGGGAACCGATAGCGCTCATATTTACTGCGAGAATGGATGGTATAATACCAAAACGGAGAAATCGAGGTTTAGTAAAAATGCATATATTGAATCGAAGGAAAATAGATTGAGTGGTGATAGTATACTGTATGATCGTGTTGAAAAAATTGGTATCGCTTATAACAATGTTCAGCTTGTCGATACCAACCAAAAAGTAATTATCAGTGGTGATTATGCATGGCTCAATGAAATTACTGGAATCTCATTCGTGACAGGAAATGGATTGCTCACCAAAGTTTTTGATGTTGATTCACTTTACATGCATGCCGATACGCTTTATGCGAAGCAAGACACCGCTACCGAACAAAAAACGTACTTCGCCTACCGTCATGTTCGTATTTTTAAAACCGATTTGCAAGGGCAATGTGATTCTTTGGTTTACAGTTCTGTTGATTCAACGATTTGGTTTTATAAGAATCCTATTTTATGGAGCAACAACAATCAACTTACGGCCGATAAAATTTCATTGTTGTTAGCGGGAAGTGAAATTAAGAGAATGAATTTGTATTCGAATTCGTTTATTGCAGGCTTCGAAGATTCTTTGCGTTTCAATCAAATTAAGGGGCGAGAAATGATTGGCTATTTTGTAGATAATAAATTAAGTACGATAGACGTGACTGGGAATGGACAATCCATTTATCACATCCGTAACAAGAAGAAACAAATTACAGGTGTTAATCAAGCCGATTGTAGCAATATGCTTATTCGCATTAAGGAAAATAAAGTCAGTAAAATTTCACTCATCAACAAAGCCGACGCTACCCTTTTTCCAGTCAAAGAAACCGATCCTACTCAAATGCGATTAAAAGATTTTAAATGGAAAGGCCATCTACAGCCACTAACAAAAGCCGATGTGTTTTTGTGGATTGGCGAAGAGTAAAAGGGAACGCGGATGAAGAGGATAAATCGGATTTTCGCGGATTTGATTAAAGTTAAATTGTTTTTTCTACCTCTAATCGTGATTCTAATAAACACCACTTATAAAAATTAGAAATTCAATTTATTTTTGAGAGATTATTTAATTAGAATTAGCTTTTCAGTGGCACTAACTCCTTCTTTTGAGTTGATATTTAAAAAGTAAATCCCTTGTTTTAAATCTCCAAAATCAAATACTTTTTCGAGAGGATTCCATGGTTTTTGAAAAATTATTCTCCCTTCCATATCAATCAAAGAAATGATGCCGTCTAATAGTTGATCAAGTTCATTGATTTGAATTATACCACTTGATGGGTTTGGAGAGATTTTAAATAGTGATTTGTGATGTTCGTTAATACCTGTAAACGCACCAACATTAAATTGAATTACTGGGTAACTACATCCTCCTTGATAAACACTTAATCCATTGCAACTATTTTCCCACATAATTCTAGATGTTATAGTATAACTTCCAATTGGTACGATACCAAGAAAAACAGTGTCAGTATTCAAACATTGCCCAGGTATTCCATTGGTTGGTCCACAAAAAATTCTGTCGAAAGTGAAATTGTTATTGATCAGCGTTGCGCTAAAATTAACTCCTTGTGTTGAATATAAATTGCAGTAATAACCATGTAGATTTATTTTTGCAATAATATAACTTGGAGTTTGATTATTAGGGTTAGATGGTGAAATATAAATTGTATCTACATTGCAAGATTGAGAAAATGCAGCTGTATTATAAATGGTGATTAGGATAATTATATATAAAATAGGTCGAAAAATTTTATTCATGAGAGTGAAATTATCTGTTAAATTAATAATAAAGAGTTGAAGTAGGATTGCCAATGTATCTAAATGAATGAAGGCATTTAGATTAATAGGTTTTTAGCAGTGATAAAATGGGTTGTTAATTGTTTACAAGCCATAGTTATACAAGATTTTAATTTTAAAGTTCTAATTAGTTTAGATTGTCTAATGTCAATTTACATCCATGATTATTTTTTAATAGTCAATTTTATATCTTTTATTTAGGATTAATATAAGATGAATTAAAATAATAAATCCAAAATTTATTAGTGAGCTAATTCATTATAATTAATTTTTCGGTTGAATTAATTCCATCTATTGAATTGATATTTAAGAAATAAATCCCTTGTTTTAAATCTCCAAAATCAAATACGTTTTCGAGCGGATTCCATGGTTTTTGAAAAATTATTCTCCCTTCCATATCAATCAAAGAAATGATGCCATCTTTCAGATAATCGAGTTCGCTGATTCGAATTTTCCCATTAGATGGATTTGGGCAAATTTTGAAACGAGGTATGTTAGTTTCCTTAATCCCAGTAAAAGTACTTACTGTGAATTGAACAGTTGGATAGCTGCATGATCCCCATGGGCCAGGGTTGCTAAGAAAACAAAATTCCGTGTAAATTAAATTAGTAATTGTGTAGTTGCCAATTGGTAAAATTCCAAGAGAAAAAGTATCAATATTAACACATGAACTAGTCCAACCATTCGAGCAGAATCTTCTATTTATTTTAAAGTCATTACCAGTTTGAACTATTTGTCCAGTCGGAATCATGTTTGGATTACAATACGAAGCCCAAAGATCAACGTGAAGAAATAATTTTATCGGAGTTTGATCATCAGGATTTGATGGTGAAATATAAATGGAGTCAATATTACACATTGGTTGCGAATATCCATTTGTAAAAAAGAATGTACTAAGAAGAATTAGAATCGAAATGCGTCTAATGATTTTAGTCATGGGTATAAAATTTAATGGCAAAATAATTAGAAGATGTTAAATAGGAATGCTAATATAATGAAATTATTATGGTGTTGATAGTACAGGCTATAGGGCAACGAGAATATTGTTAGTTAATTGCCATTAAATCATAATTATACAAGATTTTGAAACAAAAATCCTATTTGTTTTAGCTTTTTGACAAATATTACGGGTCATCTACAACCCTTAACAAAAGCCGATGTGTTTTTGTGGATTGGCGAAGAGTAAAAGGGAACCTGCCTGCCGGCAGGCAGGCGCGGATGAAGCGGATAAATCGGATTTTCACGGATTTGCTTAGTCGCGGATTTTTATAATTTCTAAATTAGTAAAATTAGACCGCTGCTACCGTAGCTAAACGTTGCGAACGCTGCGCCTGCCTGCTGCAGGCAGGTTTAAATTAGATTTAATTTAGGTTGGAAATTTTAAACTAAAGTAATACATTCTAATCGCGAAGCTTAGCGACCAATATCTAAAATCTAACAACTAACAACTAACAACTAACAACCAACCTCATCCTCCTCCAAACACTTTCTTCAAAATCTCAGAAATTCTCGCTTCCGGATCTTTTCTAATTTTTAATTCTTCTCCAGCAACCATGAGAAACAATCCCTCAATTGCTTTTTCAGTTACAAAATCATCTAAATTGGGATTTGCTTTTTTAACGAGTGGAACTTTGTTGTAGGTGCTAAAAAGCGGATTCCAATACTTCGTCACATTTACCTTTTTCATCGACGCGGCAATGATAGGTCTGAATTCTTTTACAAGTTGAGCTGTGGTTGCTCTGCGTAAATATTGTGTGGCTTCGTCGTCTTTTCCTTTTAAAATAGTGAGTCCATCGTTGATGGTCATGGAAGTGATGGCTGCCATAAAAATGGGAGCGGCTTTTTTTGCTGCATCTTCAGCGGCTCTGTTGAGTTGTTTTTCAAATGCAGCGACTTGCTTTTTCATGCCCATTCTTTCGAGCGTGGTTTTCATGTCGCGAGCATCTTTTGGAAAAGGAATGCGGATTAAATTATTTTTATAAAACCCATCTACCTTTGAAACTTGTGAACTTGCATTTTTGGTTCCCACGTTTAAGGCTTCTTTGAGTCCGGCTGTGATATCAGCATTGGATAAACCATTTCCTAAGGAATTATTTACTGTATTAAGAACGTTGTTGATGTTGATTTGACTTTTGCAGGATGCGCTCGAGATTAGAAAAATGAGCAGGAGTATTTTTTTCATGAGTATAAATTTTTTTGTCGCCACGATTCAAATATACTGCCAATTGAGTAATAATGAAATTTGAAGTCATGTTCTCTTCATGCTTTAGTTTGAATTGGTTGCTATTCTACTGAAGTTTATATCGATAAATAGTCACTTCAAGATAGCTACATTGTTTACTTTTGCCGTAAATATTTTAGTGAATAAAAGATGTCAACAGTAAGAGCAGAAATTATAACAATAGGTGATGAAATTCTCATCGGGCAAATTGTTGATACCAATTCGGCATGGATGGGAAAGCAGTTGAGTGATATTGGCATTCAAGTGCATCAAATCACTTCAGTTTCCGATTCTCGCGATCATATTTTGATTGCACTCAAGGAAGCTTCTCAACGGGCATCCGTGGTATTGAATACGGGTGGATTAGGTCCAACCAAAGATGAT